>DASSSH010000268.1:0-2552 GCA_035708525.1 Candidatus Methylomirabilota bacterium
AGGCGCACCACGCTCCCGAGCCGCATCAGATGGCGGTTGCGGGCCACCCGCATGATTTCCTCGTGGAAGGCCACGTGAACGCGGAACCAGCGACCCGCGTCCTGGCGGTCCACACACTCGGCCATCTGCCCCACCGCCCGCTCGAGCCGCCGCAACGCCGCCGCGTCCGCGCGCCCCGCGGCGAGGCGCGCCGCCAGCCCGTCAAGGACCTCGCGGAGGTCATACAGACCCACCGCCTCCTCGGCATCGAGCGGAGTGACGCGGACCCCGCCATGCGGCAGCAGCTCGAGCAGGCCCTCCTGCTGCAGCCGGCCCAGCGCCTCGCGGATCGGAGTGCGGCTGATCCGGAGCTGGTCGGCCAGATCAGTCTGGCGCAGCCGGGCTCCGGCGGGAAAGCGGCCGTTGAGGATGGCAGCCCGCAGGGTCTCAGTCGCCTCGTCGACAAGCCGCCGCCGGCGGAGCGGGGCTACGCGATGCGTCACATCCGGGCGCGGTCTTGAAAGCTTTGGATCCAGGATCCAGTCCTCCTTGCGGTCTTATAGGCCACCCTCCTGGACCTGTCAAGCGCTGGGCGCCGGGCGCCGACCAGGTGCCGCCCTTGCGCCCCCATCCTCCCGCTGCTAACATCGCCGCCCTAGACCCCGCACCCGAGGAGGGCCGCCATGCGTCGACGCTCGCTCACCAGCCTCATTCTTGGGCTTGCTCTCCTGCCGCTGCTGCTTGCGGGCCCGCCGGACCGAGCCGACGCGCAGCAGCCCAGACGCGGAGGCACGCTCGTCATGCTCGTGCAGCCCGAGCCGCCCACGCTGGCCTCCTACCTCTCGACCTCGGGCCCCATCGGCCAGGTGACGGCCAAGGTCTACGACGGGCTGCTCGAGTACGACTTCAACCTGAACCCCCAGCCGAGCCTGGCCGAGTCCTGGCAGCTGAGCCCGGACAACAAGACGATCACCTTCAAGCTGCGCCGCGGCGTGCGCTTCCACGACGGCAAGCCGTTCACGAGCGCGGACGTGAAGTTCTCCGTCATGGAGGTGCTCAAGAAGGTGCACCCGCGCGGGCCCAACACCTTCCGCGCGCTCACCGACATCGAGACGCCGGACGAAGCGACCGCGGTCTTCAAGTTCGACGCGCCGGCGCCCTACGTGCTCCGCGCGCTCTCCGGCTACGAGTCGCCCATGCTGCCCAAGCACCTCTTCGAGGGCGCGGATCCCAAGAGCGCCCCCAACGCCAACAAGCCGGTGGGCACGGGTCCGTTCAAGTTCGTCGAGTGGGACAAGGGGCAGTTCATCCGGCTGGACCGCAACGAGCAGTACTGGAAGCCGGGGCGGCCCTACCTCGATCGCATCGTGGCGCGCTTCATCCCCGATCCGTCGACGCGCTCGGCCGCCATGGAGAAGGGCGAGGTGCACTTCGCCTCGTTCGACGCGATCCCGTTCGTGGACGTGAACCGTCTCAAGGCCCTGCCCCACATCGCCGTGTCGCTCGAAGGCTACTCGATGATCAACCCGATCACCCTGCTCGAGATCAACAGCCGGCGCCCGCCGCTCGACAAGCGGGAGGTGCGGCAGGCCATCGCCTACGCGCTGGACCGGAAGTTCATCATCGACAATATCTGGTTCGGCTTCGGGCGCCCGGGGACGGGCCCCATGAACGCCAACTTCGCCAAGACGGGGCTCTACACGAACGAAGTGCGGCGCTACGAGGTCCCGGACCGCGTCCAGCGCGCCAACGCGCTGCTGGACGGCGCCGGGCTCAAGCGCGGGGCCGACGGCATGCGCTTCAAGATCACCCACGACATCCTGCCCTACGGCGAGCAGTGGCAGCGCCTCGGCGAGTACATCAAGCAGGCGCTCGGGCAGATCGGCATCGACGTGACCCTGCGCCACGAGGACGTGCCCAGCTGGCTCAAGCGCATCTTCACCAACTACGATTTCGATCTCACCTCCGACTTCTACTACAACCTGGCCGACCCGGTGCTGGGCGTGCACCGGCAGTACCTGACCGACCAGATCCGCCAGGGGACGGTCTTCGTCAACAGCACGAACTACAGCAATCCCAAGGTCGACGAGCTGCTGAAGCAGGCGACCACCGAGGCCAACCACGCCAAGCGCGCGGCACTCTACAAGGAGTTCCAGAAAATCGTCGTCGAGGACAGCCCCATCGTCTGGCTCTTCGACATGCAGTTCGTCAACATGTACAACAACCGCTTCCAGGACGTCGTCACCAGCCCGCTCGGAGTCTACGCCTCCTTCGACCGGGCCTGGATGAAGCCGTAGCGCTCGCGCCCTGCCGCCGGCTCCGCCCCCGGGGCCAGCGGCTTCCTCCTTCTCTATAGATGACGCCCCGGGCCCGGTACGCCCTCCGCCGGCTCCTCCAGGCCGTCCCGATCATCCTGGCCATCGTCGTGCTCAATTTCCTGCTCCTCCACCTGGCGCCGGGCGATGCCGCCACGGTGCTGGCGGGCGAGGCGGGCTCGGCCACGCCCGAGTACATGGCGCAGCTGCGCGCTCGCTTCGGCTTGGACCAGCCGCTGTGGCTGCAGCTCCTCTCCT
>DASSSH010000269.1:0-3598 GCA_035708525.1 Candidatus Methylomirabilota bacterium
CCGTGGCGCTGCTCGGGCTCAACCTGCTCTTCGGCTACACGGGGCTCGTCTCGTTCGGCCACGCGCTGTTCATCGGCGTCGGTGCCTACGCGGGCGCCTTTCTCACCGCCCATACCGCCATCCGCTCGATGGAGGTGATGCTGCTGATCGCCGCGGTCCTGGGCGCCGCGGTCGCGGCCCTGGTGGGCGCCCTGTGCGTGCGCTACGTGAAGATCTACTTCGGCATGCTGACGTTGGCCTTCGGCATGGTCTTCTATACCTTCCTGCTCAAGTTCTACCGGCTCACGGGCGGCGACGAGGGGATGCGGGTGCAGCGCCCGAGCCTGCTCGGCCTCAGCCTGGATGCTATGCCCAAGACAGACTACCTCGCGGTCCCCTATTACTATTACTCACTGGCGGTGCTCGTCCTCGCCGCCTTCGTCATGTGGCGCATCGTCCACTCCCCGTTTGGGCTCTGCCTGCGGACGATCCGCGACAACCCCGCCAAGGCCGAGAGTCTGGGCGTGAGTATCACGCGGTACCGCTGGTACGCCTTCGTCATCTCGGGAATCTTCGGCGCTGTGGGCGGAGCGCTGCTCGGCCCGCCCACCGGCAACGTGGACCCCACCCTCGCCTACTGGACGACCTCGGGCAACCTGGTCTTCATGGTGCTCCTGGGCGGCTTCGCCAACTTCTTCGGCCCCGTGCTCGGCGCCTTCGTGTTCATCTTCCTCCAGGATCGGGTGATGTCGGCTTTCCCCTACTGGAGGCTGGTCTTCGGCGCGATCCTCGCGGTGATCGTGATCTTTGCCCCGAGCGGCCTGATGGGCCTATTCGCCCGGCGCCCCCCGGCCGAGGTCTCCCGGGCGTGATCAGCCTAGCCGCATGATCCTCGAAGCCCGGGACGTAACCAAGTTCTACGGCGGGTTCCGCGCCCTCGCCGGCGTGAGTCTGGCCGTCAAGGAGGGCGAGTTCGTCTCCATCATCGGCCCCAACGGTGCGGGGAAGTCCACTTTGATCAACATCCTGACCGGCGCCCTGCGCCCAACTGCCGGCACGGTCCGCTTCAAGGACCGGGACATCGGCGGCATCGGCCCCGTGGCCCTGAGCCGGCTGGGAATGGCCCGGAGCTTTCAGCTCGTGCAGATCTTCCCCGAGCTGACCGTGCTCGAGACGCTCCAAGCTGCGGTGATCTCGCGGCTCGGCCGCGGCACGCGGCTGTTCGCTTCGCTGGCCGGCGACCGCGCGGTCCAGGCCGAGGCGCTCGAGGTGGCGGAGCTCTTCGGCCTCGCCGACAAGCGCCACACGCCGGCGCGCCAGCTGCCCCAGGGCGACAAGAAGCTGCTCGACGTGGCCTCGGCCTTCGCGCTGCGCCCCGAGATCATCCTGCTCGACGAGCCGACCAGCGGCGTGAGCACCGCCGACAAGACCGCCATCATGGAAATCCTGGTCGCGGCGTCGAAGAGCATCGGGCTGCGCGCCATCATCCAGGTCGAGCACGACATGGATATCGTCTTCGGCTACTCGCACCGCATCGTCGCGCTCCACCAGGGCAAGGTGCTGGCCGACGCCACGCCCGCCGCGATCCGAGCCGACGCGCGGGTGGTGGACATGGTGATCGGCCGCAAGCGGGCGCCTCACGCCACCGGAGCCCCTCACCCTGGCCCTCTCCCCAGAGGGGAGAGGGAATAGGCGCCATGCTGGCGGTACGCGACGTCGACGTGTTCATCCAAGCGAGCCACCTCCTCCGCCGCGTCTCGCTTGAGGTCGGCGAGCGCGAGGTGGTCTGCCTGGTGGGGCGCAATGGTGCGGGCAAGACGACCACGCTGCGCACTATCATGGGCTACCTCCGCCCCCACGCGGGAACCGTCGCCTTCCGCGGCGTTCCCATCCAGGGTCGTCGCACCCACGAGATCGCGCTCATGGGGCTGGGCTTCGCGCCTGAGGACGGCGCCATCTTTGCCGATCTCACCGTGGCCGAGAACATCGAGATCGCCACCTGGACGCGAGCGGACGGCCGGCCCGCGGCCGAACGGATCGAGCGCGCCTACCAGGTCTTCCCCGTCCTGCGCCAGTACGTGGCGCGCAAGGGCCCGCAAATGTCGGGCGGGGAGCGCAAGATGCTCTCGATCGCCCGGGCGCTGGCCCTCGACCCGGACATGCTCCTGCTGGACGAGCCCTTCGAGGGGCTGTCTCCGGCTATCATCCCCGCCGTGAGCGAGGGCATTGCGGAGATCACCAAACTGGGGCATTCCATTCTCATGGCCGAGTCCAACATCCACCACGTGCCCGAGTTCGCCACGCGCCTGTACGTCATCGAGCGCGGCGAGATCATCTTTGCAGGGCGGCCGGACGCGGTCCACGCCGATCCGGCAGTGCTCCGCGTAATAGGAGGAACACCCTGATGCAAGACCTTCCGCTGATCCCCGCCACCGTCGTCGGCTCGCACGGCAAGCCCGGCTGGTGGTTCGCCACCGTCAAGGCCTACGAGGCGGGCGAGTACGGTCCCGCCGACCTCGAGGAGATGTTCGACGACGCCGCCGACACGGCGATCCGCGACATGGAGCGCGCCGGGCTGGACATCATTACCGACGGCGAAGTCCGACGACTCGACGGCTACGTGGACTCCTACTACGCCATCATCAAGGGCATCGAGGCCCTGCCCGTCCGGCGCAAGGCCGGCCCCTGGGGCTACGATCAGCAGACGCGCTACGAGGCTGTCGGGCGCATCGAGACCCCCGAGGGCGGCCTCGGCATCGTCAAGGAGTTCCAGTACCTCAAGGCCCACACGACCCGCCGCACCAAGGCGACCTGCGCCGGCCCACTCACCTTCGGCTCCCGGATTCACCCGGGCCGGATGTACAAGGGCGTGGTGGACGTGGCCGAGCGCTTCGCGGAGGTCATCAACGAGGAGCTCAAGGGCCTCGTCGCCGCCGGCGCGGACTTCATCCAGATCGACGAGCCGGCGCGCGGCAACGTCTCGGGCGAGGAGATGGCGCGCCTGTTCAATTTGGCGACCGACGGTGTGCGGGCCAAGCTCGGCTTCCACATCTGCTTCGGCAACCGCTTCGGCCGCTCGCGCTTCGACCGGAGCTATCGGCCCTACTTCCCGGGGCTCCTCAAGGCGCGCGCGGATCAGTTCGTCCTGGAATTCGCGGGGCGGGAGCTCTCCGAGATCGACCTCTGGAAGGAGTACGGGCAGGACCGCGAGCTCGGCGCCGGCGTCATCGACGTCAAGGGCTTCTACCCGGAGACCGCCGAGGATATCGCCAAGCGGATCAAGCGGGTGCTGGGGGTGTGCCGTCCCGAGAAGCTCTACGTCAACCCCGACTGCGGCTTCGGCTGGTCGCCGCGCTACATGTGCAACCAGAAGATCCGCTCGCTGGCCACCGGCGCCGCCCTCGTCCGGGGAGAGCTCGCGGGCAAGAAGTGATCCCGGCGGACTCTCCGCGGCTCACCTAGTACGCGGGGAGAGCATGATGTTCCCCGAATGCCTCCCGCAGCACGCCGCAGATCTCGCCGACCGTCGCGTAGGTCTTGACCAGCTCGACGAGAACCGGCATCAGGTTCTCCTCGGTCCCAGCCGTCTCCCGCAGCCGGTCGAGCGCGCGCCGAACTC
>DASSSH010000270.1:0-5779 GCA_035708525.1 Candidatus Methylomirabilota bacterium
CGACAGGCTCTCGATGTTGTAGCCGCGCGCCGAGAAGAGCCCGGCCACCCGCGAGAGCACGCCGAACCGGTTCTCGACGAGCACCGCGATGGTGTGTTTCTGCGCTCCGTCCGTCTCCGCCACGCCTGCGTCCTTTCTGGGAAGCTAGAAGCCCGTCTGGGACTTCGCCGCCTTCTCCTTCACCTCCCGGGTCGGAGGGGCCAGGATCATGTCCTTGTTGGCGCCGCCGGCCGGCACCATGGGGAACACGCACTCGTCCTTGTCGACGCAGACATCGACCACCACGGGCGCCGGAGTGCTGAGCATCTTCTCGATGGCCGGCACCACCTCGCTGGGCTTGGTGACCCGGATCCCGACGCAGCCGTACGCCTCCGCCAGCTTCACCCAGTCCGGAACACCGGGAAGGTCGATGGCGAAGTAGCGCTCCTTGTAGATGATGCGCTGCCACTGGCGCACCATGCCGTGCCCGCTGTTGTTGATGATGACTGTCTTGACCGGCAGCCCCTCGGTGAAGCATGTCGCCAGCTCCTGGCTGTTCATGGAGAACGAGCCGTCGCCGTCGATGTTCACCACCAGCTTGCCGGGATGCGCGGCCTGCACTCCCATGGCTGTGGGAAGACCATAGCCCATGGTGCCGAGCCCCCCCGAGGTGCACCAGCGTCGCGGATGCTTGAAGCGGTAGTACTGGGCGGCCCACATCTGGTGCTGCCCCACCCCCGTGACGACGAAGGCCTCCCCCTGGGTCAGGTTGGAGATCTCCTGGATCACGTACTGGGGCTTGATGACCTCGTCGTCCCACTCGTAGCGGAGCGGGAAATCGCGCTTCCAGTCGGCGATCTGCTGGGCCCACTGCTTGCGCGCCTCGGCCACCGCCGGGGGCAGGCCGTCCTTCAGCTCTTGCCGCACGGCCTCAACCAAGCGCGCGAGGACCCGCTTGCAGTCGCCCACGATCGGGATGTCCACCTTGATGTTCTTGGAGATCGACGACGGGTCGATGTCGATGTGGATGATCTCGGCGTTCGGCGCAAAGGCGTCCACTCGGCCGGTCACGCGGTCGTCGAAGCGGGCGCCGATCGCCACCAGACAGTCGGAGTTGTGGACCGCCATGTTCGCGTAGTAGGTCCCGTGCATGCCGAGCATGTCCAGCGACAGCGGGTTCGCCATGGGGAAGGCGCCCAGGCCCATCAGGGTCTGGGTCAGCGGCACCTGGGTCAGATCGGCGAGCGCGCGCAGCTCGGGTGCCGCGTCGGAGGAGATCACGCCGCCGCCGACGTAGAGCACGGGCCGCTTGGCGCGCACGATCGCGCGCGCGGCTTTCTTGATCTGCCCCGGATGCCCGTCGTACGTCGGGTTGTAGGAGCGGAGGTGGACCTGGCTCGGATATTCGAACGGCCACTCCTTGACGAGGACGTCCTTGGGCAGATCGACGTGCACCGGCCCGGGCCGCCCGGTGGACGCCAGATAGAAGGCCTCCTTGATGATGGGCGCGAGATCCTTGCCGTCCTTCACGAGGAAGTTGTGCTTGGTGGCCGACCGGGTGATGCCGACATTGTCGGCTTCCTGGAAGGCGTCGTTGCCGATCAGGTGGGTCGGCACCTGGCCCGTGAAGGCCACGATCGGAATCGAGTCCATCAGCGCGTCCTGCAGCGCCGTCACCAGGTTGGTGGCGGCGGGACCGGAGGTGACGAGGCAGACGCCCACCTTGCCCGTCGTGCGTGAGTAGCCCTCGGCGGCGTGGCCCGCGGCGGCTTCCTGGCGGACCAGGATGTGGCGCAGCCCTTCGAAGTCGTACAGGGCGTCGTAAATCGGCAGGACCGCGCCGCCCGGCAGACCGAAGATGACGTCCACACCTTCCCGCTTGAGACACTCCAGCACGATCCGCGCGCCCGAAAGCTTCACTGCCATGCGCCTCCTCCCTTTCCTCCGGTTAGAGCAATCCCGCCGAGGCGAGGCTTTCCTTGATGTCCTCGATGGCGTCGCCGTCCGGGGTGCCGAGCGGCGCGCGGCAGGGCCCGCCGTAGAAGCCCTGCAGATCCAGCGCGGCCTTGAGCCCGCCGATGCCGTAGCGGCCCGGGACACCCCGATCAGCCAGCATCATCCGCGCGGCGATCTCCTTGGCCTCTTCCCACCGTCCCTGCTTCGCCAGCGAGTAGACGTCGACGAACTCGCGCGCGGCGATGACGGCCAGCGCCAGGATGCCGCCCGACGAGCCGATCGCGAGCGACGGCAGCAGCGCGGCGGCGGCGCCCACGAGGACGTGGAAGCTCTTGGGGGTCAGGTGGATGATCTGCGCAGCCTGCGGGATGTTGCCCGAGGAGTCCTTGATGCCGCAGACGTTCGGATGCTCGGCGATGCGCGCGACCGTGTCCGGCTCGAGGTTGATCCCCGTGTTGAGCGGGAAGTTGTAGATCATGATCGGGACCGGCGAGGCCTCCGCCACGGCCAGGTAGTGCCGGATCTGGGCCTGGGCCTGGGAGAACCCCTTGGTGAAGTAGTGCGGCGTGATGACGATGGCCGCGTCCGCGCCGATCTCGGCCGCCCGCTTGGTCTGTCGGATGGTGTGCAGCGTCGAGTTGGTCCCCGTCCCCGCGATGAACGCGCGGTCGCGCGGGATGGCCTCGCGCGCGGCGACGAGAACGGCGTCGCGTTCTGCTTCCGAGAGCATGGGGAACTCGCCCGTGGACCCCAGGATCACGTAGCCGTTGAGCCCGGTCTGGTTCCACCGCTCGAGATTGGCCTTGAGGCGGTCGGTCGCCACCTCGTCCCCGCGGAAGGGGGTGGGCACCGGGATGAAGACGCCGTTGAAGTCATGCATGCCGCTTGCCTCCCGCGGCGCGCCGGGGCTCCCGGATCTGGGCCTGGGCCGCGGCCAGCCGCGCGATGGGGACACTGAAGGGCGAACAGGAGACGTAGGTCATCCCGACGCGGTGACAGAACTCGACCGAGGAGGGCTCGCCGCCGTGCTCGCCGCAGATGCCGACCTTGAGGTGAGGCTTCACGGCCCGGCCCCGCTCGATCCCGATGCGCACCATCTCGCCCACCCCCTCCTGGTCCAGCACGGCGAAGGGATCGTCGGGCAGGAGCTTCTTGTCGAGGTAGAAGGGCAGGAACTTCCCGATGTCGTCGCGGCTGTAGCCGAACGTCATCTGGGTGAGGTCGTTGGTGCCGAAGGAGAAGAACTCCGCGTACTCGGCGATCCGCCCCGCCACCAGGGCCGCCCGCGGGACCTCGATCATGGTCCCGACCGAGTAGGGCACGTCGGTCCCGGTCTCGGCGATCACCTGGCCTGCCACCGCCACGGCCATCTCGCGGGTGAGCTTCATCTCCCCGACGGTGCCGGTCAGCGGGATCATGATCTCCGGCTCGACCTTGTTGACGCCGATCTTCCTGGCCACGGCGCAGGCGGCCTCCATGATCGCGCGCACCTGCATGTCGTAGATCTCCGGGAACGTGATCCCCAGGCGGCAGCCGCGGTGGCCCAGCATGGGGTTGGCCTCGATCAGCACCTCGAGCCGCGCCTTGAGCTCGCCCAACTCGTGATGCCGCTGGGGGTTGATCCCGAGCGCGTCGAGCCGCGTGAAATCCTCGACCACGTCCTTGTACTTGGGCAGGAACTCGTGGAGCGGCGGGTCGAGCAGGCGGATGGTCACCGCCAAGCCCGCCATGGCCTCGAAGATCCCCACGAAGTCCTCGCGCTGGAAGGGCAGGAGCCGGTCCACCGCCTTCCTCCGCGCCTGGGGGTCCCGGGCCATGATCATCTCGCGCACGATGGGGATGCGCTCCTCGCCGAAGAACATGTGCTCGGTCCTGACCAGGCCAATGCCCATGGCCCCCTTCTCCCGCGCCACGCGGGCGTCCCGGGGAGTGTCCGCGTTGGCACGGACCTTGGTGGTGGCGGTGGCGTCGGCCCACTCGAGCAACTGCTTGAGCTCCTTCGACCAGGCCGGCTCGATGAGCGGCACGGTTCCCAGCATCACCTCGCCGGTGGAGCCGTTGAGCGTGATCACCTGCCCCTCGCGCACCAGCGTCCGGCCGGCCTGGAAGGCGCGCTTCTCCTCGTCCACGATCACGTCTCCCGCGCCGACCACGCAGCACTTGCCCATGCCCCGGGCCACGACGGCCGCGTGGGAGGTGAGGCCGCCCCGAGAGGTCAGCACCCCCTCCGCCGCGTGCATCCCGGCCACGTCCTCGGGCGAGGTCTCGGGCCTCACCAGGATGACCCGCTCCCCCTTCTGTGCCCACTCCACCGCGCGCTCGGTGTCGAAGACCACCTTGCCCGACGCCGCGCCGGGCGCCGCCGGCAGCCCCTTGGCGATCGCGCTGATCTTGGCCGCCGGATCCACCATGGGATGGAGCAGCTGGTTGAGCGAGGTCGCGTCCACCCGGAGGAGCGCGGTGGGCTTGTCGATGAGCTTTTCCTTCACCATCTCCACGGCAATCCTCACGGCCGCCGCCGACGTCCGCTTCCCCGAGCGGGTCTGCAGGATGTACAGCCGCCCCTCCTGCACCGTGAACTCGATGTCCTGCATGTCCCGGTAGTGGCGCTCGAGCCGGTCCTTGATCTTGACTAGCTCCATGTAGACTCGCGGCATGCGCTGTCTCAGCGACTCCAGCGACTCGGGGGTCCGGATTCCCGCAACCACGTCCTCGCCCTGGGCATTGGGGAGGAACTCGCCGAAGAACCGCTGCTCGCCTGTGGACGGGTTGCGGGAGAAGCAGACGCCGGTACCCGAGGTGTCGCCGAGGTTGCCGAACACCATGGCCATGACCGTCACGGCTGTGCCCCAGTCATCGGACAGCCGGTGGATGCGCCGGTAGTCCACGGCCTTCTTGGCCCACCAGGAGTCGAACACGGCGCTGATCGCCAGGCGCAGCTGCTCTATCGGGTCCTGCGGGAATGGACGGCCGGTCCGGTCCTGGACGAGGCGCTTGAACTCGACCACCAGCTCGCGCAGCGCCGGGGCCGGGAGCTCGGCGTCCGTCTTCGCCCCCGCCTTGGCCTTGGCCCGGTCGAGGAGCGCGTCGAAGGCCCGGCGCTCGATGCCCAGCACCACGTCGCCGAAGATCGTGATGAAGCGGCGGTAGCAGTCCCAGGCGAAGCGCTCGTTCCGGGTGCGGCCGGCCAGTCCCTCCACGGTGCGGTCGTTGAGGCCCAGGTTGAGCACCGTGTCCATCATGCCGGGCATCGAGGCCCAGGCGCCGGAGCGCACCGACACCAGCAGCGGCAACTCGGGATCGCCCAGGCGACTGCCCGCGGCCGCCTCGAGCCGCCCCAGGTACTCCGTCACCTGCTCCCACATGCCCGGCGGGGACTTCTTCCCGCCGGCGTTGTAGGCCGCCCAGGCCTCGGTAGTGATCGTGAAGCCTGGCGGCACCGACACGCCGAGATTGGTCATCTCGGCCAGCTCGCAGCCCTTGCCTCCGAGGAGGCTTCGGAGCGCGCTGGACCCCTCGGCCCGTCCATTGGCGAAGAAGTACACGTACTTGGTCCCACGCTTGCCCGGCTTTCGAGACGCGGCGGCTCCGGCCTTGCGTGCTCTGGCGTGCGCCATCTTCGACCCCCTGGCTTAGGCCCGGCGGTTGGCAGAGAAAAATACAGGCCCCAACCGCGGGGCCCGTACGGTTCTCGTCATCCTAAACGCGGACCCCGCCGATGTCAACGAATTTTCTTGCGCGACAAGCACTTAGGAGGCTTTCACCCCCTCGCAGGAAGAGGCAGACGAGGCTCGGCGGCAAGCCCCGGACGGGGGGCCTCAGGCTTTCGTTTTTCTCTTCCTGC
>DASSSH010000271.1:0-3305 GCA_035708525.1 Candidatus Methylomirabilota bacterium
TTTCGGCCATGTCAGAATATACAAGAACTTAGATTTTGCGTCAACGCCTGGTCCTCGTCTACGGAGACCAGGCGCCGGCGGTGAGTCGAATGCTGCTACCACTCTGCTACCAAACTGGCTCGCACCAGGGTATACCAGGGCTACCATCGCCTACACCGGTTCGTCGGTTTTCTGAGCGGTTAGATCGTCCTGGATCGGCTCAGGCTGGTCGTTAGAGGAAGGGCCAGTTGGCCCTGAGCGGAAGATCGGGTACAGTATGGCTGTAGCAGGGACCGACGCGGGGAGGAGCGCATGAGCGACGAGCTGATGACCAAGGTGCAGGAGCTGATCGACTCGACCATCAACCCGGCCGTAGCCGGCCACGGCGGCTTCGTCCAGCTGCTCGACGTCAAGGACAACAAGGTCTACATCCAGATGGGCGGGGGCTGCCAGGGGTGCGGGGCCGCCGACATCACGCTCAAGGCAGGTATCGAGCGGCTGATCAAGGAAGAGATCCCCGAGATCGAGGAAGTGCTGGACGCCACCGACCATGCGTCCGGCACCAACCCCTACTACACCCCGGGCAAGTAGGCCGGGCTCGCCCCAGCTCCTCCTCGTCGCGACCCTCTCCCATCCGGGAGAGGGTTTCGTGTCTCTAGGCCCGCTCCGGCCTCAAACACCCTCTCCCCGCTGGGGAGAGGGTTGGGGTGAGGGGACGGCGAGCCTCGAAACGCGCCGGCGGCTCCAGTCCCACACTCGCACGCCCAGGAGCAGGGCGAGGATCGCGATGTAGTAGTAGGGATCCGGCACGGCCTTCTTCGCCAGCCAGCGGTAGTGCAGCACCCCGCAGATGCCGATCACGTAGACCAGGGCGTGGAGCCGCTGCCAGTTCTTCCCGCCGAGCCATCGGATCGAGGCCGCGGTGGAGGTGGCGGCCAGCGGGAGCATCAGCGTCAGCGCCGTCATCCCCACCGTGATGTACGGGCGCTTGAGGATGTCGGCGCCCATCTCCCGCCAGTTGAAGAAGTGGTCCAGCACGAGCCAGACGCTGAAGTGGAGCGTGGCGTAGAAGAAGGCGAATAGCCCCAAGAGCCGCCGCAGCGTGATCGGCCACGACCAGCCGAACAGGATCCGCAGGGGCGTCATGGCCAGGCTCGTGAGCAGGATCCGCAGCGTCCAGTCGCCCAGCCAGTTGGTGACGAAGCTGATGGGGTTGGCGCTGAGGTCGTTGTTGAGCGCGCGGGAGAGCAGCAGCGCCAGGGGCGTGAGGCAGGCGGCCCAGACGGCGGCCTTGAGGACCACCCGCTTCCGGCGGGTCATACCCTAATAGTACTTTTTCAAGTCCATCCCGGCGTAGAGCGAGGCCACCTGGTCGGCGTAGCCATTGAACATCAGGGTGTCCCGGCGGCGAAACTCGCCGATCCGGCGCTCGGAGGCCTGGCTCCAGCGCGGATGGTCGACGTGGGGATTGACGTTGGAGTAGAAGCCGTACTCCTGCGGCGCCTGCTTGTTCCACGCCGTCTTGGGCTCGTCCGCGGTGAGCCGGATCCGCACGATGGACTTGGCGCTCTTGAACCCGTACTTCCACGGCACCACGACGCGGATGGGGGCGCCGTTCTGGTTGGGCAGCACCCGGCCGTACATCCCCACGGTGAGCAGGGTGAGCGGATGCAGCGCCTCGTCCATCCGAAGCCCCTCCGTGTACGGCCAGTCCAGCGAAGCGAAGTTGAAGATGCTCTTTTTCTGGCCGGGGAACTGCTCGGGGTCCACGAGGGTGCTGAACTCGACGTACTTGGCTGCGCCCGTCGGCTCCACGCGCTTGAGCAGCACCGAGAGCGGGAAGCCGATCCAGGGGATCACCATGGACCAGGCCTCGACGCAGCGGAGCCGGTAGACGCGCTCCTCGAGCGGCGCCAGCTTGAGAATCTCTTCGATGTCGTAGGTCTTGGGCTTGTGCACGAGGCCGTCCACCTTCACGCTCCACGGCCGAGGTCTGAGCGTGCCGGCCAGCCGTGAGGGATCGTCTTTGTTGACGCCGAACTCGTAGAAGTTGTTGTAGGTCGTGGCGTCGTTGAACTTGGTGAGCGCGTCGGGGAGGGTGAAGGCCGAGTTGCGCGGGGCTTGAAGCGCCTGTCCCGCCGGAGGCGCGGCGGCTGCGCCGATGCGGGGCGCCAGCGCCCAGGCGGCGGCTCCCACGGCGCCTGCCATGAAGGCGCGCCGATTGAGATAGACGGAATACGGCGTGATTTCCGAGCCCTTGACCTCGCCCCCCCGCCTGATGAGCATCCGGATCCTCCTGGGCTCCAAGTCTACCAGTCGGGGCACCGGGGATGTCACGCCGGTGTCAAGTCCCCGCCCCGCCCCACAGACGCCCCCTCACCCCAGCCCCTCTCCCCCGAGGAGAGAGGGGAGATGGGGGGTGTATCTGAGATAATACCGACGTGGCGCTGTGGATTTCCCGGCTGGCTCTCGGGCTCCTGCTGGGGTTGGCAGTCGCACACCCTGTGGTGGCGGATCATGCCGCCCACCCGAGCGCGCCGGAAGCTCTCAGCTGCCCCGTCACCGTCCGCTTCTCACCCCACGGAGGCGCCGAGCAGCTCGTCGTCCAGACGCTGCGCCTGGCGCGCGAGCGCGTCCACGTGGCCATCTACGGCCTCACCAGTCCGGCCATCGAGTCGGCCCTGCGCGATCTGGCCCATGCGGGCGTGAAGGTCGCCCTCAAGGCCGACCGCGTCCAGAGCGCCGGCCGAGCGCAGGCCGTCGCTCTCGGCCGGCTCGAGTCGGCGGGCGTCACCGTCCAGGTCTCCCAAATGAGCCGGCTGCTCCACGACAAGTTCGCGGTGGTGGACGGCCGCTGGGTGATCACCGGAAGCTTCAACTGGACCACCTCCGCCGAGAGCCGGAATCGCGAGAACGTCCTGGTCTTCGACTGCCCGCCATTGGCCGAGAGCTTCGACGCCGAGTGGGAGATCATCAGGCCCGATAGCCCGTAGCTGGGGCTCCGCGGTTTCCGCTCCGCAAGATCTGGGGGCCACATACCTCCGACTAATTCTGCGGGGATTCCGCTGCCCGCCCTCTAAGATGAGAGCCCTCGGTATGTGGGTTCGCGGCTCGGCGACAGCATTGGCGGCGCTGCTCCTGGCGGGATGCGCCAGCTTCCCCCACGGCACGTACTTTCCGTCGCCCACCGATCCGACCACGAGCCGGATGGCCGCGACCCTGCACCGGGCGGCCGTGGCTGCCGGTGACGATCCCGAGCGGTACGGCTTCGCCTTCGTGAAGAGCCGCGCGGCCGCGGCCTACAGCGACGAGGAGGCCACCTTCTA
>DASSSH010000272.1:0-2988 GCA_035708525.1 Candidatus Methylomirabilota bacterium
ATCCAGCGCATGTACCAGAGCTTGCGCCCGTCGAAGTCGATCACGGCAACGCGCCCGCCGGGCGCGAGATCGCGCTGCAGCTTGCGGAAGTAAGCGGGGCGGTCTTTGAGGTGGTGGTAGGTGTCGACGACGAGCACCAGATCCACGCCGCCGTCTGGAAGCAGCGGATCGTCGAAGCGGCCGAGGAGCACGTCGACGTTGGCCAATCCCGCCTGTGCCACGCGGTGCCGCAGGTACTCGTTCATCTCCTCGTCGACGTCGACGGCGTAGACCCTCCCACCGGGCCCGACCGCCCGTGCGAGACGAAGCGTGAAGTAGCCGCTTCCCGAGCCGAGGTCGGCAACGCGATCGCCGGGGTGGACGCCGAGCGCAGCAATCACCAGCTCGGGCTGCTGCCAGCCGTCCCGGGCGAAGCCCTCGTAGGCGAGGCGCTTGAAAGAGGTGCAGCCGCTAAGCAGACCGACGGCGAGGAGCAGGGCAGCCGCGATGGCCACCAGCGCATCGGCGGGCACCCGCTGCCGACGGCGTTCGTACCGGTGGGGCGGCCGGGGTCCCAGGGGCGTGAGGGTCTCGTTCTCAAGCCGGACCGTGGCATGAACCAAAGTTGCGGCTATAGGCGATGCCATGATTCTGCCAAGCGTCCACCCTACGACGCCTCCGCGCTGTTCACAACCCGACTGTTGCGAACGAGCCAGGCAAACTCGGCGGCACCTCCTCTGGGGCATCCGATCGGGCGCAGTGTCAGAACGTGACGGGTAGTGCGCGGAGCCCCCGGAGCGTGGAGGTCTCCCGATACTCGACCTGGTCGTCGCCCAGGGCGAGCCTCGGAAACCGCCGGAGCAGCGTGCTGAACGCGATCTGCCCCTCCAGCCGGGCCAGCGGCGCGCCCAGGCAGAAGTGGATGCCCCAGCCGAACGCCAGGTGGCGGTTGTCGCTCCGGGTGATGTCCAGACGGTCGGGATCGGGGAAGTGGGCGGGATCGCGGTTGGCGGCGCCGATTAGGGCTACGGCGATCGAGCCTTTGGGGATGGTCTTGCCGGCGATCGTCACGTCCTCGTAGAGGAGCCGGCCCGTGCGCTGCACAGGGCTGTCGTAGCGCAGCAGCTCCTCCACGGCGCTGGCGATCAGCCCGGGCTCGGCGCGCAGGCGTTGCATCTGGTCCGGGTTCCTCAGCAGGGCGAGCGTGCCGTTGCCGATGAGGTTCACCGTGGTCTCGTGGCCGGCGATGAAGAGCAGGATGCCGGTGGCGAACAGCTCCTGCGTGGTGAGCCGGTCGCCCGCCTCCTCGGCGGCGATCAGCGCAGAGAGGAGATCCGGGCGGGGTGCCCGACGGCGTTCCTCGATGAGGCGCGCAAAGTACGCGGTGAGCGCATCCTGCGCCTCGTTGGCGCGTCGGGCGAGCTCCTCGTTCGGGACGGCGATGGCGTCGAGGCTTCGGGCGATGGCGTAGGACCAGTCGCGGAACTTGTCACGGTCCTCCGCGGGCACGCCCACCATCTCGCAGATCACGATCACGGGCAGCGGATAGGCGAGATCGGCCACCACGTCCATGCGGCCGGCCGCTTTCACCTGGTCGAGGAGTTTATCGACGACTTGCTGGATGTGGCCACGCATCCCCTCGATCACGCGTGGCGTGAACCCTTTGTTCACCAGGGTGCGAAGGCGCGTGTGGTCGGGCGGGTCCTGGAAGAGCATGGACTGGCCCAGGCCCTGGCGACCGAAGCGGGACTCGAGGATCTGCTGGAAGCCGCGGCGCCCGAAGCGAGGATCGCGCAGGAGCATGGCCGCGTCGTCATAGCGGCTCAGCGCCCAGATCCCGAGTGGGCTCAGGTGCACGGGATCCTCCTGCCGGAGCCGGTGGTACGTCGGATAAGGATTCGCGATGACCTCGGGCAGGAACGGGTTGAACGCGACCGGCTCGCTCGTCATGCGGCACCTACGCGCGCATTCCCCAGAGGGCGCGCAACCGATCCAGCGTGGCCGGCGGCAACGGGCCGCGCGAGACGGCGGTGGCCGCCTGCTCTAGCTGATCGAGGCTCGAGGCGCCGACCAGCACCGTGGTGACGGCCGGATTGGTCACGATGAAGCGGTACGCCGCCTCCACAAGGCTTCCCACGTGGCCCTCTCGCACCAGAGCCTGCAGCCGCTGGGCTCGCGCGACGTCTGCGCCGTAGTCGGGCCCGGAGCCGATCGGCTCGACCTTGGGCGCAGCCAGCGGATGCCGCTCGGCACTGGCGCTGAGCGCGCCGGCGGCCAGGGCCCGGACACAGATGACCCCGACGCGATGCTCACGGGCGCGATCGAGGAGGCGATCGAAGTCTTCGGGTACGGAGAGACCCGGCGGCAAAGCCTGGCCGGCGCTGGGGTTCAGGAGGTTGTAGAAGACCTGGGCGGTGTCGAGCACGTCGGAGCTCACCGCCCGATGCAGCGCCGGGGTGTTCCCCCGCGCCGTGATGCCGAAGAAGCGGATCTTGCCTTGCCGCCTGAGCTCCTGCAACGCGGACACGACCTCGCCGAGGAGATCATCGACGGCGAGCGGGCGGCTCCCGCGCCCTGCCTCGATCTGGTTGTGACACTGCAGCAGGTCCACGGAGTCCCGGCCGAGCCGCTGCAGGCTGGCCTCGAGCGAGCGGCGGACGGCGCCGCGGATATCACCGAGGTCCTCGGGCAGGATGCGGAACTTGGTGCCCACGTAGGGCGAGACGCCGAGCGCCTTCAGCGTCTGCCCCAGGTTGATCTCGGACTGGCCGTCGCCGTACAGCGCGGCGGTGTCGAAGTAGTTGATACCGAGCTCGAGGGCCCGGGCCACCGCGCGCTCACGCTCGGGCGGCGTGCCCTTGATGATGAGTCCCCCGACGGCGCCGCAACCGAAGCCCAGTGACGCGATCTGCAGCCCGGTGCGTCCAAACACCCGGCGTTCCAGGCCAGCCATTATTTCAGCCTCAGGCGGAAAAGCCGGCGGGCGTTGCCCTCGTAGACCATGGCCTT
>DASSSH010000273.1:0-2000 GCA_035708525.1 Candidatus Methylomirabilota bacterium
GAATGGCGGCGCTCCGCGCCACGTAGTCGCGCAGCGTGTCGGCGCGAGCCGCCGAGAGAACGCCGATGGGAATGCCGATGACGAGGGCGAAGCCGGCGGCCATGCCGCCCAGGAGCAGGGTGACCGGCAGGCGCGCCACCAGCTCTTCGGCCACCGTCCGCCGCGTCCAGAGCGACTCGCCCAGGTCCCCGCGAATGATCTGACCGATCCACGCGAAGTACTGGACGTAGATCGGCCGATCCAGGCCGAGCTTGTGCCGCAGCTCGTCCAGATCCTTGGCGTACGCCTTCTCCTCCAGCATGAGCTGGACGGCGTCGCCGGGCAGCAGGCGCGGCAGCGTGAAGATGATCAGCGACGCGATCAGGAGCGACGGGATCGCGACGACGAGGCGCTTGAGAAGGTAGCGCCTCAGCACGGCCTCAGCGATCGAGCCAGGCCACCATGAGGCGCCCGCCGTAGTCGTGGCCGATGTTGGGTCCGAAGTTCTTGACGTAGGGCTCCCAGGCCGCGAGCGCGCTGACCGATGGACCGTAGAGCGCGTAGACGTGCTGAGAAACGTAGCGCTGGATATCGTAGATGATCTCGCGGCGCTTGGCCGCGCTGAACGTCCGGCGCTGGAGCCGGATCATCTCGGTGAGCTTGGGATCGTTCACGCCGGAGGCGTTGAGCGGTTGCCCTGGCATCAGGTAGCGGTAGAGGTAGCTTTCCGGGTCGGCCCAGAGGCCGAAGAGTCCACCGCCCATCTTGTCGAATTTGCCGAAGAGGGTCGTCGAGATGAAGGCGCCGTACTCCTTGAGCTTGAGCTCGACGTCGATTCCCGCCTTCTTCCAGGCGGCCAAGGTCACCTGCAGCGCATCCATCCAGTCGGGGCCATACCCGGCGGTAGTCTCCAGGGTGGACTTGAACCCGTTCGGGTAGCCGGCCTCGGCCAGGAGCCGCTTGGCCTCGCGCGGATCGTGCTCGTACAGCTTTCGTCCCTCAGGCGGCAGCTGATCGATGGGAATGGACCAGTCCTTGAACGCGGCAGGGACGGCCGGATTCGGCGCCCCGTGCCCCTGGGACCAGGCATTGGTCTCGAGGACTTCCTTCCAATTGCTGGCGATGGCCATGGCCCGACGCACCCGAACATCCTTGAACGGCTCCTGCTCCAGCTTGACCCACGTGATGCCGCCGAAGCCCACGATGTAGTCCTGCATCTGAAGGCCAGGCTTGCGCGCCTTCACCGCGTCGAGGTCACTCCGGCGCACCACCATGCCGTACTCGGGGGCGAAGTCGTATCGCCCCGACAGCCACACCGCCAGCGCCGTCGCGGGATCCGTCTCCAGCGCCATGTCGACGCCGTCGGCGTGGGGCAGCCCCGGGATGAAGTAATTGGGGTTCCGCACCCAGGTGAATCGCACATTGGGCTCGTAGCGCTCCAGCATCCACGGCCCCGTCCCGATGCAGCTCTCCCATCTCTTGAGATCCCCGTGCTGCTCCACGGCCTCCTTGGCGATGATCCAGGTCGAGGTGGACGCGAGCGCGTCCAGGAACCAGGCGAAGGGCTCCTTGAGCGTGAACTTGACCGTGTGCTTGTCGACGACCTCGATCTTGTCCACCTGCTCGAGGAGCCCCCGATTGGGATTGCCCGGCAGGGTGAGGAAGCGCTCGTAGGTGTACTTGACGTCCTCCGCTGTCAGCTCGCGCCCGTTGACCGGGGGCTTCGGGTGCCAGCGCGCGCCACGACGGAGCTTGAAGATATACGTGGTGTCGTTGGGCTGGGTCCAGGACTCGGCCAGGTCCGGCTCGAGCGGCGTCGTCCCGGGCTTCACCGAGGAGCCGGCCTTGACCTTGACGAGCCGACTGTGGGTGAAAGAGAGCGGCACCATGGTGGAGAAGGCCACGGTCTGCTGCGGATCGAAGTGGACCGGGGCCACGTTGAGGCGGAGCCGGAATGTGCCCCCGCGCTTGGGGCTCTGGGCTTCTGCGGGCCGCGTGGCCAGCAGGCCAGCGCCGCCGGC
>DASSSH010000274.1:0-4210 GCA_035708525.1 Candidatus Methylomirabilota bacterium
AGCGGAAGCGGTTGACGAGGCTCGCCGCATCCTCGCGGATCCGATAGACGAACAGCCCGTTGATGGCCAGGGCCTGCTTGGCCAGGGCGTCGGGCACCGGCGGGAAGGGCTGCGCCAATTTCACCGCGTTCAGGGCGGCGGCGTCGAGGACTCCGACCTGCGAGGAGCGACGCAGCTCGATGAACTGCAGGTGGCCGTCCTTGGCGATCACGAACTCGATGTTGAGGTCGCCTTCGACGCCGCGCGAGCCGGCCTCGTAGGGATAGATCCAGTTCGCCTTGATCTTCTCGCGGATCTTGTTGAAGTAGTCCTGGTACTTGGGCTCGGGCGTGTCCAGCGGGATGGGCTCGCCTTCGACCCCGGCGAAACCGCCACCGCGCAGCCCGCCCCCACCAGCCGGCGGGCGGAAGATGCTGGGCGGCCGGGCCGTCGCCACCTGAGGATTCGAGGGCTGGGACGGGGCCGAGGGCTGACTCGCCTGGCCCGCTGACGGAGAGGTCTCGGGCTGGGCGGGCTGGGTCGGTTGAGCCGCGGCTGGGGCAGGCTCGGGTTCCTGAGCGCGAGGAGCGGGCGAAGTCGCGCGTGGCTCAGCCTTGGCAACCTGCCGGGGCGGCTCGGCTGGACGCGGGGCAATCCTTGGCGCCGGCGGCTTCGGCGCCTCGGCGAGCTTGGGCGCCGGCGGCGTCACCGGCTTGGGCTCTTCCCGCTCCGTGGCGTCCGGGCCGACCGGCCGAGAGGGATTGCCGAGCGGCGCCTTCTCCTCGGGCCTGTCCGGGGCGATGTCCACGAAGAGCGGCTCACCCTTCTTGACGTACATCGGCGTGCCGAAGAGCGGGAAGCCCAGGAAGACCGGTGCCAGCAGCAGCAGGTGCAGCAGGATCGAGCAGACGATGGCGATCGCGAGCGCCCGCGGGGGCGGATCCTGGAGCCGTGGCACCCTCAACCGCATACCCGCTGATTATGCCACTTCGGGGTCAGGTCTTGAATTACGACATTTACAGCCGAAATTTGTCAGAAACGTCGCAATTCGAGACCCGCCCCCGCTAGAGTGTGCGGCCGACGGCCTCCGCCACGGGGCGCAGCTCCTTCATGAGCTGGGCGAACTTCGACGGCTTGAGCGACTGCGGCCCGTCGGAGAGCGCTTCCTCGGGCCTCGGGTGCACCTCGATGATGAGCCCGTCGGCGCCGCAGGCCACGGCGCCCTTTGCCATGGGGGCCACCAGATCCCAGTGGCCGGTGCCGTGCGAGGGATCGACGACCACGGGCAGGTGGGAGAGCTTCTTGAGCACCGGCACCGCGTTGAGATCGAGCGTGAAGCGCGTCGCGGTCTCGAAGGTGCGGATACCGCGCTCGCACAGGATCACGCGGGGATTGCCCGCCGAGAGGATGTACTCGGCCGAGAGCAGGAACTCCTGGATGCTCGTGGCCATGCCGCGCTTGAGCAGCACGGGCTTGCCCATCTCGCCCACCCGGCGGAGCAGGGTGAAGTTCTGGACGTTGCGCGCGCCGATCTGGAGAATATCCGCGTATTCCGCGACCTGCTCGACGCTCTCGGTCTCGAGCACCTCGGTCACGACGGAGAGCCCGGTGCGCTTGCGGGCCTCGGCCAGGTACTTGAGCCCCTGCTCCTTGAGCCCCTGGAACGCGTAGGGCGAGGTCCGCGGCTTGTAGGCGCCGCCCCGGAGGATCTTCGCCCCCGCGGCCTTGACCGCGTCGGCGACCTCCAGCACCTGGGATTCCGACTCCACCGAGCACGGTCCGGCCATCACCACGACGGCCTGTCCGCCGACGACCACGCCGTTGACTCGGACTTCGGAGGGCTCCCTGTGCACCTCCTTGCTGGCGAGCTTGAAGGGCTGCTGGACGGGCATGACCGACTCCACCGTCTCCACCGCCTCCAGCAGCCGCAGGTCCGCGCGGCCCCGCTCCTCGCCGACCGCGGCGACGATGGTCTTGAACTCGCCGCGGATGACGTGGGGCGCGTAGCCCATCTCGCTCACGCGCCGGCAGATGTCGCTGATCTCCGCGTCCCCGACCCCCGACTTCAGCACGATGATCATAGTGATCTCCCCAGGACCTCGGCTAATGGGCGGAGCTCGCTCATCAGCCGGGCGAACTTGTCCGGTTTCAGGGACTGCGGCCCGTCGGAGAGCGCCTCCGCCGGGTTGTTGTGGACCTCGATGATAAGGCCGTCGGCGCCTGCGGCGAGCCCCGCCTTGGCCATGGCCCCGACGTACTCCCAGACTCCGGTTCCGTGGGATGGATCGACGAGCACCGGCAGGTGGGAGAGCTTCTTCACCACGGGTATGGCGTTGAGATCGAGCGTGTAGCGCGTCGCGGTCTCGAAGGTGCGGATGCCGCGCTCGCACAGGATCACGTTGGGGTTGCCGCCGGCCAGCACATACTCGGCCGAGAGCAGCCATTCCTGGATGGACGTGGACATGCCCCGCTTGAGCAGCACGGGCTTGCCGCATTCGGCCACGCGCTTGAGCAGCGAGAAGTTCTGGACGTTGCGCGCGCCGATTTGGAGAATATCGGCGTGCTCGGCCACGACGTCGACCTTGTCCGGCTCCATCACCTCGGTGACCACCGGCATTCCCGTCGCCTTGCTGGCCTCCTTGAGGAGGCGCAGGCCCTCTTCCTCGAGCCCCTGGAAGGCATACGGTGATGTCCGCGGCTTGAAGGCCCCTCCCCGCAGCACGTGAGCACCGCTGCTCTTGACTCCCTGGGCCACGGCCATGAGCTGAGGCCGCGATTCGACGGAGCACGGTCCGGCCATGACGACCAGGGATTTGCCGCCGATGGTCACGCCGCCCACCTTGAACTGGGTGGAGTCAGGGTGCGCCTCGCGGCTCGCCAGCTTGAACGGTTGCAGGATCCGGACGACACTTTCGACGCAGTCGAGCGACTGCAGCGCCAGCAGCTGCTCCTTGGCGCGGTCGTCACCCACGACGCCGATGATGGTCCGCACCTCGCCCCGGGAGAGATGGGTCTTGAACCCGAACTCCTTCACGCGGCGCGAGACATCCTCGATGTCGGCCTCGGTCGACCCCGGCTTCAGCACAATAATCATTCCCGCCCCTCTCCTCGCTCGTGCCCTGTGAACTCACGCATCGTTCAGCTGCGGGGGCCTAGACTCCCGTATCCGCTCGCCTCGGACGGCGGGGCCCCAGCCCCGCGACGTCCTGCGGCTCGCCAAACGCCCCCGCACTCCCCCACCCGCGGACAGCCCGCGTGAAAAGCAAAACGCCGCGGGTTACTGGCCCGCGGCGTCGATTTCCATCTTGGCCACGGGCCGGCGGCTCGTCCGCCCGTGGCTCCTCGACTCAGCTCATGGGAGCCAGTGGGCAGACGGAGGGAAAGTAAAAGTACGACCACCAGCTGGCCGTGACCGACTTCCCCGTTCTGCTCACCGGCGACACCCTCCCGTGAAGAAAGTGGCCCACACTCTACGGGTTCTTCCGGTCGCTGTCAAGCCCCTCGCCGAAGCCCCGCGCGCCCTTGCCGACTTCGTTTCGGCCCTCGAACCACGCCACGATCCGGTGCCGGTAGTAATAGAGCGGCAGCGCGATGGCGATCGCAATGGCGGTGAGCAGGATCACCTGCACGTACTTGCCGGCCGCGGTGTGGGCACCCTGGGCCGAGAGCACCCAGGTGCCGGGGATGCGGCCCAGCGTGGAGACCGCCGCGAACACCCAGAGCGGCATCGGGCTGATGCCGAAGAGGTAACAGACCATGTCCTTCGGCAGCCCGGGGATCAGATAGATGATGAAGCAGAGGATGGCGCCTTCAGCCTCCACGATGAAGCCCATCCGAGCCCATGTCTCCTGGCTCACGAGGCTCTTGACGTAGTGGGCGCCGATCCAGCGTCCGATGCCGAACGCGCCCAGCGACCCGATCGTCAAGCCGATAGTGGAGTAGAACAGCCCCAACCGTTCACCGAAGAGATAGCCGCCCAGGAAGCCCGTCGCCTCGCCGGGAATGGGCGAGATGATGACCTGCAGCGCCTGCAGGACGATGAAGACCACCGGGGCCAGGACGCCCCATTCGCGGAGGTTCTTCTTGAGGAAGTGCGGATCCACGTACAGGCGGACGAGGAAGCGGTACGAGGGCGCATCCGTGTAGACGAGCCAGAGGCCGTAGGCGAGGAAGAGCCCGACGATCCCGAGGCCGATCGCCCACCGATAGCGGGAGAGCAGGCCGCCCTTCG
>DASSSH010000275.1:0-4577 GCA_035708525.1 Candidatus Methylomirabilota bacterium
GCTGGCCGCCGGCCCTTGCGCAGCGGCGCGCGCGTGGCTTCCCGCAGCGATCCGGTGGGTGTAGCGTTGGGAGTGATTCCTTCCCTGAGTCTTAACGGAGGATTTCACAGCCAGAGGGCTGATGAGACAGGTGATGGAGCACTCCAGCACCGAGCGAATCCCCAGCCGCCTCCCCGTCGCCCCTCGATGCCGAATCGCCACTATCGCGACGCTGGGACTCCTGCTGCTCCTCGCTCGCGGAGCCTCGGCCGCGACGCCGACCGAGGAGGTTCGCAGCTTCCTCGCCCGAGCGATCAGCATCGTGGAGGATGTCGCTCTCTCGCCGATGGAGCGCCTGGATGCCGTCCGCGGGATGCTGGCCCATGTCTTCGACTTCCGCGGTGCCGCCGAGCTGGCGCTCGGCCCGTACTGGCGCGCCCGGACACCAGCCGAGCGGCGCGAGTTCGTCCCGCTATTCGCCGACCTGCTCGAGCGGTCCTACCTCTCCCAGGTCCAGTCCCGGATGAAGCGCGACGGCGGCGTGAAGATCACCTACCTCGACGAGTCCAGGGACGGTGACCGCGCGACGGTCCGCACGATCCTCAGCCCCGACGGCCGAGAAGACGTACCGTTCGACTACCGATTGGTCAGGCGTGGTGATCGCTGGCTCGTGCGTGACGTCGTGATCGAGGGCGTGAGCCTCGTGGAGAACTACCGCGCGCAGTTCGTCAAGACCATCGAGAGTTCCTCATACCACCAGCTCGTCGCGTGGCTGAAGGCCAAGGCCTCGGAAGGACCCAGAACCCCGGAGGCCAGAGCCGGGTCGTTGGCCTCCCTCACGACACCTCCCGGGTTCAGGCGCGAAGCGGCGCTCACGGACGTTCCGTTCGGTGCTGATGGTGCTGCCATCGGCGGGGCGGCGACGAAGATCCTGGACAAGAACGCCGCCTGGCTCAGGGCTCACGACGGCGCGCGGGTGCTCGTCGAGGGGCGTGCCGACGAGCGAGGAACCGCGGAGGCCAACCTGGCGCTCGGCGACCGCCGGGCCCGGTCGGTGAAGGCTTATCTCGTCGCCCGGGGAGTCGAGGCCAGCCGGATCACCATCGTGAGCCGCGGCGAGAAGGATCCGGTCTGCCTCGACCACACCAAGGCATGCTGGGCGAAGAACCGTCGCGCGCGTCTGCTGGTCGGAGAGTAATCGTCGCGCCCGACAGGCTCGGAGCGGGCGTTCAGAAGAGATCCCACCACTGGCCCCGCGCCGCCATGGCCGCCGCCGTCTCCTCGAGGAGCACGCGGCCGGTGCGCATCACGTAGACCCGCCGGGCGATGGCCAGCGCATGCCGCACGTTCTGTTCCACGAGGAGAACGGTGAGATTGTCGCGGCGGGAGATGTCGCGGATGGTCTCCATGATCCGCTCGACGAGCAACGGGGCGAGCCCCAGCGAGGGCTCGTCGAGGAGCAACAGCCGGGGCCGCCGCATCAGCACCATGCCGAGGCTGAGCATTCGCTGCTCTCCGCCGGAGAGCGTGCCAGCCAGCTGCCTGCGTCGCTCGGCCAGAACCGGCAGGAGGGCGAGCACCTTGTCCCGCTGCTCCGTCACGACCTTCGGATCGGCCAAGCTGAAGGCGCCCAGCTCGAGGTTCTCGCTCACCGTCAGATCCGCGAAGACGAAGTGCTCCTGGGGCACGAGGCCGAGCCCGCGCCGCACCCGCACCGCGCTCGACACGTGACCGATCGGCTGGGCATCCAGCAGGATCCGGCCGTTCCAGACCGGCAGGAGCCCGGCGATGGCTTTGAGCGTCGTCGTCTTTCCAGCCCCGTTGTGGCCCATCAGCGCGACGACCTCGCCCACCTCCACCCGCAGTGTCACCTCGAAGGTGACCTGCTTCCGCCCATAGCCCGTCACCAGCTCCTGAACGTCGAGCAGGCTCACCGGCGCACCGTCCCGAAGTAGATCTCGGCCAGGCGGCGGTCGGCCATGAGCTCTTCCGGGCGCCCTTCGGCGATGATGCGACCCGCCTCCATGAAGTACGCGTGATCGGCGACGGCGGTCACGACCTCGAGGTTGTGCTCGACGATGCACACGGTCTTGCCCGCTGCGGCCAGCTGCCGGATCAGGTCCAGGATCCGCCGGACCCACTGCAGGTCCACCCCGGAGGCGGGCTCGTCGAGGAGCAGGACGTCCGCCTCGGTCGCGATCAGGCGTGCCAGCGCCACGAGCTTCTGCTCCCCGAAGGCCAGCGAGGCGGCGAGCTCCCCCGCCTTGTCCGCGAGCCCGACGAAGGCCAGGTAGGCTAAGGCCTTCTCCCGGTTCCGGCGCTCGGCCTGGGCCGTGCGCCGGGGCGCGAAGAAGAGCGGGCCGAGCCGCTCGCCGGGCTGCCGAGGTATCGCGGCCATGACGTTGTCGAGTACCGTCAGGTGCTCGAACAACCGCACATCCTGGAAGCTCCGGGCCAGGCCGAGGCGCACGGTGCGCCACGGCGCGCGGCGAGTGACGTCCGCGCCGCCGAGCGCGACGCTGCCACCGTCAGGGGTGAGAAATCCGGTGAGCAGGTTGAACACCGTCGTCTTGCCGGCCCCGTTTGGTCCCACCAGGGCCGTCACCTTGCCCCGCGGAAGCACGAGGCTCAGGTCGTCGGCGGCCCTGATCCCGCCGAAGCTCTTCCGGAGCCCCCGGGCGCTCAGCACAGCGTCCGGAGCGTCGAGCGCCGCCCGCGGGCGCTCGAGGACGTCGCCGATCGCACCCGAGGGGCCGGCTGGAGCTGAGCCCGCCGTGCCGGAGCCCCGCGCGTGCTCGGGGACGAATCCCTCCGGGCGGAAGCGCATGAAGAGCACGAGCAGGAGGCCGAACACGAGATTCCGGATCGCATCCACGATGTCCTGGCGCGCCTGGAGAAACCGCAGGAGCTCGGGAAGCCCGACGAAGAGGACGGCGCCCACGACCGTGCCGAGCAGATTGGCGGTGCCGCCCAGCACGACAAGCGCGATCAGAAAGATGGAGCGATCCAGGTTGAAGCTGAACGGATTGATGAAGGCCTGGTAGTGGGCGAACAGCGCGGCCGCCACGGCCGCCAGGCCGCCGCTCACGGCGAAGACGAGCACCTTGTAGCGCACCACGCTCTTGCCGATGGCGAGGGTCGCCAGCTCGTCGTCACGGATGGCCTTGAGGATGCGGCCGAGCGGCGACTCGCCGATCCGGTGCGCGATGGCGAAGACGCCGGCGGCGCAGACGGCGACGAGAGGAAGGAACTGGATCGGGGTCACCAGGGTCGTCCCCAGGAGCCGGGGGCGCGGGATCGCCGAGATGCCGGTGCGCCCGGCCGTGAGGTCGACCCAGGACAGCATGAGTCCGTAGATCACCATCTGAAAGGCCAGGGTGAGGAGGATGAGGTACTCCCCGCGCACCCGCAGGGCCGGGAAGGTCACGACCCCAGCCACGGCCGCGGTGAGGATGATCGCCGCCGCCATGGTGAGCGGGAACGGCAGCCCCAGGTCACGCGCGGTGAGGGCCGTCGCATACGCGCCCACGCCGAAGAACGCCGCGTGGGCCATGGAGGCCATCCCGGCATAGCCGAGCAGCAGATTGAGCGAGAGCCCCAGGATCGTGAAGAGGCCGATCATGTTGAGGACGTGGAGCCAGAAGTCCATGGCGCGAGGCCGTCGGCGCTAGCGGGTGCGGACGCCCAGGAGACCGCTCGGGCGGAAGACGAGGACGAGAAAGAGGACGACGAAGGCGATGACCCCCTGCCAGTGCCCTGGCAGCGCCAGGCCGCCCATGTTCTCCGCCAGTCCGAGAATGAGCCCGCCGAGGACGGCTCCCAGGACGCTCCCGATGCCGCCGAGGAAGACGGCGATGAACGCCGCGAGCACGGGTTGCACGCCAATGGTGGGCGAGGCCGTGTCCCGGAGCGCCAGCAGCGTCCCGCCGAGCCCCGCCAGGGCCGAGCCGACCGCAAAGACGAGCAGGGAGATCCGCTCCGGGTCGATGCCCATGCACTGGGCGAGCTCGCGGTTGCTCGCCACGGCGCGGATGGCGCGCCCGTACCGCGTCCACCACAGCCACCCAATCACCGATAGGAGCAGGACCCAGCTGGCGACGAGCCAGAGCCCCTCGACGGTCGTGAAGGCAACTGGTCCGAGAGCGATCCCCCTGATCGGGAACCCCGGCAGCTCGCGCGCCTGAGGCCCGAACGCGATCAGGATGGCGCTCTCGCCAGCGATGAGGAGCCCCAGGGAGGCGAGGAAGACGTTGAGCTGGGTGGCATTGACGCGACGAAGCGGGCGATATACCGCTCGCTCCGTCGCGAGCCCGAAGAGGCATCCGACGGCGGCGGCCAGGACGAAGCCGGCCGGCAGGCCGAGCCCCCAGCGGTCCACCGCCAGCACGGCCGCGTAGACCGCGACCGTGAGCGTCAGGGCGTGGGCGAAGTGGAAGATCCTCGTGGTGGCGAAGATCAGCCCCCAGCTCACGCCCAGCAGCGCGTAGAGGCTCCCGGTGATCAGCCCGTTGGCGGCCAGCTGCGCGGCCAGTGCCAGCACGGTGAGCGTCCGGGTCGCGCCCGCCTACTTGCTTTCGATCTTGCCTTCGACGATCCGG
>DASSSH010000276.1:0-4644 GCA_035708525.1 Candidatus Methylomirabilota bacterium
GACGCGGACCTTCGCCGGGCTGCAGCGCAACGTGACGAACCACCTGATGAAGGTCGACCTGGTCCTCTCCGCCGATGAGGCCAAGGCGCTCGCCGAGGCCGCGGGGGAGCGCCTCGGGCGTATCCGCGAGGCCATTGACGCTGGGCGGCAGGCCGAGCTGGAAGAGCAGAAGAAGGCGCGGCCGCCGGAATGGGTCGACCGGCTTCGGGATGCTCTCGAGCGGGCGCGGCCCCGCTCCAGGGAGTAGGCCATGGCGGAGCCTGAGCGTCTCGCGGCCCTGAAGGAGTGCCTGGAAACCTATCGGTCCACCCTCGAGAAGGTGAATGAGCAGCTCGCGGGCCCTGCGGGCGCCGAGGCGGGTGCGCTCGCGGAGCAACGGCAGCTGCTCAGGCGGAAGATCGAGCAGGCCGAGATCGAGATCGGCTTCATCGAGGACGTGGACGGGCTCATCGCACGCTACACGGAGCGGCAGCGGGTCGCTCTGGAGCGCGCGCGGGCGGAGCAGGATCCCGCCCGGAAGCGGGTGTTCGACGAGCGGGCCCGGTTCTGCGAGGTGGTGATCAACGAGGCGCTCGAGAAGAAGCAGACCGTCAAGCCTCTCCCCTCTGGAGCGCTGAACGAGATCTTGGCGGACCTCCGCCGGGCCGCCCAGGAGGCCAAGGACACAGTGGCGTCGATCAACCGGGCCATCGAGATCGCCAACAAGGTGCTCGATGGGCTGATCCTGCTGGCCCAGGTTGCCGCGAAGGCGATGATCTGAGCTATCGGCGTGACCGGAGAGGCGGGACGATGCCCGACGAGGCGAAGGCGAAGGACCGATCCGGTCAGACGCCGGAGGCACGTGGTGGCGGAGGATATGGATCGTGACGATGTGGGTCGTGCCCGGCGCGCCGCTCGAGCAGGGCGCCGGATGGCGGATCTGGTACTCGCAGGCCGGTGACGCCGACTTTCGGCCGCAGCCGGTGAGGGTCGCGAAGAGCCAGCAGCCCCAGCCGATCGACGAAGAGTGGGGCCTCCTCGCCCGGCTGCCCGAGTTCCACCGGCGCGTCGGGGTGCTCACCGTCCGGCTTCGACAGCCGGACCCGGCCGGTTCGGTCTACGAACTGTCGGTGCCGGAGGCCGAGCGCGACGCGCCGTTCCGCTGGCGCAGCCTTCCGGCGCGCGTGGGGGAGGAGGGGGTGACCTTCCTGCTGGCCTCGTGCTTCTGGCGCGACGACGACAAGGAAGGCAGCTACGCCGCGGCCGTCCAGGAGCTGACCAGGCGGTGGAGCCCCGCATTCAAGCTGCTGGCGGGTGACCAGCTCTACGCGGACTGGCCCATCGGCAACACCGATCTCCCGGCGGTGGAGTTCTATGCCGGCCGCTACGCCGAGTACTGGGGCGACGCGCTTTACCGGGAGCTGCTGCAGACCTCCCCGACCTTCTTCGTCTGTGACGACCACGAGTTCTGGAACGATTTTCCCGAGCGACAGATCCAGGTGCCGCGCACCTGGCTGCCCGCCGAGCGCAAGGTCACTGCCCAGGCCGGGTTGGACCTCTACGACCGCTTCCAGGCCTGCGCCAACCCCGCCCCGTTCCGCTGGTACGGCTTCCGCATTGAGCCGGTCTCGTTCTTCGTGGTCGACAGCCGCTCGCGACGTGATCCCTTCGACAAGCGGCCGGGCCCGCCCCACTTCCTCCCGGAGGAACAGTGGCAGCACCTGGAGCGCTGGGTTCAGCAGCTCACCGGCCCTGGCGTCCTCCTGATCGGGCAGCCGGCGTTCCAGAAGGACGGCGACTGGCGCGATCACTCGCTGTCCAACTTCCGCGAGGACTACGGGCGGTTGTGGGCGATCGTCGAGGGAAGCCTCGAGGGACGCACCGCCGACGGCCGCCCACATGACATTCTGGTGCTCTCGGGAGACATCCACACGGGACGCTTCGCGGTGGGACGCCGGGGCGGCCTCGACGCGCCCGAGGGCGTGCCCGAGCTGATCGCCTCCCCCGCGTCCATGATCCGTCCTGGCTCCAAGGAGGTGGAGGAGCCCGACTACCGCTTCACCGTTCACCACCGGGGCCGGGCCACGACCTGGCAGGTGGACCGCAACCCCGCCGCGGGCGTACCCTTCATGACGCTCGCCAACAACGTAGCCGCGGTCCGGATGGCCCTCGGCACCAACGGTCGGATCCGCTTCGAGCTGACGCTCTGGCAGGTGAGACCTTATGACTCGCGCTCCTGGTGGGAGCGGTTCACGGGTGATCCGGCGCCCGTCGGCCCGGTGATCGAGCTGTTCAGGAAGGAGATCGAGCTGCGTTGAGCCCGCGGAGGCCTGAGCCATGAGACACTCGCGCGCCACAGCCCGCAATCCCGACCTCGAGGACTGGAGCAAGGAGTACGAGAAGAAGGGCAACCTCGAGTTCTTCGCCGACGCCCTCGCGGCGCTCGCCAAGCGGAAGCTCGGCAATGGCGGTCTGATGGTGATCGGGCTGCTCGGTCAGCGGGACCTGCCCGGCCACACCCTGCGCACGGCCCAGTCTATCCTCCGGTGGGACATGCGCCCGAGCCTCTGGTCCCACGCCTTGCTGTTCGGGGCGCGCGTCAGGGGCAAAGCCGGTGCGGTCGGCCGGGCACCGGTCTGGGAGGTCACGCTGTACCCACGGAACGGGGAGTTCCCGCGCCCGGAGCAGAACGGAGTAGGGGGGTTGCCCGGGCGCGGCCGGAGGAAGGGCGAGCCTGTGACCTTGCGCCACTATCAGAACCCGAAGGTGGACGCCAACGCGGCGCTCCTGGCGGTGAAGATGACTGACGAGGAAGCGGAGCGCGTCAGCCGGCGCGCGGCCACGCCCAACATCGACCGCATCCGGTACAACCTCTGGGAGTCGCTCGGGATCTGGCAGGGCTATCTCTGGGCCCAGGGCTCGCGGCCGAATCCGCTGCGCGAGGGTGTTCCGATCCCGGCCGCGTCCTACGTGGAGTTGGCGTTCGAGGCGATCAACCTGGACATGACGCCCGGAGCCTCCGAGCGCCATTCTTCCCCCGAGCACATCTGGAACGGGGCCTGCTGGTGGCACGAGACCTTCGCGACCCAGGGGCACCCGATCGCCGGGTACTACGTGCTCCGCGATCCGGGCGCCTCACTGATGGGCGCCGACGAATGAGGAGGGGCAGGCTATGCGCTCGCTGATCCTGGCCGGCGGCGGTATCAAGGTGGGGTTCCAGGCCGGCGTGCTCCAGGTCTGGCTCGACGAGGCCGGGCTCACGTTCGATCACGCCGACGGCGCCAGCGGGGGATGCCTCAACCTGGCCATGTACTGCCAGGGCATGAGCGGGACCCAGATGGCGGACAACTGGCGCAATCTGGATCCATTCGCCCAGGTGGATCTGAACTGGGAGCACTACTGGCGGCTGGCCAGCGCGCCCTCCCTCTTCACGCTGGACAACTTCCGGCAGCGTGTGCTGCCCCGGTGGGGGCTCGACTGGGACCGCATCCGGGCCTCCAGCCGGCTCGGGACCTTCAACGTGTGCAACTTCACCACCAGGGAGCTGGAGGTCATTCCCAACGACCGCATGACCGAGGACCTGCTGATCGCCAGCGTCTCGCTGCCCATGTGGTTCCCGCCCGTGGTCATCAACGGGCAGACCTACCTGGACTCCGTCTATCTCACGGACGCCAACCTTGAGGAGGCGATCCGCCGCGGGGCCGACGAGATTTGGGCGATCTGGACGGTGAGCACGGATCCGACGTGGCGCGACGGCTTCGTCGCCCAGTACTTCCAGATCATCGAGATCGCCGCCGACGGACGCTTCTTCCCCATGTGGCGCCGCATCCAGCGGAGTAATGAGGAGATCGCGGCGGGGCGCCCCGGCGAGTTCGGTCGCCCGATCACGCTGCGCCTCCTCCAGGCCGAGGTGCCGATCCACTACCTGATCAACTTCTCGCGGGACCGGATGGTCGAGTGCGTGAACCTGGGGGTCAAGGCGGCGCGGGAGTGGTGCGAGCGGGAAGGCATCCCGCTGCCGCGGCGAGGACCGCGCGTCTCCGTTCCGGCTGCCGCCGGAGCCAGCCGGCTCGAATTCACGGAAGAGATGAAGGGACACGTGACGGCGGGCGAGACCGATTACGCCCGTGGGGCCCAGGCACCCGGCCGGGCGCCCTGCATGTTCCGCCTCACGATCAAGATCGCCGACGTGGACAGCTTCGTGACGAGCCCGGAGCACGAGGCCCGCGCCGAGGGGTGGGTGGAGTACGCGCCGCTCGGGGGGCGCCGGCCGGTGGAGCGCGGCGTGTTCAACCTGTTCACCCACACGACGGACCCGTCGCGGAAGCAGATGCGCTACCGTCTCTTCTTCTCGGACGGGGCGGGCCGCCCGTTCACCCTGGTCGGGCACAAAGACATCCATGACGACCCTGGGGCGGACGTGTGGCGCGACACGACCACCCTCTACACGCGGCTCTACGCCGGTCATGTAGAGGCCGCCGGCGAGGCGACGACCGTCCTGCACGGCGCCGGCATCCTGGTGATCTTCGAGCTGGACTTCCTCAAGCAGCTCGGCACGTTCCGGGTCGAGGCGGCGACGCCGGCCGAGCGCCTGGCTGCCCTGAACCGCTTCGGCGCTCTGTTCATGGGCAAGCTCTGGGACGTGTACGCCAGGAACTTCCTGAC
>DASSSH010000277.1:0-11729 GCA_035708525.1 Candidatus Methylomirabilota bacterium
GCGCCGACCGAGAACGAAGTATGGCGAAGTTAGTTGGCACGGCCCTAGAACAGATAGTAGCGCTGCGCCATCGGCAGCACCCGCGCCGGCTCGCAGGTCAGGAGCTGGCCGTCGGCGCGGACTTCGTAGGTCTCCGGATCCACTTCCATCCTGGGGCAATAGTCGTTATGGACCATCGCCTTCTTGGTCAGCCCCCGGCAGCGGCCGACGGTAACGGTCCGCTTCCGTAGCCCGAGGCGCTGCGCGACGCCGTCCTGCGCCGCGACCTTGGACAGGAAGGTCACCGAGGTGGAGTACACCGCGCCGCCGATGGAGGCGAACATGGGCCGGTGTCGGACCGGCTGGGGGGTCGGAATCGAGGCGTTGGGATCGCCCATGGCCGCCGTCACGATGAGCCCGCCCTTGAGCACCATCTCGGGCTTGACGCCGAAGAAGGCGGGCTTCCAGAGGACGAGATCCGCGAGCTTGCCCACCTCGATCGAGCCCACCTCCTGGGCGATGCCGTGCGAGATGGCCGGGTTGATCGTGTACTTGGCCACGTAGCGCTTGGCGCGGATATTGTCGTTGCGGCTATCACCCTTCAGCGCTCCACGCTGACGCTTCATCTTGTCCGCCGTCTGCCAGGTGCGCGTGATGACCTCGGCGATGCGCCCCATCGCCTGGGAGTCGGAAGACAGCATGCTGATCGCGCCCAGGTCGTGGAGCACGTCCTCCGCGGCGATGGTCTCGGCGCGGATACGGGACTCGGCGAAGGCCAGGTCCTCGGGAATCTTCGGGTTCAGATGGTGGCACACCATGAGCATGTCCAGGTGCTCGTCCATCGTGTTCACGGTGAAGGGCATGGTCGGGTTCGTCGAGGACGGCAGGCAGTTGGGCTCGCCGCAGACGCGGATGATGTCGGGCGCGTGACCGCCGCCCGCCCCTTCGGTGTGATAGGTGTGGATCGTCCGCCCCTTGAAGGCGCGGATGGACTCCTCGACGAAGCCCGCCTCGTTGAGCGTGTCGGTGTGGATCGCGACCTGGACGTCCATCTCCTCGGCCACCGAGAGGCAGGCGTCGATGGCGGCCGGCGTGGTCCCCCAGTCCTCGTGCAGCTTGAGCCCGATGGCGCCAGCCTCGATCTGCTCGCTCAGCGGCGTGGGCCGTGACGAGTTCCCCTTGCCCAGGAAGCCAAGATTGATGGGCAGACCGTCGGAGGCCTCGAGCATGCGCTGGATGTTCCACGCCCCTGGCGAGCAGGTCGTGGCATTGGTGCCCGTGGCCGGGCCCGTTCCGCCGCCGATCAGGGTCGTGAGCCCGGCCGACAGCGCCTCGTCGACGAGCTGGGGACAGATGAAGTGGATGTGGCTGTCGATGCCGCCGGCCGTGACGATCTTTCCCTCGCCGGCCATGACCTCCGTCGCCGCGCCGACCACCATGCCCGGGCTCACGCCGGCCATGATGTCGGGGTTGCCCGCCTTGCCGACACCGACGATCCGCCCGCCGCGGATCCCGATGTCGGCCTTCACGATGCCCCAGTGGTCGAGAATCAGCGCGTTGGTGATCACGAGGTCGAGAACGCCTTCGCCCGCCGTCGCCCGGGCCGACTGGCCCATGCCGTCGCGGATCACCTTGCCGCCGCCGAACTTGACCTCGTCGCCGTAGACAGTGAAATCCTTCTCGACCTCGATCAGCAGCTCGGTGTCGGCCAGCCGCACCCGGTCGCCGACAGTCGGTCCATAGAGATCGGCGTACTGACGGCGCGGGAGCCGAAGGCTCATCGTCCCGCTCCCTGGAAGCCGGCCGCCGCCGCCCGCTTCACGCTCTCGGCGCGGCGGCTCTCACCCGCCGCTCCGTCGGTCAGCGCGTTGAGGCCGTAGACCTCCCGGGCACCGGCCAATTCCACCAAGGTCACCGACTTCTCATCACCCGGCTCGAAGCGCACGGCCGTCCCTGCCGGAATGTTGAGTCGCATCCCGAAGGCCTGGGCCCGATCGAAGCGCAGCGCCTTGTTGGCCTCAAAGAAGTGGAAGTGCGAGCCCACCTGGATCGGCCGGTCGCCCGTGTTGGCCACGGTCAGCGTCACCGTCTTCCGGCCGGCATTGGCCTCGATCTCGCCCTCGGCAAGGATGTATTCGCCAGGAATCATCAGAGTCTCCCCTCACCTCGACCCTCTCCCCTCCGGGGAGAGGGAGAGGAGTCATCGGATGGGATGGTGAATCGTCACCAGCTTGGTGCCGTCGGGGAAGGTGCCCTCGACCTGGACCTCCTCGAGCATCTCCGGCACGCCCTCCATCACGTCGTCGCGCTTGAGAATGGTGATACCGAAGGCCATCAAGTCGGACACCGAGCGGCCGTCGCGGATGCCTTCGAGCACCTCGGCGGTGATCAGCGCCAGGGCTTCGGGATAATTGAGCTTGAGCCCGCGGCCCCGCCGGCGGCGAGCCAGCTCAGCGGCGGTGAAGATGAGGAGCTTGTCCTGCTCGCGCGGCGTCAGGTGCACGGTCGAATCTCCTGGATGCCGCGGGGCGGCCGCCCCACGGGAGATCTCAGACGCTGAGGAAGCTGCTGACCTCGTCTACTCGGAACGCGCTTCGATCGCCCTCCAGGGCGACCGCGCCCTTCTCCATAACATAGAAGTGGTCGCAAATCGAGCGCGCGAATTCGAGGTACTGCTCGACCAGGAGGATCGAGCGCTTGCGCTCCTGCTTGATCCGCTGGAGCACCGCGGCGATCTCCTGGACGATGGATGGCTGGATCCCCTCGGTCGGCTCGTCGAGCAGCAGCAGCTTGGGGTCGGAGATCAAGGCGCGGGCGATGGCGAGCTGCTGCTGCTGGCCGCCCGAGAGATCCCCGCCCCGCTTGCCGAGCATCTGAGCCAGGGCCGGAAAGAGCGAGAGCACGTATTCCACCGATTCCTTGGTCGGGCGCTTCTTGCGGGCACCCAGCACGAGGTTCTCCTGCACGCTGAGCAGCGGGAAGATGTCCCGCCCCTGGGGCACGTAGCCGATCCCGAGCCGGGCCCGGGCGTAGGGCGTCAGGCGGGTGATGTCGCGCCCGTCGAAGCCTACCGAGCCCTGACGCGGGGCCACGAGCCCCATGATGGTCTTGAGCAGGGTCGTCTTGCCGACGCCGTTCCGGCCCATCACGCAGACCACCTGCCCTTCGCCCACGCCGAGGCTCAGGCGCGAGAGAATCCGGCTCTCGCCGTAGAAGACATCCACCCCGTCGATGGCCAGCATGGCGGCTAAGCGCCTCCCAACAAGGTCGGGTTAAGGCCCACGGCGGACTCCAGATCCAGGGTCAAATCACGAGCCAGACGAGGCCCGAGGGAGGAGCCGGCCCGAGGCGTACGTGGCAGTTCGAGCTGAGCCGTGCAGCGGCGAGGCGAGCGTTGAGTTGGTTGTACGTTGAGGGTCGGTGACGACCGCGAACGAAGTCCTGGCGATGTGAGTTGGCCCGGCATCAGGCGCTCACCTTCCCGCGCCCGAGGTAGGCCTCGATGACCCGCTCGTCGGACTGGACGCGATCGATGGATCCTTCCGAGAGCACGGTGCCTTCGTGAAGGACGGTGACTTTGTGGCCGCGGCCGGCGATCTGACGGACGAAGTGCATGTCGTGCTCGATCAGCATGATGGTGCAGGTCGACCGCTTCACGATGCCGTCGATCAACGCCACGGTGCGGTCCTTTTCCGCCCGCGTCATGCCGGCGACCGGCTCGTCGAGCAGGAGCAGGGTGGGCGACTGGACCAGGAGCATGGCGATCTCGAGCCACTGCTTCTGGCCGTGGGACAGCGTCCCCGCCAGCTCGTCGGCGTGCCCCAACAGCCCCACCTGATCCAGCACCTCGGCGATCTGCTCCCGCTCGTGGGCGGCGGCGCCAGCCGCGAAGGTCCCCAGGAAGTGCTTGCTGCCTGAGGACAGCACCATGTTCTCGTACACGGTATGGTCGGGGAACACCGAGGGCGTCTGGAACTTGCGGATGACCCCGAGGTGGGCGATCGCGTGCTCGCTCAGGCCCAGCAGATTGACGTGATCCTTGAACAGCACGCGCCCGGTGACCGGCTCGACCTGGCCGGTGAGCGCGTCGAACAGCGTGGTCTTCCCCGCGCCGTTGGGCCCGATCAGCAGCCGGATCCGCTCCTGTGGCTCGAGGATCAGGTTGAGGTTGTGGAGCGCGAGAAAGCCGTCGAACGAGACGTGCAGGTTCTCGACGTAGAGGAGGGTTTCCATGGTCAGAGAGGTCGCTCTTCGGCTTTCGACGACGCCGTCACCGCCTCCACCAGCGGGCGCTTGCGGATGCCCAGGCTTCGCAGCCGCGCGGCGAGACCGACCAGGCCCTTGGGGAAGAACATAATGACGCCCACGAAGAGGGCGCCCAAGATGATGGGCCAGAGCCGTGGATAGGTGCCAGTCAGCACGCTCCTCAGCCAGTTGATGGAGATCGCGCCCAGGAGGGCTCCCCACAGCGTGCCGCGGCCGCCGAAGGCGACCCAGATCACGATCTCCAGCGAGGGCAGCACGCCGATCTGGCTCGGCGTGATGATGCCCACCTGGGGTGCGTAGAGCAGTCCCGAGAGGCCGGCCAGCGCCGCCGAGACGGCGAACACGAAGATCTTGTAGCCGGCGACGTTGTAGCCCAGGAACTCCAGCCGGCGCTCGTTGTCACGGATGGCCTGTAGCACCAGCCCGGTCTTCGAGGTGACCAGCCACCGGCTCAGCAGGAAGGCGACGAGCAGCGTCACCGCCGTGGTGATGTAGAGCGCCCGCTGGGTCGCCGGGCTCGACAGCGAGAAACCGAGAATGCTCTTGAAATCCGTCAGGCCGTTGGTGCCACCCAGCTTCATCTCGTTCCGGTTGACGGTCAGCCAGACGGCGAAGGCGATGGCCTGGGTCAGGATCGCGAAGTACGTCCCCCGCAGCTTGCGCCGGAAGGTCAGGAAGCCGATCAGGGCGGCGATGGCCGCGGGCACGAGAATCGAGCCGGCAACCGCGACCACGAAGGACTTGTAGGGCTTCCAGAAGAGGGGAAGCTGATAGACCTGGTTCCAGATCATGAAGTCCGGAACCGGCTCGCCGTACACCCCCTTGCCGCTCCCCTCGAGCATCATGTTCATGCCGATGGAGTAGGCCCCGACACCGAAAAAGATGGCCTGCCCCAGCGACAGGATGCCCGTGTAGCCCCAGATGAGATCCATGCCCACGGCCAGGAGCGCCAGGCAGAGGTATTTGCCGAAGAGGTTCAGGTAGTAGTCCGAGAGCAGGCCGAGACTGTTGGCGAGCGGCAACAGCACGACGAAGACGATCCCAAACGCAGCGACCCAGAGCCGCTGGGCGTCTCGGCGCGGGCCGCCGTCACCGAAGGTCATGGACGCGCCTCACCGGGCCTCGGCGGCCGCGCGTCCCTTGGCGGGGAAGAAGCCCGTGGGCCTCCACTGAAGGAACCAGATCACGAGGACGAGGATGGCGACCTTGGCGTAGATGGGCGCGGCGGTGCCGCTGATGGCTGGCTCGAGGAGCTTGTTCGACACGCCGATGCCGAAAGACGCGACCACCGCGCCCAGGAGCTTGCCGACGCCGCCCAACACGACGACCATGAAGGCGTCCACGATATAGGTCTTGCCCACCTCGGGATCGACCGTTCCGATGAGGGCCAGCGCGCAGCCGGCGATCCCGGCCAGCGCGGTGCCCAGCGCGAAGGTCAGCGAGTCGATCCGACGCGTCGAGACCCCCAGACACGAGGCCATGTCGCGGTTCTGCATCACCGCCCGCACCCGCAGGCCCGCGTAGGACTTGTTCAGGAGCAGGTAGAGCACCCCCAGCGCGCCCAGCGCGAGGAGCACGATGAACATTCGGCTCCACGGGAAGATGAGCCCGCGCATGACTTCCAGGCCACCGCGAAACCAGGTGGGTGAGTTGACGCTCGTCTGATCACCGAAGTAGAGCCGGGCCGACTGCTGCAGGATCATGCCGACGCCCCATGTGACGATCAGCGTCTCGAGCGGCCGTCCGTAGAGGAAGCGAATGATTCCGCCTTCGAGGGCCAGGCCGACCAGGCCGGCCACGACGAAGGACAGCGGCAGCGCCACCAGGAAGTAATAGTCCTGGTGCGCGGCGAAGCGCGCCGTGAAGACCTCCTGCACGACGTAGGCGGTGTAGGAGCCGAGCATCAGCATCTCGCCGTGGGCCATGTTGATGATCCCCATCAGCCCAAACGTGACCGCGAGGCCGAGGCTCATGATGAGCAGCACGGCGCCCAGGCTCACGCCGTTGAACACATAGCCGATCACGTTTCGGATGACGAGGAAGGTGTCGATGCTGCGGACGGCCCCCGTCAGCGCCTGCTTGACCGCGGGATCGGTCTCCTGCTGGAGCGCCGCCTGGAGCTGCCCGAGCGCGGCCTCGGAGCGGAGCCGGCCCAGCGTGCCGGCGGCCGCCGCGCGGGCGGCCGGATCGGGCGAGGCTAGCCGCAATTTGGCCAGAGACTCTTCCATGATGGTCTTCACATCGGCGTTGGTCTCGCGCGCGAGCGCCTTCTCCAGCGCGGGAATCGCCATCGCATTCGGGGCACTGCCGAGCTTGAACGCAGCCGAGCGTCGGGTGGCGGGATCCGAGCCGAAGATCTCCAGCCGCTCCAGCAGCCGCTGCACCGCTGAGAACTGCTTCTCGTCCAGCGTGACGGCTTCCTGACCTTCGGCGGGGGCGAGTGGCTGGCCCTTGGCATCGAGGATCGGCTGGCCGCCCAAGTCTTTCAGCGTTCCGTCGTCGCCCAGGACCGCGACGCGGTCCTTCAATCGGTACAGGGCGCCGTCCTTGAGCGCCCGGAGGAGCCCCTCCACGGCCGGGTCGGAGATCTCGGACAATGCGGCGATGGCCGCCGCCTGGGTGGCCGGCGCGGTCAGCCTCTTGGCGAGTCCCTCGAGGTCGGGCGCGCCGGGCCCGGGGGCCGCAGCCCCGGACCCGGCGAACCCTGCCAGAAGAAGCGCCAGCAGGCCGACCGACGCGGCCAGCGGTCTTACGACTGCTTTTCCGACAGCCACACGCGCTTTCCGCCGACAAGGTCGTAGGTGCCCTTGCCGCCTTTGCTCCAGTCGCACTCCCGATTGGGATAGGTCACGGTGCTCCACGGCTCGGGGCGGACCCACGTCTTGGTGCGCTGCACGACGTCGAACTGACCGTCGGCGCGGATCTTGCCGATCAGGACCGGCTTCCAGGTATGGTGGTTCTTCGCGTCGACCTTGTACTTGCCAACGGGGCTGGAGATCTCCAGGCCTTCGATGGCCTTGAGCACCTTGTCGACGTCGGTCGATTCCGCCTTCTGCGCGGCCTTGGCCCAGAGGTGCACGTGCACGTAGGCGTGCATCATCGGGTCGTCGGTGACGGCCTGCTTGTCGGGAATGCCCGCCTTCTTCGCCCACTCCTTCCACGCCTTGACCCACTTCAGGTTCTCCGGGTTCTTCAGCGACATGAAGTAGTTCCAGGAGGCGAAGTGCCCCACGAGCGGCTTGACGTCCAGCGTCTGCAGCTCCACCTCGGCAAAGCTGAACGACATGGTCGACGTCTTGTCCGCGGTCACTCCCTGGTTGGCCAGCTCCTTGAAAAAGGGCACGTTGCTGTCGCCGTTGATCGTGTTGATCACGGCCGCGTCGCCGGCGGCGCTGAAGCTCTTGATCTTGCCGACGATGGTCTGGTAGTCCTGGTGGTGGAACGGCGTGTACTCCTCGGCGATGTTCGCCTCGGGCACCTTCTTGACCTTCGTGAGGTACAGCCGCAGGATCTTGTTCGTGGTCCGCGGGTAGACGTAGTCGGATCCCAGCAGGTAGAACTTCTTCTTGCTCCCGCCCTCCGGGCTCATCAGGTAGTCCACACCCGGCGTCGCCTGCTGATTGATCGTGGCCCCGGTGTAGATCACGTTCTTCGAGCACTCCTCGCCCTCGTACTGGACGGGATAGAAGAGCAGGCCGTTGTTCTTCTCGAAGACCGGCAGCACGGACTTGCGGCTCACCGAGGTCCAGCAGCCGAAGACCGTCGCGACCTTGTCCTGGAGCAGGAGCTTCTTCGACTTCTCGGCGAAGAGGTCCCAGTTGGAGGCCGGATCCTCCACGATCGCCTCCACCTTGCGGCCGAGCACGCCGCCGGCCTTGTTGACCTCATCGATGGCCATCAACACCACTTCCTTGATGGGCGCCTCGCTGATCGCCATGGTGCCGGAGAGCGAGTGCAGCACGCCCACCTTGATGGGACCGGAGCCCTGGGCCCGGATGATGGCCGGGAAGCCCATACCCGCGGCGGCACCGACGCCCACCGCCGCCGTCGTCTTGAGGAAGTCCCTCCGTGAAAGCCCTTCCATGCGCTTCTCCTTTCGCTGCCCTACGTGGGGGTGAGGGGTCCGACCCGCCATTGGGTCATGGTCAATGGGCCCGACTGGCGCTCGCTCTCCGACCCCGCTGTCTTGGCGCGCCGTCCTTGGTGGGGAGCAAAGCCCGTGCCCGGAATCACGGTGAGCCTTTTCCGATAGTTGCAGCAATCCTGCAGATCTCCGAGGCCCCTCCAATGCCCACTTTGTAGGCAACGATGAGCCTATGCCTCAGGAATCGGCAGGCGACTTATCGGACCGAGCGAGGCTGGCCCAGCTCGTCGGTGAGCAGGAGAGCCTGGGCGACTTCGGCGATGGGCTTGCGGGTGTCCATCGCGGTCTTCTGGAGCCGGCGGTAGGCTTCCGGCTCGGTGAGACCGAGCCGCTGGATGAGGATGCCCTTGGCCCGGTCGATGATCTTGCGCGACTCGAGCTTGCGCTTGAGCGCTTCGTTCTCCTGCCTCACGGCCTCGAGCTCCCTGAAGCGCGAGACGGCCAGGTCGAGTGCCGGTCCGAGTTCGGGAAGACGCAGCGGCTTGACGAGGAAGCCGAGCACGCCTGCCCCGACGGCGCGTGCCACGACGGCGGGGTCGGTGCGGCTGGTGAGGAGGACCAACGGGCACGGCGACACGGACATGATCCGCTGCGCTGCTTCGATCCCGTCGCCATCGGGTAATCCCACGGCCAGTACCGCCACGTCCGGCCGCAGACGCTGGACCAGCGGGACGGCGTCTTCCACCAGGTTGCCGTGACCCACGACCTCGCCGCCCTCGTGCCTGACCGCGTCGGCCAGGGCGGCGCGCGACGGAGCATGGTCGTCCACGATCAGCACCCGCCACCGGGGCATCATGCCCCTCGCGGAGCAGCAAGCACGGTGCCAGGGCTAAAGCGGGAAATAGAGGGGGATTCGGTGCCCTGAGGGGTTTCGGACTGCTCAAGCCTCCGGCAATCGGACTCCGCCGCCCAGCCTCTGAGCAGCAGGCCGGGCCCGGCGCTTGGCTGCGCCGGGCCCGGGATCGGACGAGCGAGTCGGGGCTAGATGTCGAAGTAGAGGGCGAACTCGTACGGATGCGGCCGCAGCCGGACGGGGTCCACCTCGTTCTTCCGCTTGTACTCCACCCAGGTCTCGATCAGATCGGGCGTGAACACGTCGCCCTTGAGCAGGAACTCGTGATCCTTCTCCAGGTTGTCGAGCACGATGTCGAGCGAGCCCGGCAGCTGCTTGATCTTCTTCGCCTCGGCCGGCGGCAGCTCGTAGAGGTCCTTGTCCACCGGCTTGCCCGGATCGATCTTGTTGGTGACCCCGTCCAGCCCGGCCATCACGCAGGCGGCAAAGGACAGGTACGGGTTGCACGTGTTGTCCGGCGTGCGGAACTCGATGCGCTTGGCCCCTTCCGACTTGCTGTACACCGGGATCCGGATGCAGGCCGAGCGGTTACGCTGGCTATAGACGAGGTTGATGGGCGCCTCGTAGCCCGGCACCAGGCGCTTGTAGCTGTTGGTGGTCGGGGCCACCAGCGCGAGCAGCGCGGGGGCGTGCTTCAAGATGCCGCCGATGTAGTAGAGGCAGGTCTTGGAGACGTCGCCGTAGCTGCCGCGCTCGTAGAAGAGGTTCTTGCCGTTCTTCCACAGCGACTGGTGGGTGTGCATCCCGGAGCCGTTGTCCTGGAACAGGGGCTTGGGCATGAAGGTCGCCGTCTTACCCCACTTCTTCGCGGTGTTCTTGGCGCAGTACTTGTACCAGCAAACCTTGTCGGCCATCTTGGTCAGGGTGTCGAAGCGCATGTCGACTTCGGTCTGCCCCGCGGTCGCCACCTCGTGGTGGTGCACCTCGATCCGCACTCCGACCGATTCCAGCGCCAGCACCATGTCGGAGCGGATGTCCTGAAACTTGTCCATGGGGGGCACGGGGAAGTACCCCTGCTTGTAGCGCGGCTTGTAACCGAGATTGGGCCGGTCTGGCGAGCCCTCGGCGCCCGAGTTCCAGAACCCCGCCTCGGAGTCGATGAAGTAGTAGCCGGAGTTGTAGGTCTGGTCGAAGCGGATCGAGTCGAAGAAGAAGAACTCGAGCTCAGGGCCGATGTAGACGGTGTCCGCGAATCCCGCCTTCTTGACGTAGGCCTCGGCCTTCTGAGCCACGTACCGCGGGTCCCGCGTGTAGGCCTTCCCGGTCACCGGGTCCTTCACGTTGCAGATCAGCACGAGGGTGGGGACGGCCGTGAAGGGATCCATCTGGGCCGTGGTCGGGTCGGGCATGAGCAGCATGTCCGACTCGTCGATGGTCTGGAACCCGCGGATCGAAGACCCGTCGAAGCCGAGGCCGTCTTCGAAGATGTCCTCCTTGAGCTCCGACACCGGAATGGAGAAATGCTGCCACAGGCCGGGGAGATCGATGAAGCGCAGATCCACGATCTTGGCGCCCTTCTCCTTGGCCATCTTCAGAACGTCCTTCGGGGTCATGCGTCAGCCTCCTTGTGCGGCAGCGTGGGATGAAAAAACTCGGGGGCCCGTGGGGCGCCTCTGCCCCACCGGCCACACAACATTACGAGGGTCGGTCCGGCCCGTCAAGCGGTCCGGCCCGACTTCCCGGATCCGCCTAATGCCCGGCGCGCGCCTTGGCCTCCGCCGCCTTCATGGCCTCGGCGAAGGCGCCCGAGCCGCCTCCGGCCGAGTACTCACCGTACGACGACCCGCCGAGCACGTAGGCTGTCTCGGAGTGCTGCGACAGATCGAGCCCCGCCACCTCATCATCGTCGCTCACGCGCAGCCCCATGACGGCGTCGAGTACCTTGAGGATGATCGTGGTCACGACAAAGCCCAGGACCCAGGTCACGACGACGGCGATGATCTGTACCCAGAGCTGATGCGGGTTGCCGTAGAAGAGCCCGTCGCCGCCCGCGTCGTTCACCGCCTTCGTCGCGAAGAGCCCGGTGGCGAGCGCCCCCCAGGTCCCGCCGACGCCGTGCACGCCCACCACGTCCAGCGAGTCGTCGTAACCCAGCCGGGTCTTGAAGTTACACGCCGTGTAGCAGAGTACTCCTGCCACGGCCCCGATCACGATGGCGGCCATCGGCGTCACGAAGCCCGCGGCCGGCGTGATGGCGACCAGGCCTGCCACCGCGCCGGAGGCCGCCCCGAGCACGGTCGGCTTCCCGCGCGAGCTCCACTCGGTGAACATCCAGCCCAGGGCCGCCGCAGCGGTCGCCGTGTTGGTGGTCGTGAAGGCGTGGGCGGCCAACCCGTTGGCGGCCAACGCGCTGCCGGCATTGAAGCCGAACCAGCCAAACCAGAGCAGGCTCGCGCCCATCACGGTCATGGGCAAGTTGTGCGGCGGCATCGGGCTATGCCCGTATCCCTTGCGTCTTCCGATGACGAGCGCCGCCGCCAGCGCCGA
>DASSSH010000278.1:0-13275 GCA_035708525.1 Candidatus Methylomirabilota bacterium
GAATACCGCCAGGTCGCCGTAACTGCCTGTCGGTCCTGTCGTGAATTCCGTCGGATCACCTCCCGACGGCGGCGAGCGGCCGAAACAGTTCTAGAACACTGAAGCGGCAGATCGGATGAGCGCTTGCGCGAAGGAGCAGAACCGCCCAACTGGATGGTTTGACGTTCAAGCGAGATGAAAGATGAGCGCTTGCTCGAAGGAGCCCACGACGGCTCGGACGCCCCGATGAGCGCCAGAACCGATAGCGAGGCAGTTCGGATGAGCCCTTGGGCGAAGGAGCCTGGCCGCACAACTGGATGGTTTGACGTTCAAGCTAGATAAATGGAAAACACGGAGAGGCTCAGCGAGACGGTTCGCGATCTGGTCGAGTCCGGCCGCCGCGAGCGCCTGGCGCAGGTGCTCGAGGAGGCACACTCGGCCGACATCGCCGCGGCCCTGCGTGACCTCCCCGTGGCCGAACAGGTCACCGTCTTCCGGCTGCTGACCAGAGACCAGGCCGGCGCGGTGCTCGCCGAGCTGGACGACCCGACCTTGTCCCAGCTCGCCCAGGCCCTGGACCCGGCCGAGATCTCCGGCATGCTCGAGCGGCTGCCGCCGGACGACGCTGCCCAGGTCCTCGAGGAGCTGCCGGCCGAGCAGAGCGAGCAGGTGCTGGACCTCATGAAGGAGGAGAAGTCCGAAGAGGTCCAGGAACTGCTCGAGTACGGCGAGAAGACGGCCGGCCGCATCATGTCGCCGAACGTGCTCGCCGTGCACGAGAACATCTCCGTCGCGCAGGCTATCGAGCAGGTACGGAAGTCCCCCGTGGCCGAGACCGCCCAGACGCTCTACCTGGTGGACGATCATGATCACCTGGTCGGGAGCCTGCCGTGGCGCCGGCTCATCACTGCCGACGCGGCGACGCCGGTCGGTCTCCTCCGCCAGGAAGAACCGGTGAGCGTCACGCCCGAGACCGACCAGGAAGAGGTCGCCAAGCTCGTGGACAAGTACAAGCTGATGGCTGTCCCGGTGGTGGACCACGATCATCGCCTGCTGGGCGTCATCACCGTGGACGACATCATCGACATCATCCGCGAAGAGGCGACCGAGGATATTCAGCGATTCGGCGGTGTGCCCGGCGACGAGACGGTCTTCGACCCACCCTCCCGGGTTGGCGTCAGGCGGACGGTCTGGCTCCTGATCAACCTCGCGACGGCCATCCTGGCTGCCTCGGTGATCGGCCTTTTCGAGCACACGATCCAGATGCTCGTCGTGCTGGCCGTCTTCATGCCCATCGTCGCCTCCATGGGCGGTATCGGCACGACCCAGACCGCCACGGTGGTGGTCCGGGGCCTGGCGCTGGGGGACATGACGGCCGCCCATCTCTGGCGGGTGCTCCGGAAGGAAATGATCCTTGCGCTCGGGACAGGCTTGTTCAATGGAATGTTCATGGCGGGCATCGCGTATGTCTGGAAGGGCCAATTCCTGCTGGCCCTCATCATCGGTTTGGCCATGATCATCAACATGCAGGTGGCCGCCGTCGTCGGGGTGCTGATCCCGCTCGCGCTCAAGAGCTTCCGGGTCGACCCAGCCATCGCTTCAAGCGTGATCATCACGACCTTCACGGATGTTTGCGGCTTCTTTACCTTCCTCGGTTTGGCGACGCTGCTGATCAAGTTTCTCCTTTGAGATCGCGGGGTGAGAAAGCACTTGGCAATGCTCCAGTAGCTGTGTTAGAAATCAACTCGCTGGACCCGGGCCTCACCGGCCGTACGTTCTAGAGGAGACTCGCGTTGGACGCAGCGCTGGAGAAGAGGCAGGTCAAGCGGGCGTATAAGCTGTACGCCCCCGCTTACGACTTCGTTTTCGACTGGATCTTCCATCCGGGACGCCAAGCCGCCATCCATCTGCTCGACATTCGTCAGGGTCAGCAGATCCTCGAGGTGGGCATCGGCACCGGACTCAACCTTCCCTTGTATCCCCCGCACTGCCGGATCACCGGCATCGACCTCTCGGAGGAGATGCTGGAAAAGGCTCAGGAGAAGGTGGTCGAGCTGGGGCTCGGCAACGTGACGCTCAAGGCCATGGACGCCACGGTGATGGACTTCGGGGACAGCGAGTTCGACGCCGCGGTGGCGACCTACACGATCAGCGCCGTCCCGGATCCGGTGGGCGTCCTGCGCGAGATGCGCCGCGTGGTCAAGCCCGGCGGCAACATCATCCTGCTCAATCACTTCCGCAGCGACCGGAAGGTGCTCGGCCGCCTGGAGGACATGGTGGCGCCGGTCTGCACGCGGCTCGGCTGGAAGTCCAACCTCCCGCTCGAGCCGCTACTCAAGCACGTGGGCTTGGTGCCCGAGATCTCGTGCCAGGTCAACCTCTTCAATTTCTGGCGTCTCATCAAGTGCGTGAATCGTAAGTAGCCGTAGCGTCTTCAGGCATCTCGCACTACTTCGGTGGCTTGATCCCCATCAGCGCAATCGCGTCGCGCACCGGCTGGTAGTCCGCGTCGGACGCCTCGATGAACCCGTCGATGTCGTAGATCTGCTTGAGCAGGGCGGCGTGCTCCGGCCCCTTGATCGAGAGCAGCGCGCGCTTGACCCGCGCCAGGGTCTCACCGGGCAGGCCGGGGCGAGCGCAGATGCCAGCCTCGGGAATGGACGGCGTCTCGCCCACGAAGGTGAGCTGGCCGACGAGGGCCGGGACCTTGAGATGGATCTCGGGCGCCTTGTCGAAGGAGGCCGCCGCCGCGACCCGACCGTGCAGCAGGGCCTGCAGCGCCGCCTCGTGCGTGCCGGCGAAGAGGGCGTCCTTGAAGAACGTCTTCGGATCACGGTGGCGCACCAGCCCCTGCTTCATCAGGAGGACCATGGGATAGATGTAACCCGAGCTCGACGCCGGATCCACGAAGGCCACCGTTTTCCCCCGCAGGTCCTCGAGGCGCCCGATCCCGCTGTCCTTCCTCACGTAGAAGCGCGCCGTGTACTCGGTCTTGCCCTGCCAGATGTCGCGCACCAGGATCCGACACCCCGCCTCGCGATTGGCCAGCACGTAACCCACGGGGTGGACGAAGGCCAGATCCACGCGGAGGCTCCTAAGGGCTTCGACGACTCCCGCGTAGTCCGACGCGACCTGGGCGCGGATCGGCACGCCCGACAGTCGCGAGAGCGTTTTCGCAAACGCGTCACCTGCCTCCTGCAGCGCGGTCGGATCCCGTGAGGGTGTGAGCGCGAGCGTGAGTGGATTCTCGCCGGCGCCGCCCGCCGGGGTCAGCGTCGCCAGAGCAAACACCACGCCGGACACGGGAGCGCCGAGAAGCGTGCGGAGGCCCACTTTCTCACGCAATAAGGACATCATCGCTGAAGACTCCGGGCCTCGTCCCTGCTACGCTTCCCCTCGTGCCGCGAATCCTCGTCGTCGACGACGATCCAGATGTGGCGGAGTTCGTGGCGCTCGTGCTCGAGGAGGACGGCTACGAGGTCGAGACGGTACTGAGCGGCGAGGCGGCGCTCGAGCGGCTCGCGCGTGGCCCCTACGAGCTGATCGTTTGCGATCTGCACATGGCCGGCGTGGACGGCCGGGCGGTCTACGAGGCGGTCCATCGTCAGTCCCCGCCGCATCCTCCGATGCTGTTCGTGTCCGGTCATCAGGACGCGGATGATTATCGCCCCTTCCTTCAGGAATTCTCACCGCCGGTCCTGGCGAAGCCGTTCACCGTCGATGCCCTGCGCCGGACCGTGCGAGAACTGCTCGGAGGCAGCCGCAGATCGGAATGATCTACCGCGACCCGGCCAGCCGCCGAGTGACGTCCGGGTCCGTTACGACCGCGCGGACGAACTGGTTCACCGCCGAGTTCAGGATGGCCTCGAGCGACTGCGCCTCGACGGAGCGCACGCGGATATTGACCGGCTTCTCGACCTGCAGCGCTCCCCGCTGGTCGTAGAGCCGCATGATCCCGCTGACGTGGGCCCACTCGTCGCGCCAACGGGCCTCGGTCGAGAAGTTGTGGATCTCGCCGGCCAGCACCAGGGGCGTCGAGACCGCGCTGCCGGGTGCGTACACGCGGTCTTTCACCGCGACCGTCCGGGCGCCTCGCTGCGTGAACCCCTCGGCCAGTTGCTCGACGAGTGATTCGGGCCACGGCGTGGGCGTCAGTACTTTGCCGGTCTTCATGCCCACGCCGTTGTAGGTGGCGCCCACCAGGAGCGGATTGTGGCCTTCGCTCTCCTCGCCGCGGACGTCGTCGAACCGGAAGACCGTCACCGCCTGCGCGCCCGGCAGAGGCTGGATCTGCGGATCCCTGAAGCTCCGGAACCGCACCATGTCGTCAGCGCACGCCGCCAGCAGCATCCCTGCGAGCAGCAGCGCGGCGGCGTATCTCAGGGGGGCAAGCATCGCGTGATCTCCTCTCAGCCGGCGGAGCCGGGCAGCCCGGCGGCGCCGCCGGGCTGTTGGGCAGGGCCGGCGCGGTCTTCACGCCGGATCCCCCACGCCGCCAGTCGCGCCAGCAGAGTGTTGCGGTGGATCCCGAGGCTACGGGCGGCGCGGCTCTGGTTCCAGTCTTCGCGCTCCAGGGCACGCAGCACGTAGGCCTGCTCGAATCGATCCCGCGCCTCTTCGAGTGAGAGCGCGACGGGCTCCCCCGCCCCGTGCCCGAGTCCGGCCTCGTGGATCGACAGCTCGAGGGGCAGGTCCTCGAGGCGGATCACGGGCCGCGTGGCCAGCGCGACGCCGCGCTCGATGATGTTCTCGAGCTCACGCACGTTGCCGGGCCAATCGTAGGCCTCCAGCACGGGCGTCGCCCCGCGCGAGACGCCGCGCACGTCCTTCTTGAACTCCTGCGAATACTTCCGCACGAAGTGCTCGACCAGGAAGGGGATGTCCGACTTCCGCTCCCGGAGCGGCGGGACGCTCAGCGGAACCACGTTGAGGCGGTAGAAGAGGTCCTCGCGGAAGGTGCCGGCGCGCGTGGCGCGGAGCAGATCCGTGTTGGTGGCAGCGATCACGCGCACATCCACCGGAATGATCCGCGTGCCGCCCAAGCGCTCGATCTCCCGCTGCTGAAGCGCGCGCAGGAGCTTGGCTTGCAGGTCCACGCGGAGGCTGCCGACTTCGTCCAGGAACAGCGTGCCGCCGTGGGCCAGCTCGAACTTGCCCGGCTTGCGGGCCTGCGCGCCGGTGAAGGCGCCCTTCTCGTGGCCGAACAGCTCCGACTCGATGAGGGTGTCCGGAATCGCGGCCAGATTGACCGCCACGAACGGCTCCTCCCGGCGGGAGCTCTGGCGATGAATGGCCCGCGCGACCAGCTCCTTGCCGGTCCCGCTCTCGCCCGTGATGAGCACGGTGGCGTGGGTCTGGGCGACCTGGGCGATCAGCTCGTACAGGCGGACCATCAGCGGGTGGCGGCCCACGAGCTCGTCGAAGCCGTGGGCGCGGTCCAGCTCGGACCGCAGATAACGCACCTCACGCTCGAGCACCCGCTGGTTGGCGGCCTGGCGCACCAGCGCCAGGATCTCGTCCACGTCGAAGGGCTTGACCACGTAGTCGTAGGCCCCGGCCTTGATGCACTCGACGGCGTCCCGGACCTCGGGGACGGCCGTCATCAGGATCACGGGGATGCTCTCGTCGAGCGCCAGGATCCGAGGCAGCACGGCCGGCCCGCGCTCACCTGGCATCCGCACGTCCAGCAAGGCGACATCCACCCGACGCGAGCGCAGCACCTCGAGCCCCGCCGCGCCGTTGACGGCTTCGAACACCTCGAAGTCCTCTTCGAGGATCATCTGCAGCGATTCGCGCACGCCCAGGTCGTCGTCGATGACGAGGGCGACGGGCCGTGGCCGGTGGGAGCCCGGCTCCCGACCGGGGCTAGCGCTGGGACTCAGGGATCGTGAGGACGACATATTCGTTGCGCCCTCCGCCGCGCTGGACGTACACGGGCACCGCTTCGCCCGGCTTGAGCCCCGACACGATCCTGCGGAACGTCTCCACGTCCTTCACCGGCTGGCGGGCGAGCTCGAGGATGGCGTCTCCGGGCCGAATGCCCGCTTGCTCGCCCGCGCTGCCGGGAGCCACCTCGGCCACGACAACGCCGGCCCGCGCCGAGAGCCGGAATCGCTCGGCGGCCTCCGGCGTGAGCGGCTCCACCGTGAGCCCGAGCGTCTGCTCCTTGGGCCTCGGCCTCACCGAGGCCTCCTCGCCCGGCTGCTCGCCGATCCGCACCGTCAGCGGGAGCTGCTTGCCATCGCGGACGACGGTCATCGCCGCCGGCCGGCCGGGCGGCGCCCCCGCCACGCGCCGTTGAAGCGATGACACGTCCTTCATCGACGCCCCGTCGAACTGCACGATGATGTCGCCCGCCCTGAGGCCGGCGGCTTCGGCGGGCGTGTCCTTCATCACGTCGGACACGAGGACGCCGCTGTTGGGCGCGACCCCGAAGCCGGCCGCCAGCTCGGGCGTCAGCTCCTGGATGACGATGCCGAGCCAGCCCCGGACGACGCGGCCCTTGCTGATCAGCTGGCTCATGATGTCCCGGGCCATGTTGATGGGAATCGAGAAGCCGATCCCCTGCCCGCTGGACAGGATGGCGGTGTTGATCCCGATCACGCGCCCTTCGAGGCTGAGCAGAGGCCCGCCCGAGTTACCGGGGTTGATCGACGCGTCGGTCTGGATGAAGGCCTCGTAGGTCGCCACGCCGACGCGCGTGCGTCCCGTCGCGGAGATGATCCCGACGGTGACGGTCCGGTCGAGTCCGAAGGGGTTGCCGATCGCGATCGCCCACTGCCCTACGCGGATCCGGTCCGAATCGCCGAGCTGGGCGACCGGCAGCGACCCTGGCGGCGTGTCGATCTTGAGCACCGCCAGGTCGGTCTTCGGATCGCGGCCCACGATGGTCGCCTTGAACTTGCGGTCGTCGGAGAGGCGCACCTCGACCTCGCTGGCTTCTTCGACCACGTGATTGTTGGTCAGGATGTAGCCGCGGGCATCCACGATGACGCCCGAGCCGGCGGCCCGGCTGTCCTCACGCGGCGGCCGGCGGCGGAAGAACCGTTCGTAAAACTCGTCGCCGAAGAACTCCCGGAAGCGCTCCTCGCCACCCGGCGGCTCGGCGCCCTCCGTTGACCCTTGGCGGCGGCTCTTGACGCTGACGTTCACGACGGAGGGCATCGCCTGGTCGGCGACCGCCGCGAAGGCATCCTCAAGGGCGTGGAGCAACCGGCGCGACTCCGCCGAGGGGGCGCGCTGGGGCGCGCGCGACTGGGCGGCCACGGGCAGCGCCGGCGCGAGCAGGAAGGCGATGAGCAGAGCTGACAGCGCGGCGTGGAAGCGAAGCGGGCTGAGCATGGCGCGTCTCCGCGCGCCATCTTACTCCGGCGCCCGGGGCACCGCTAGAGGGACCGCAGTGTCACTTCCAGGATACACCTGGACTCGGGCGTGACCGGGGCCGTCTGGCCGCGGCGCAGCCCGGCGACCCAGATGATCTCGCCTCGGGCCTCGATCAGCGGCACGCGCGGTCGGTCCCAGCGCGGCACGCCGGCGTCGATGAAGAACGATTTCAGCCGCCGCTCGCCCGCGCCGGCGAACGGCACGAAGCGATCGCCGGCCCGACGCGCCCGGACCACCAGGCTCGGCGGCAGCCGGTCGGCGTCGAAAGCGACCCGATCAGGTTCGCGGGGCGGCGCGTAGCCCTCGGGCCGCTCGAAGCGACGGGCTTCGAGCCTGAGGCCGACCTCCGGGAGCTCGACGATCCCCGGCACGGTCCATTCGCGGGCGGCGAGTCCGGCTGGATGGATTGGACCGACGCGCAACCACCGGCCGCTCAGCTCGAGCGCCAGCCGACCGAGCCGTGCCGAGCGACGGCCCGGGGCGGGCCCGAGGAGACGACGGGCGGCGCGCTGCGCCGCGCCGCGGAGTGGTCTCGCCTCGCCGAGCTCGGCGGCGGCGAGCAGCAGCACCTGGAAGGCCAGCTCCTCGGGCAGGGAACGGAGCTCAGCGGCGGGAAACACCAGGCCGACGGGTCCGCGAGCGGCGAGGCGCCCGAGCTCGCCGCGGGCCCGCTCCTCCACCTCGGCCACCCAGCGACGCGTCACGGCGGCCGAGCGGCACAACGACTCGACGACGTCGGCGCCCCACAGCTCGCCGAGGAACGGCAAGACCTCGTGGCGGATGCGGTTTCTCAGGAAGCGCGGGTCGCGGTTCGTTCGATCCTCGACCCAGTCGAGCCCGCGCTCACGCAGACGGGCTTCGATCTCGCTCCGCCGCGTCTCGAGCAGCGGGCGGATGAGCAGGCCCCGCGCGGGCGCGATGCCGGCCAGGCCCCGGGGTCCGGCGCCCCCCAGCAGCCGCATGAGCACCGTCTCGGCCTGGTCATCGGCGGTGTGCCCCGTGGCGATCCGATCCGCGCCCAGCGCCCGCGCCCGGTCGAGCAAGGCCGCGTAGCGGGCGCGCCGGGCTTCGGCCTCAAGCCCCTCCCACGGCGGCCCGCTCCGGACCTCGACACGGTCCAGGTGGAACGGTGCGCCGAGCGCCCCGCAGAGCCCTCGCACGAAGTCGGCGTCGGCATCGGCCTCGGCGCGGAGCCCATGGTGGACATGGGCGACGTGCAAGCTCAACCGCAGTGCCGGGGCGAGCTCGCGGAGCAGATCGAAGAGGGCAACGGAGTCGGCGCCTCCGGAGACGGCGACCAGGACAGTTTCGCCGCCGTGGAATAGCCCATGGCGGCGAATGGTGGCGAGAACCTTGGCGGCGAGGCTAGTCGCGGTGGTCACGACATGCTAAGGGCGCCAACGACCGAGGGCTGAGAAGATCTGGCGACGGCATCTGGCCCGTCACTAGTCGCGGTGCTCACCAGCGGCCTCACGCTCGGCCCGGTTGACGGGCCAGATGCCGAGCCAGACGAGGCCCGAGGGAGGAGCCGACCGGAGGCGTACGTGGCAGTTCGAGATGAGCCGCGCAGCGGCGAGGCGAGGGCTGAGTAGATCGTACGTTGAGGATCGGCGACGACCGAAAACGAAGTATGGCGACGGCAGATGGCCCGGCATTAGTCGCGGTGGTCACATTCGGACTGCAGCCCCACCCACACCTCGCCGTCCTCAAAGTACTCTTTCTTCCAGACCGGCACGGTCGCCTTCAGCGTGTCGATCGCGAAGCGGCACGCCTCGAAGGCCTCACGGCGGTGGGGTGAGGAGACGGCGATCATGACGCTCGCCTCGCCGATCTCGAGTCGCCCGACCCGATGAACGATGGCGATGCGCCGGAGGTCGGGCCAGCGGGCACGCAGCTCGGCCGCAATCTCGCGCATCTTGGCCGCGGCCATCGGGGTGTGGGCTTCGTACTCGAGGAATTTCACGCGGCGGCGGCCCGTCTGCTCCCTCACGACCCCGGCGAAGAGCGCGACGGCGCCTGCGCCGGGATCGGCCACCGCCTCGGACAGGGCACGCTCGGAAAGCGGCTCCGCGGTGAGCTCGATCCAGTCCGGTCCGGCCGGCGTCCCGCCGCCGCTGACCGGGGGAAAGACGCAGAGCTCGTCGCCCTCGCCGAGCGGCTGATCGGCATCGACATAGTCATTGCCCACGGCGAACAGGGTGAACGGGCGGTACTGGCTCAGGCGGGGAAACTGCTCGGAGACCGCGGTCCAGGCCGTCTCGACGGTTCCACCGTCGGGAAGATCCAGCTCCACCCGGTCGCGGCCCGCCTCTTCGCGGTAGCGGGCGAAGAGTCTGACCTGCACCTTCACGGGCGCTTCTCGCTCTTCGGCGGGGTGGTTAGAACTGGTGAGACGACCCGCACCCGCAGGACGACTTCACATTGGGGTTCTTGATGGCGAACCCCGCACCCATCATGTTGTTGTCCACGTAGTCGATCTCGCTGCCTGCCAGATACGGGGCGCTGTGGGCATCGACGTAGACCTTGACGCCGTGGCTCTCGATCACGTTGTCGCCCTCGGCAGCCGCCTCCTCCCAGCCCAGCTCGTAGGACATGCCGGAGCAGCCGCCGCCGACGAGACGGATGCGGAGGCCCCATTCGGGCTTGCCTTCCTCCAGCCGCAGGTCGGAGATCTTCTTGGCGGCCGTTTCGCTCAACGTGATCATCGACGCCTCCTTAGGGGTTCGGTGTTCGATCGGGGAATCGCAGGGTCATTATAGCAGAGGCCGCCGGGGGCGGCGCGGGCTCAGAGGATCCCGCCCACCGGCAACAGGCTCAGCTCTTCCAGCGTCGCGTTCGGGCCCAGCGCCGCCATCAGGAGAGCGGCTTCGGCCACCTGCTCCGGCTTGAGCATGCGCGCGCGGTCGGGCCCGGCGCTCACCGCGTCCCAGAGCGGTGTGTCGGTGGCGCCGGCCGAGAGCACCCCCACGCGCACGCCGTGGGACCGCATCTCCTCGGCCAGGACCCGGGAGAAGCCCAAGAGCCCGTACTTGGAGGCGGTGTACCCGCCGCTCCCCGCGAGAGTCCGGCCCGTCACGACCGAGCCCAGGCTGATGATCGTGCCGCGACGCTGCGCCATCATGGCCGGCAGAACCGCACGGCAGCACAGCACGACGCCCCGCAGGTTCACGGCCAGCATCTGGTCCCAGTCGTCGATCTTGCTGTCGGCGACAGGGCCGAAGCCGGCGGTGCCGGCGGCGGTGACGAGGATGTCGATCCGCGAATGCTCGGCCAGGGCGCGCTTGACGAGAGCGGCCACCGCCGGCTCCTGCCTCACGTCGGTGGGGACGACCAGAGCCCGACTTCCCGTCCGCTCGATCTCGTGCGCGACCGCCGCCAGCTCGCGTTGCGATCGCGCAGCCAGCACGACGCTGGCCCCTTCGCGGGCGAACGCGAGGGCGACGGCGCGGCCGATACCGCGGCCCGCGCCGGTGACGATGGCGACCTGGTCGCGAAGCCTCAAATCACCAGGCCGCCGCGGGACTTGATCAGCTCCATGAACTCGGCGCGGGTCTCAGGCCGGTCGCGGAAGGCTCCCAGCATCGCCGAGGTCACGGCCTTGGAGTTCTGCTTCTCGACGCCGCGCATGAGCATGCAGAGATGCAGGGCTTCGATGACCACGGCCACACCCCGCGGCTGGAGCACATCGTTGAGCGTCTGGGCGATCTGCGTGGTCAGGCGCTCCTGGACCTGCAGCCGCCGCGCGAACATCTCCACGAGCCGCGGCAGCTTCGAGAGCCCGACGATCTTGTTCGAGGGCATGTAGGCGATGTGGCACTTGCCAAAAAATGGAAGGAGGTGGTGTTCACAGACGGAATACAGGTCGATGTCCTTGACGACGACCATCTCGTCGTATTCCTCGGTGAACAGCGCCTCGTTGAGGATGTCGTCGACGTTCTGGTGGTAGCCGGCCGTGAGGTACTCCCAGGCCTTCGCGACGCGAGCGGGCGTCTTGTCGAGCCCCTCGCGGTTCGGATCCTCTCCGATCTCCTTCAGCAGGTCGCGGATCAGTCGCTCCATCATGGTCATCGCAATGGTCACCTCAAATGGCCGGTATGGCCACCGCAGTACTCGAACACGTTGTTGGCCGTCTCCACCACCGCCACGCGCTCGAGCGAGCCGGGCGGGAGCGCGGCCTCGAGCCACTGCCAGAACGTCCGGGCGAGGTTCTCGCCGGTGGTGATGACACCCTCGAGCGCGGGCACCGTTGACGACAGATCATAGTGGTCCACGCGGCGGAGGACCGCCTGCTCCACCGTCGCGTCCAGGCCGACGATGTCGGCCGACATCCCCGTCACCGGGTCCGGCGCGCCGGCCACGGTGACCTCCAACAGATAGTTGTGCCCGTGCTGGCGGACGCACTGGCCGTAGGCGCGCGCGTTCTCCTCGTCCGACAGCGCGGAGTTCACCAGTCGGTGACCGGCGCTGAAGTGGTAGCTGCGCGTCAGGTGCAGGGCGCTCACGAGCCGAAGTATTCCACGTAAAACGTCGGGTCTTCCCAGAGCCTCAGCCGGTGGAGCCGCTCGCTCCCAAGCTTGGGGACCAGCAGGTCCCAGATCGCGCGCACCAGATTCTCGGTGGTCGGAATGGAGCCCGGCGCGAAGAGCGGATCCCGGTTGAGGTCGGCGTGGTCGAAGCGGGTCACGACGGCGTCGCCCACCAGCCGCTTGAGCTCGGACAAGTCCATGACCATCCCGGTGCGGGGATCCACGGCCCCGCGCACCGTCACCTCGAGCGTGTAGTTGTGGCCGTGCGTCACGGTCAGCTGGCCGAAGACGCGGGCGTTTTCCTCCGCGCTCCAGTCATCCCGCCAGTAGCGGTGACCGGCGGAGAAGGTGAACTTCCGGGTCGCGTAGATGATGGACATCAGGGCTCCCCTGGTCAGGCTCCCTCGGTTGGTGGTCCCAGCCGCTCTCCCGTCCATCTTACCGCGTTCAGGAATCGCTCGGCGACCCGCTCCGGCGTGTAGGCCGCGACCCGCCGCCGGCCCTCGTCGCCCAAGCTGCGCGCCCGCGCAGGATCCCGAAGCAGCGCCTCGAGGGCCTCCGCCAGCCCCGTCGGATCCCGTGGCGCGACCAGGACGCCCGTCCTGCCGTCGAGCACCACTTCCGGGACGGCCGCCGCGCGGCAGGCGACCACGGGAAGCGCCGCCGCCATGGCTTCGAGAAAGACGATGCCGAATCCCTCCTGGACCGAGGGCAAGCAGAAGATGTCGGCGCTCACGTACTCCTCGGCGAGCCGCTCCCGACTCACATTGCCCAGGAGCGCCACCGTCTCGCCCAATCCCAGCTCGGCGTGCAGGCGGTTCAGCGCCGGCCATTCGGGTCCATGCCCTACGATGCGGATCCGGGCATCGGGAATTCTCCCGCCGAGGATCGCCGCGGCCTGCAGGAGATCCGCGAGGCGCTTTCGGGGGTACATGCGGGCTACCGAGAGAATGATCGGGCCGCCCTTCGGGCGCCGGTGGGCGCAGCGGAACTGCGCCTGCCAGGCTTCGAGGTCGAGCGCCTCGGGCACGATGGCCAGCCGATCGGCCGTCACGCCGTACTCGCGGCGGGCCACCTCGGCCGAGTAAGCGCTCGTGACGCAGACCACGTCGGCGCGCGCGGCATTCCGCCGCTCCCACCGGGCCTGCAGGGTGAGCAGCGCGCGCACGAGCCCGCGCTCGTTCCGGAGCTCGTCGGCGATGACACCCTTGAGGCTCACCGCGAACGGCAGTCGGCGCCGGCGCGCCCAGAGAAAGCCGTCCAGGTCGACGCCCACCACGAGATCGGCCTCGCGGGGCGGAGACAGGACGACGCCCACGTTGTAGAGCCAGCGGTCGAGGGTGTGGAAGCCGGTGCGGAACCGCAGGGGCCGCAGGCTCACCCGGTG
>DASSSH010000279.1:0-13484 GCA_035708525.1 Candidatus Methylomirabilota bacterium
GCCCCGCTCAGGTTGCCGAGGATCTTCACCGGATGCCAGAAGGGCCACGGCGTCAGGTACCCGAAGGCATAGATTCCGACTCCGACGGACGCCGTCGTCACCACCAGACCCATGAACCCCCAGAACACCGCGAGATGGGCGGGGTGCACGTGCTCCTTGTGCGTCTTCCGGGTTCCCGGCGGCTCCTCGGTGCATTGGCTGAACTTGGCGTGGCTGAGGATGTCGAGCAGCGTCGCCGCGAGTCCCCGGTGCGGGTCATGGCCGTTGCCAGACGCGGCCGACGCCGCGTGCATGGCCTTCCAGTACCGGAATCCGCCGGCCGCGGCTCCGAGCATGGAGAGGGCGATGGCCGCGACGAAGATCGCTTCGATGTAGAGGATGGGAAGGAACTTGGAGAACACGATGCGCCCCTGGGGCAGCGCCGTGAGGTGGCCCAGCCAGCCGAGAACGGCCAGGAAGATCGCAGCCGGGAGGGCGAAGAGCAGCGGCAGGTATCGCGGCTCGCCGAGCGCACGCCCCATGAAGGCCGGCACGGCGTAGTGCGTGATGCTGTAATCGCGCAGCGCCGCCATGACGTTCGCGGGCTTGGCATCCCGCGGGCAATAGGCGTTGCACGTCCCGCACTGGTGGCACATCCAGATCGAGGCATTGCCGAGCGCCCGTTCTTTCAACCCCCACTGCACCCAGACCATCTCCTTGCGGGGGAAGGGGTTGTCGGCGGTGGAGATCGGGCAGACGGCCGTGCAGGTCCCGCACTGGTAGCAGACCGAGAGGTCATGGGCGTCGAGGCCGATGATCTGCCGCTTCCAGTCGAAGTCGGGCTGAACGAGAACCGCCATCCTAGCTCCCCACCACGTATTTCGGGCGGAGCCGTGCTTCTCTGCCGGGCCAAATAGCGAGCCAGACGAGGCCCGAGGAAGGCGCCGGCCTGAGGCGTACGTGGCAGTTCGAGCTGAGTGGCGACGCCACGAGGCGAGCGCTGAGTGGATCTGGCGACGCTAGTTGGCCCGGCACTAGAAACCCTTCATGGGGTTCGGCCCAATCGTCTTGATGACGCGGACGAACTCTTCGAGCATGGCGGGAATCCTGTCCGACTCCGAGATGGCCAGCTCCATAACCTGAACGCGCTCCGGCTCCAGCGCGAGCCGGCCCAGCGTCTCCTGGACGTTCCCCATCCGGGTGCCGAGCAGCTCGCTGCCACGGATGAAGTGGCACTGGTAGTCCTCCCCGGGCTTGCAGCCGAGCAGCGCCACGCCGTCGAACCCGCGCGAGACCGCGTCGGCGATCAAGATGCTGTTGACCGAGCCCAGGCAGCGAACCGGGATCACGCGCACCGAGGCGGGACACTGCAGGCGGCTGATCCCAGCCATATCCAGCGCCGGGTAGGCGTCGTTCTCGCAGGCGAACGCGAGGATCCGGGGCTTCTCCTCGTCGCCTTCCGGGATCTCGACGGCCTTGATCATGGACGACAGCATGTCGACCGAGTAGTCGTTGAACGAGATGATCTGCACCGGGCACGCCCCCATGCAGATCCCGCACCGGCGACAGCGGGTCGGATTGAGCACCGGATTCTTCTTCTCGTTGAGCTCGAGGGCGCCAAACGGGCACTCCTGGGTGCACCGCCCGCAGGAGGTGCACTTATGCATGAAGAACTGCGGGTAGGAGAGATCCCCGACCCGCGGGTGAACTGCCTGTCCGGCCGAGGACTTCTCGATGGACTGGATCGCCTTGAGCGCCGCCGCCCGGCCGTCCTGGATGGTGGCGCTCAGGTCCATCGCCGAGCGGACGGCGCCGGCCGAGTAGATGCCGGTGCGGCGGGTCTCGTACGGGAAACAGATGAAGTGTGAATCGGCGTAGCCGAACTTGGTGGTCGGCACGTTTCGGCCCTGGAGATAGGCGAGCCCGAGGGCGTCCTCCGGGCCGAGGGTCGACGGCTCCATCCCGGTCGAGAGGACCAGCAGATCCACCTCAAGGCGAATGTCCCCTCCCAGGAGCGTGTCGCTCACCTCGAGGACCGCCTTCCCGCTCTCGTCCTCGCCGATCGACTTCACCTGCCCACGGCAGAACAGGATGCCCGGGTCGGCCTGGACGCTGCGGTAGAAGTACTCGTACTGCCCCGGAGTCTGCATGTCGCCATAGAAGACGAACGCGGTGGTGTCCGGCCGCTGCCGGACGTAGGTCGCCTGCTTGAGCGCCACCAGGCTCGAGACGTTCCCGCCGTAGGGCAGATGCGCGTCATCCCCCTGCCCGTCGCAGAGCACGAAGGCGACGCGCCGCACCGGGCGGCCATCGGAGGGCCGACGGATCCCACCCCCCGCGGCCATCGCCTCCATCTCCATGCTGGTCACCACGTTCCGGTATTTCCCGAGGCCATACCGCTCGTATTTCTCCGTCGGCGCGGGGCGCCAGCCGGTCGCGAGGACGATCGCGCCGACCGTCACCTCCCTCGAGCCCGCGGCCGTGGCGATCCGCACCGCGAAGCGGCCAGGCTGGCCCGAGATCTCCTGCACGTGGGCGCTCGTGAGGACCATGACCCCAGGCAGCGCCTCCAGCTCGCGGACCCGGGCGCCGATGTCGGGCTCCTCGGGCGCCTCGTAGGGGGGGCGCTTGGGGAACTGCCGGTGGAGCTTTGCGGCGTACCCGCCTAGCCGGGGCTCCTTCTCGACGAGGACGACAGCGAACCCGCTCCGCGCCGCGCTGATGGCGGCGCTCACGCCCGCGGCGCCGCCGCCCACGACCAGCACCGTCCGCTCGTTGGCCTCGGTGTACGGCGTGGGCGGAGTCGCCTTCTGGGCTCGGACGATCCCCATGCGGAGATAGTCCTCGGCCAGGCTCTGAGTCTCCTCGAGGTTCGGCGGATGGCTCCAGGCCACCTGCTCGCGGATGTTCACGCGCTCGACGAAGGCGGACGGAAATCGGAAGACGTCGGTGTTCACGCGGGGCGAGCAGGCCGCGATCACCACCCCATCGACGCCCTCCTGCTCGACATCGGCGCGGATGAGCCGCGCGTCCTCGAGGCAGAAGGCCGGCGAGGAGCGGACCGGTCCGCCGGCGGCCGCCGCGAGGTCGAGCAGCTTCTGCGCGTTCAGCGCGCCACCGATGCCACACCCGGAGCACACGTAGACGCCGGTCTTCTTCGCCACCCGCTATCTCCGCCCCGCCGTCTGGATCGTCTCGATCGCGAGCGCCGCCGCCGCCGTCGCGTCCTGAACCGACGTGGCGACGTCGAAGGGTCCCTTGGCGCACCCCGCGGCAAAGATCCCGTTCGCCGTCCCCGCCTCGATCACGAAGCCGTCGGTGTCGAACGCCACCGGTCCGGCCATCCTTCCCTCGGCCAGGCTCGAGCGCATCCCGGTCGCCAGGACAACCAGATCGACGGCGAGGCGGATCTTTGCACCCCCGAGGATGTCCTCGGCCTCGACCACCAGCTGCTTCGTCACCGGGTCCTCGCTGATCCTGGCCACTTTGCCCTTGCTGACCGTGATGTGATCGTCGCTCAGCACCTTCTGGGAAAAGAACTCGTAGGTCCCGGGCGTGCGCAGATCGATGTAGAAGATGTGGGCCCGCGCCTCGGGGTTCTGCGCCCGGAGGTACGTGGCCTCCTTCAGCGAGGCGAGGCAGCAGATCCCCGAGCAGTACCCGAGGTGGTTTGCGTCCCGCGAGCCGGCGCACTGGATAAAGACCGCGCTCGTGACCTCCTGGCCGTTGGAGGGCCGCAGGATCCGACCCTGCGTGGGCCCGTTCGGCGCCGCGAGCCGCTCCATCATCACGTTGGTGATGACGTCGGGGAATCTCCCGAACCCGAGGTTGTCGATACGGCTCGCGTCGTAGGGCGCCCAGCCGGTGGCAACGATGACGGCGCCGGCCTTGAGCGTGAGCGTCCGCGGCTGCATCGTGAGGTCGATCGCGTCGTACTCGCAGACCTCCACGCACTTCGCGCACTCGGTGAGGCCGCACGCGGCGGCGTCGATGGCGTACTTCATGGGGAACGCCATCGCATGGGGGAGGTAGATGGCCTTGGTCTTGCCCAGCCCCAGGTTGAACGCGTTCGGGCGCTCGGCGGGACAGACCGCCACGCAAGCGTTGCAGGCCGTGCAGCGGTCGTTGACGTAGCGCGGATTGAGCCGAACGGTGACGTCGAAGTTCCCCGGCCCGCCCGAGATCCTCTCGACCTCCGCCATGGTGTGGAAGCGGATCCGGGGGTTGTCCTTGATGCGACGGAAGTTGATCTCGAGCCCGCAGTAGGGCGGGCAGAGCTTGGGGAAGTACCGGTAGAGCTGGGCGACCCGGCCGCCCAGATACGGGTTCTTCTCGACGATCGAGACCTCGTAGCCGGCCTCGGCCGCCTCCAGCGCGGCGGTGACGCCGGCGATGCCGCCCCCGATCACGACGATCGAGCGGTGGATACCCAGCGCCGCCGCCGGCGGCGCTCCGGCCGCCAGCTCGCCCGTCCCCGCCTGCCGGCTCACCGCCCCTCCTCGCCCCGGCGCATCGTCACGGGATCAGCGCGATATACGGCTTCTTGCTCAAGGTCCACTCGTTCTTCTCGCCGTCGTAGCGGGAGGTCGTGAAGCACTTCCAATTGGCCTCGTCCAGCTTCGGGAAGTCACCGCGATAATAGTAGCCGGGCCACCGCGTCTCCTCGCGGAAGAGGACGTGGCGCACGTGCGCCTCGGCGCAGTAGTAGCGGTCCCAGACCTCCCAGGTGCGGAGCAGCTCGTGCAGATCGGCCGCGCCCACCTTGGGCAGGTCCTCCCTGAGCATCGCCAGCAGATCGAGCCCGCGCTTGAGCATCGGGGCATTGGTGATGTAGCCCGACCCCTGGCCGGCGCAGTACTCGTCCATGATCTTCTGGAGCCTCAACAGCGCTTGCTTCGGCGAGATGACCTGGGGGTTCACCTGGCCGCGCGTGACCAGGGGCCGGCCCTTCTCGTGCACCTCGAGCGGCACGAAGAGGTCCCGCTTGATGGCTTCGACGCGGTCCTGGTCCACGGTGGGCGTCCCGGCATTGTCCTGGACGTAGGCGACGGCGGCCTTCCCAGCGAAGCGCCCCTCGGTGTAGGAGCCGGAGGAGAACTTGTGGGCCGAGCCGCCGACGCCGTCGCCGGCGGCGAAGAGCCCTCGGATCGTGGTCATCCGGTTGTAGCCCCAGAAGTAGTCCTTGGGCGCGATGTCCTCAGGCCCGCTCACCCAGGCACCGGTGCCGGAAGCGTGCGAGCCCATGAGGTAGGGCTCGGTGAGCACCACCTCGGAGGGGGTCTTCGCCGGGTCGGTGTTCTCCGAGGCCCACAGCAGCGCCTGGGACATGGTCATGTCCAGGAAGTCCTCCCACGCGTCGGCCTCGATCTCACGCAGCTTCTTCGCGTCGTTCTGCACCTCCGCGAACATCTTCTGGAGGGCCTCGTCGGTGCGGAGATAGTGTGGCCCCGTTCCGGCCAGGTGGTCCCGGATCATCTGATGGTTCCGCAGCGGGGTCGGAATGGGCTTGACGCCGCCGTAGGGCAGCCACTCCTTGAGCAAGTCCGCCCACTTTTCCTCGACCAGCTCGCCGTAGGCGTTCTTGAGCACCGCCTTGAAGAGCAGGAACCACATCCCCACCGGCCCGTAGCCGTCCTTGAAGCGCGCCACGACGAGCCGGTGCTCCATCTGGGTCATCTCCGCCCCAGCCATGATCGCCAGCTTGTACGCCGACCCCGTGTTCCAGGGCGCGTACCAGATGCGGCTGAGGCCTTCGCCGACCGAGTGAGGGCGGAAGACCTGGGTCGCGCCCCCCGCGGCCGAGATGACGGCCTTGGCCTTGAAGATGTAGGTCTTGTGGTCGCGCACGCTGAACCCCATGGCGCCGGCCACCTTGCCCGGGTCGTTCTTGTCGAGCAGGATGTGGGACATGAAGATGCGCTCGTAGATGTTCTTCTCGCCGATCGCCTTCTTCGCCGCCTCGGCCACGATGGGCTTGTAGGACTCCCCGTGGATCATCACCTGCCAGCGCCCCTCGCGCTTGTAGCGCCCGTCGGGCGTCTTGAAAAAGGGCAGCCCCCACTCCTCGAACATGTGGACCGTGGAGTCCACGTTCCGGGCGATGTCGTAGACCAGATCCTCGCGCGAGAGGCCCATCAGGTCCTGACGCACGTAGCGGACGAAGTCCTCGGGCTGGTTCTCGCCCCACTTCATCCCCATGTAGCAGTTGATGGCCGAGAGCCCCATCGCCACCGCGCCGCTGCGCTCGATGGCGGCCTTCTCCACCAGGACGACCCGGAGGCCCTTGGCCTGGGCCCAATACGCCGCCTCGTAGGCGGCGCCGCATCCGGCCATCCCGCCGCCGCAGATCAGGACGTCACACTCGACAACTTCGGTTTCCGGTTCGACCATGCTTTGCCTCCAGGGTCAGCTGTGACCCGACGAGTTCGAGGTTACGGCTTCGCCACGACGGGAAGCGTGTCCACGCCCAGGTACTTCGCCTGTCCGCTGAGCCCGGGGGCCTTCGCGCCTTCAGGCGTGGGGGCCGGCAGACCCTGGTACGGCTCGATGGAGCCCCACGGAGTCGTGCGGATCGCGAACTTGAAGCGTTTCATCTGGCCGTTGCGGAACTTGATCGTCCACATGATCGAATCCGTGCCCCTCAGCGGCGCCAGGCTGGCCCCGAGCGGCACGACATCGCCGTAGCCGCGCATGTCGATGGCGGTCTGAGGACACGTCTTCACGCAGGCGTAGCACTCCCAGCAGAAGTCGGGCTCCTGGTTCCACGCCTTCCCCAGCGCCTTGTCGAGGGCCATGAGATCGTTGGGGCAGATGTACATGCAGGCGGGGCGGTCCAGGGCCTTGCACCCGTCGCACTTGTCCGGGTTCACGTAGGTCGGCATCGCTACCGGTCCCCCTTCGCGTGTTTGTGGAGCTTCACTTCCACCTTGTCTTCGAGCGAGGCGTAGTACTCCTTGAGGATGGCCAGGACCTCGGGCCGGCTGAAATGATCGGGCATCTCCCCCCCTTCCGAGAGGGTCTTCCTCAGCATGGTCCCGCTCACCGCCACCCGGTCCTCCTTGCCGTGCGGGCAAGTCCGCCCGGTGGCCATGCCGTCGCACTTGAGACAGTAAAAGGTCACGTCGATCTTGAGCGGCCGCAGCTCGAGCGCCCCCGGCGGGATCTCGTCGAAGATCTTCTGGGCGTCGAACGGGCCGTAGTACTCCCCCACGCCCGCGTGGTCGCGGCCGACGATGAGATGGCTGCACCCGAAGTTCTGCCTGAACACGGCATGGAGCAGCGCCTCGCGGGGGCCCGCGTAGCGCATCTCGAGCGGCACGCCGGCCTGGACGCACGTGTCCTTGGCGAAGTAGTGGCGGACCAGGGTGTCCACGGCCCGGACGCGGACCTCGGCGGGGATGTCGCCCGGCTTGAGCTTGCCCAGGATCTGCTGGATGAGCACCCCGTCGCACACCTCGACGGCGATCTTGGCCAGGTACTCGTGGGAGCGGTGCATCGGATTGCGAAGCTGGAGCGCCGCGACGGTCCTCCATCCCTTCTGCATGAACAGCGTCCGGGTCTCATCCGGCCGCATGTAGAGCCCGCGGTACTTGGTCGGGTACGGCCCCTCGCTCAGCACCTGCACCGGGCCCGCCAGATTCACGTCGCCCTGCGCCATCACGGCGCTCACGCCCGGATGGGCGGGGTCGGTCGTGCGGAAGACCTGCTTGCACTCGTGGGCCTTGTCGACGGCGTACTTCTCGCGCACGGTGAGGACCGCCATGAGCTCACCCGTGTCGGCGTCGGCCAGCGCCACCTCCTGCCCATCCCGGATCCGCCCGGCCTCCTCCCGCGTGGTCGAGAGCGTGATCGGGATCGGCCAGAACGTCCCATCGGCGAGCCGGTAGTCGTCGCAGACGGTCCGCCAGTCGGTCTGGCCCATGAAGCCCTCGAGCGGGGTGAAGGCGCCGATGCCCAGCATGATCAGGTCCGAGGTCTCCCGCGACGTGCTCGGGAGGCGCGACAGGCTCTGGCCCCTCCGTCTCGCTTCCTCCAGCTCGGCGCCAGCCAGCAGGAGCGGTCTGAGCCGCTTGTCCTTCCCGTGCGGGTTCACCAGACTCATGCGCAGTCCCCTTGAACGCCTGATTCCTCTGACTACCGTCGGGATCCGGCCTCCAGGTGCTGCCGGATGGCCTCCAGCCAGCCCTCGAGCTCCCGCGCCAGCCGCCGCGCCACCCGCTCGCGCTGGTGGGCGCGGAGCTCGGCCTCCAGCAGGCGCGCGCTCGGGAACAGCGTCAGCAGCTTGAGCGCATCGCGGACGCTCCGCCCCCGGGCTGGAGCCGGGTCCAAGGCGTCCAGCGCCTCCGGCGTCACCTCAACCGTCTCTTCCTGCGCGAGCCGGCAGCCACCGGGCACGGGTTCCACCCTCACCCGGACCTCGAACGGCGGATCGGACTCGCTCCGGCTCTCGATCAGCCGCGGGGGCTCGCAGCGCATCACCCGGCTCCGGTACTCGACGATCCGGCCCTCGCGCTGGAACCGGTGGTAGAACACCGAGCCCTCCCGGATCGGCTCGCCGCCCTCCAGCTCCACCCGGATCACGCGCACGTTCGGATTGATCACCGCCTTGCGCCGGAGGTCGCTGACCAGCGCGAAGACCTCCTCCGCCTCCGCCCTGATCTCCACGGAGGCGGAGAAGGCCAGCCGTTCTCCCACATCCGCCCCGCCCGGCTACTTGATTTGAGGCACCGGGAAGATCACCCCGCCGAACAGCAAGTAGGCCAGCAAGAGCGTCCACAGCACGTTGATGGCCTGGGCCCCCAGGAAGGCCACCGCAGGACGGCCGCCCTCCATGGAGACCAATTGCGTGAACCGCGTCTCGAGCCCGATCGAGACGAAGGCCAGCGCCAGCCACATGGTGCGCAGACCTGCCAGCATCCCCTTTGTGGCGTTCACCGTGGCCAGATCCAGGGCGAACGAGAACACGAACGAGGCGACGATGAAGCCCAGGACGAACTTGGGGAATCGCTCCCAGATGACCCTGGCCGAGGGCAGCTCGCCCTTCTCGGCGCCCTTCTTGTACGCCCACCAGATGGCCAGCATGAAGGCCGCCACGCCGATCAGCACGTTCTGGGAGAACTTCACGATGACCCCCGCCTTCATGGCGGTTTCGCTGATGAGCGCGCCGGCGGCGACCACGGAGCCCGAGGTGTCCAGCGTACCGCCCAGCCACGCGCCGGCCACGACCTCCGGGAACTGGAGCGCCTTGGCGATCATGGGCATCAGCACCATCATGGGCACCGCGACGATCAGGACCAGCGAGGTCACGTAGGAGAGCTTCTTCTTGTCCCCCTGGATCGCCCCGCAGGCCGCGATGGCCGCCGACACGCCGCAGATGGAGACCGCCGTGGACAACATGACCGCGAACTCCTCATCCACGCGCAGCGCTCTGGAGATCCACCAGCAAATGTACCAGACGACCGCTACCACGAGCACCGCCTGGATGATCCCCAGCGCGCCTGCCTGGACGATCTCGAAGAAGAGAATGCCGGCCCCCAGGATCACCAGACCGGTCTTGATGTAGTACTCGGTCCGCACAGCCTCCTGGAGCCAGCCCGGGATGCCGATGATGTTGCTGACGAGGAGACCGATGGCCAAGGCGAAGATGACGTATTCGAGCCCCCAGTAGTTGACGGTGGAGTTGCCGGCCATCACCTGGGACAGCCAGGCGAAGACGAACACAATCGGGAAGCCCACCACGTACTTCCCGACGCTGCCGCCCATCAGGGCGATCCCGATGGCGGAGAGCACCCAGAAGGCGATGCCGATCTTGACGGACGCCCAGAGGTTCTTGGCGGAGAAGACCCCGCCGACGTACGCCCCGGCGTCCCCACTGAGCTTGCCCACGTCGGCGCCGAGCCGCTTCAGCCCGGGGTCCTGGGCGTTCTTGGCCGCATCCCCCACCTTCTTGGCCGCGGCCCCGATCGTCGCGCGATCTCCCTTCTCCACGGCACCCTTGAGCGTGTCCGCGGCGGCGGCCAGCTCGGCGTCACCCTTGGCCCGAGCGTCGGCGGCCAGCTTGTCGATGGCCGGCTTCTGCTCCGACACCGCACTCGCGTAGCCGGCATCGGTCGCCCACCGGTACTTCGGCATGTCCGGCCGGACTCCCACCAACACGAGCAGGATGATCAGGAAGCTCAGCCAGACCGCCAGCCAGTCTTCAGACAACACGGACGATCGGGTCTTGGCTTCCGTCTTCGTCTCGTCAGTCAACGAGGACGATCGGGTCTTGTTTTCTGCCATGGTCTCGTCCCTCCGCCGTCCGAACGGTCGAGTGCTGCCGAACCCTCGTGTCCGCTACCCGGACAGCCGCATGCCACGCTTCGGCCTCACCTCCCTCGTGCGCTCGATCGGCTGCACGCCGGCGGCCGATCTCGAATCCCGCTCCGCCTCCTTCTGGTGCGCCGCACCCCAGGCGAGAACGAACCGGCGAAAGTGCTCCCCCACCGGGGAAAAGTATTTCTGGGCTCGGTACGCGAGGTTGACGGTCCGGGTCAGCCGCCAGCCCTCGATCGGTATTCTCCTCAACATCCCTGTCTCGCACTCGGCCTCCACCGCGTAGGCCGAGACCATACCGATGCCGAGTCCCGCCTCCACGGCCCGCTTGACGCCTTCGGTTCCCGGCATCTGCAGCGCGATGCGGAGCGGCACGCCGGCCTCCCGGAGCTGGCGCTCCACCAGCTGGCGCGTCCGCGAGCCCACCTCGGGGACGATAAACGACACCCCTGCGAGGTCCCGGAGGGCCACGATCTCGCCTGAGGCGAGCGGGTGCGAGGGAGCCGCGATCACCACCAGTTCCTCCGTGCAGATGGGATCGACGACGAACCGCCGGTCCTCGATGGGTCCGCCGGCCACCACCATGTCCAGCACGTTCTGCTGGAGCTTGTCCAGCAGCTGGTCCGTGGTGCCGATGTGCAGGCCGATCTCGGTGTCCGGGCGCTCGGATTTGTAGGCCTGGACGATTCGAGGGAGCAGATACATCCCGCCGGTGGTGCCCGCGCCGAGGATGAGCCGCCCCTTGGTCCCGTCGCGCAGCTCGGCGATCGCCCGCTCCGCCTCGTCCTTGGCGTGGAGGATCGAGACCGCCGAGCGGTACAGGACCTCCCCAGCCTGGGTGAGCCTCAGCTTGGAGCCCCCCCGGTGAAAGAGCGCCAGCCCGACCTCCTTCTCCAGGGCCTTGATCTGCAGGCTCACCGCCGGCTGGCTCAGCAGCAGATCCCCCGCAGCCGCCGTGATGCTCCGACGCTGAGCGACGGCGTAGAAGATCCTCAGGTGATGCAGGTTCATCGGCGTCGAGTCCGTCGGCTCATACCGCTGCCGGAAAGATGGCAGCCCCCCCGGCCGATTGCAAATAAATAATCTAGGCAAATCTCATAAACGGATCCAAATGTCGCCATGCGCTATGAGGGCCCTTGCCCCGGGCGCCGAAGCACCTCCCTCACCGGGCCTTGAGGATGGTGGAGATAGCGCCCGCCAAGATCAGGGCCACGATGCAGAGCTTGAGCGCCCGGTCCGGGATGATCATGGTGGACTTGGAGCCGAGCACAGCGCCCACGAAGGACCCCACCAGGAGGAGCGCCAGGAGCCGCCAGTCCACCCCGCCGCCCAGGTAGTGCGTGACGCCGGCCGGGATCACCATGATGAGGGCGATCACGATGTTGGAGCCGACGATTTCGCGGGCCGACATGCGGAAGAGAAAGATCATGGACAGGATGACGATGCTGCCGCTCCCGATGGACGTGATTCCCAGCAGGGCGCCCACGAAGAGCTGAAGCGCCGCGATGGCCAGCCCGCCTTGCCACCCGATGGCCTGGGGGGAGAAGGGCTTCTCCCGGCCCGCGAGGGAGCGCACGCTGGCCTCCATCAGCATGAGGCCCGAGACCAGCACCAGGACGCCGCCCATCAGGAACGGAAACGTCCGCTGCAGGCCCGGATCGGCCCAGTACACGAGCTGGGAACCCACGATGGCGCCGGGGATCCCCGTGAGCCCGTAGAGCAGCGCGATTTTCCACAGCACCGTGCCCTGCCGAACGTGCTGGATGGCGCTCACGACCTTGGTGAACAGCGAGTAGATCAGCGAGAGCGCCACGGCCTCCCCATAGGGCAGGCCGAGGATCACGTAGAGCGCGGGTGCGACGAGCGCGCCCCCGCCTACCCCGGTGAGACCGATGAGGAAGCCCAGCACGAAGCCGAGCGGGACAGCGATCAGCAGGTCCACCGACGCGCCCCATCGGCCTGCCCCGTCACCGGCCCAGCGCCTCGAGGACGCGGCGCTCCGCCTCCTGCGGGCTCAGGGCCCCGCCCGCCATCTCTATGGCCTCCACGCGGCCGTCGGCCAGGCGGGCCGTCACTCGCGCCTCGCCGCCGCTCACCGGCCAGTGCCACTCGTGGACCCAGACTCGGTGGGTCACCTTGAGCCGGCTGTCTCTCGGCCGCGCGACGGCTCCCGCTTCATCGAGCCTGGCCAGCCGGCGCTCCTCGCTCTCGACGGCGGCCTCCTCCTCGAGCGTGAGGACGCCCGGAACCAGCGGCCGGCCCAGCCCCGCCTCGTACTCGGCGACGAGTCTTCGGCGGATCTCGGCCTCTGACGGCGGTCGGTCGAGCATGGCAGCGAGCGTGGCCAGATGCAGCCTCAGCCCCTCCTCGGCCAGACGGCGAAAGGCTCCCGACGGCAGTCGCCAGGCGCGCCCCATGACTTCGGGCGCGAAATCGAAGAGGAGGTTACCCACGACCAGCACGGCCTCACCGAGCTGGCCCCCGCCAGTCCCCGCGATGCGGCGCCCGTTCACCTCGATCTCGTTGACGCCCTCGAGGCAGGCGGGCAGCCCCAGCGCGCGGAGTGTCTGGACTGCGGGAGTGAGGAACTGACGGTAAATCGCCGCCACGGCCAGCGGCGCCTGCCGCCGGTGGAAGACGCACTGATAGAAGAGCTGGCGCGCATCGAGGAACACCGTGCCGCCGCCGATAGCGCGCTGGATCACGGGGTAGCCCTGGCGGCGGCACCAGTCGAGGTCGAGCTCCTCCCGGGGCGACTGGTGGAATCCCACACAGAAGTAGGGCCCAGCCGGACGGCAGAGCACGATGGTGTCGGGCGAGGACTCGGTCATGGCCAGGGCCAGGCCGTGGTAGAGGGCCTGCGAGCGAAGCGGCGAGACTTCGTCCGCCTCGACGAGCCTCACGGCGGCCGGCGGCGGCCCGGTCACGCGATCATCTCGTCGAAGCGCCCCTCGTCGCGGATCACGCGGACGTCTTCCGCCGTGGGCTCGAAGGGATAGTCGCGGAAGGCCTCGCCCGGACGGTAGCTGCCGAAGGGCCGGTTGCAGGCAAGCTTGCCCGCCCGGTCCGGGCAACCGTTGGTCATGAACGGCACGCCCAGCGCGACGCACTCGTCGATCAGGACCCGGGGCGCCCTCACCCTCGCGATGGCGCCCGAGGCGTCGAACTCGATGGCCTCCCGCGCCAGCGCC
>DASSSH010000280.1:0-4540 GCA_035708525.1 Candidatus Methylomirabilota bacterium
GAGACCCGCCATCACCGCCCAGCGCAGACGCCGCGAGCGCTGCCGGTGGGCGGGAGGCGCCTCGGCGGGGGCGGGCTCCGTCGTCACGGCGTATGCCGGGTCAAGTGCCGAGCCAGACGAGGCCCGAGGGAGGAGCCAGCCGGAGGCGTACGTGGCAGTTCGAGCTGAGCGGCCCTGCCGCGAGGCGAGGGCTGAGCAGATCGTACGTTGACGGCTGGCGACGACCGAGAACGTGGCAGTTCGAGCCGAGCCGCGCAGCGGCGAGGCGAGGGCTGAGTAAGTATGGCGAAGGCAATTGACCCGGCATCACCCGCCCATGAACTGGCCCAGCAAGGTGATCCGCTCGCCTCCCTTGAGCGGGGAATCGAGCTCGTGGGTGACCCCCAGCACCGCGTCGTTGACGAGCACCTCGATGTGCTCGCCGAGACGCTGGCCGCTGGAATCCCACAGCGCGTTGTGCAGCTCCGGGAAGCGCTCGGAGACGCGGCGCAGGAGCGCGCCCACCGTGTCGCCGGGCCGCAGGGGCTCCTCGATCAGTCGGCTGCCCGATCCGTCTCCACCGACGAGCTTGGTGACCCAGGTAGTGATTTCGACGGTGACTGCCGACCCCTTTGTTACTTGCGCCACAGGTCCTTGGCCAGCCGGTCGAGGCCGAGCTTCCTGAGCGTCTCGGGCTTGGGCTTGCCTGTCTTGCGATCGTAGCCCACGAGCGTGTACCAGGTGTCGAGCATCTTCTCCCATTGGTCCCGCACGTTGTGGTCCTTGGCCGGGCCGTCCACGGGCTGAGAGCCGTAGCGCTCGGAGGGGTACTCGAGCTCGGGCCCGATCCCGCAGCGGAGGTTGAAGGCGCGCAGGATGGCGGCCGTGCGCCGACCGAACCGCATGGCGTCATCGAGCGTGTAGGTCCAGCCGGTGGCCGCCGAGAGGGCGCGCGCCAGGTTCTCGATCCGCGTTCTGAAGGTGAAGATGCAGCCGCCGAGCGAGTCCTCGAAGTGACGCCGCCCCAGGATGCCGGCCATCAGCGTGGCCACCTGCTCACCGTCGAACGGATTGATCCGGGGCGGAAGACCCAGCTCGGTCACGTGCACCGGGACTCCGCTCTCGAGCGTTCCGCAGGAGGCCGTGCAGGTGTCGAGCATCTCCTCCCAGCGACCGCGGTGATCGTGGCCGCGGGGGCTCGCGCCCTTCACGGTGTAGATGGCGCACTTCTGCGCCTCGCCACCCACCTTCTCCGCCGCGCCCTTCAAGCCCTCGGCCAGGACGTCGCCGAAGCCCTGGCGGTGGTTGATCATCTGCAGCAGCCGGTAAGCGCCCTCGACGTCGCCCCAGGTGAGCCGGAACCCGACCTGCTTCTCGGTGAGATAGCCCTTCTCCATGCACTCCATGACCCAGCCGCACACCCAGCCGAACTCGTTGACGTCCACGCAGGCGCGGTCGATGCGCGTGTTGAGCCAGCTGACCGCCTCCTTGTCCGTGAGCCCGATCGTCCAGCCGGCGCCCGACCAGCCCTCGTACTCCGGCTCGTCCACGCGCTCGCCGGCGTGCGGGCCGCTGCGGATCACCTGGATGTGGCAGTGGTGCATGCCGCAGGCGTTGCACTGATGGCCCCGGTGGTCGAAGCCGTGGCGCAGCTTGGTCGGCGCCCAGTCGTCCATGTTCACGCTGGTCAGGCTCGTCGTGTAGTTCTTGATGGGCAGGGCGCCAAGCTTGTAGAGGTTGGTCACCCCGGGCAGCGTCCCCCAGTTGTAGAGCGTGGCCGCCGACGGATCGGTCTTGAGGTCGTGGGCGATGTCATCGGCGGCCTGGATCAGCCCGCGCGTGTCGTGCGCGCGCAGGGCCTGGGTGCCGCGCACGATGCACACGGCCTTGAGCCGCTTCTTCCCCATCACCGCGCCGCACCCGTTCTTGGAGGCGACATGGCCGTAGTCGCCGTGGATCGCGGCGAAGCGGACCAGGTTCTCGCCCGCGGGCCCGACGCTGTAGACGGACATGCGATGGCCGGAGAGCCCGTGCTCGCCTTCGAGGGCCTGCTGGGTCTCCCAGGTGTCCTTGCCGGCCAGATGGGTGGCGTCCCGGATCTCGACGACGTCGTCGTTGATGTAGAGGTAGGAAAGCTTCCGCGCCTGACCCTGGACGACGATGGCATCGTAGCCCGAGAACTTGAGCGCGGCGCCGAAGAAGCCGTTGGCCTGAGTGGAGGTCGCGCCGTCGGTCTGGGCGCCGCGCGTCACCACGGTCAGCCCGCCCGTGCCCCAGACGGGCAGCCCCGCGAGTGGCCCCGTGGCCAGGATGAGGCGATTGTCGGGATGATCCCAGTGGACCTTGGGCCCGACCTCGTCGTAGAGGATCTTGGCCCCGATCCCCACGCCGCCCAGGTACTCGCGCATCTCCTCGGGGCTCCAGGGCTGGTTCCAGATCTTCCCCGTGGACAGGTTCACGCGCAGGAGCTTGCCGGCATAGCCGCCCGGCACCTCGTGGGCAGCGGCCGATTTCTTCGCGGGACGGACCAGGGTCGCGGTCGGGCTCATTTCACCACCACCGTTTGAGGGAGTTCGGGTGAGCGGGAAGGCCGGCCCAGCACCGTCTGCGGCAGCAGGCGCGCCGTCGTTCGGGTCGCCATGAAGGCCGGCTTGACGTCGAAGGGATTCTTCTTCAGGTGCGCCTTCCAGGCCGAGAGATCCACCCCGGAATAGACGAGGCCCTTCAGCATGCCCACGTCGTTGGTCGTCCAGATATCGTTGGCTGGGCCGCAGATCATGGCCCCTGTGAGCCGGCCGCCGCTGAAGAGGAGCTTGCGATACTGGGACTGCCTCGGGCGCACCGCCGCGTAGACCTCGGCCTTGGGATCCTCCCATTGGCCGAACGAGGCCACGTCCAGGTGGCAGACTTCGACGATGTTCATCAGCAGGCTGCCGCGATAGGCCACGTCGCGGCCGGCCATGTTCGCGCCGACCACGCGGCCGTGCTCCTGCGCCGTCGGCTCGATGGCATGCACTTCGGCGGCGCCGGTCACGAGGTTGCGGGTGCGGGCCACGTCGCCGGCCGCGTAGACGGTCTTGATGTTGCTGCGCAGATGATCGTCCACCACGATGCCGCCCTGTCCGTCATCGGCCATCTCGATGCCCGATCCGCGCAGCCATTCCAGATTCGTCCGGATGCCGGTGGCCATGATGACGACATCGGCCGTGAGCGGCTCGCCCTTCTTGAAGTGCAGCTTCCGCTTGCCGCCCTTGTCCTCGATCTTCGTGAGGGTCACGCCGGTGCGGAGCGTGACGCCGTGCTCCTCGAGCCAGCGTTGGACGATCTCGGCGCAGGGCGCGTCCACCATCCGCGGCAGGATCCGCGGCGCGATCTCGACGATGGTGAGCTTTGCGCCCCGGGCCAGGATGGCGTTGAGGATAGTGAAGGCGATGAAGCCGGCTCCCACCATGACGACCCGCGAGCCCGGCGTGACGCCGGCGATGACCGCGCGAGCCTCCTCCAGCGTCCAGAAGCAGTGGACTCCCGCGCCATCCGCGCCGGAGATGGGCGGCTTCGACGCCCGTGAGCCCGTGGCGATCAGGCAGTCGTCGTACTCCACCTTGGCGCCGTCGTCGAGCGTCACGACACGCTGGGAGGGATCCAGGCTCGCCGCCCGACGGCCGAGGTGGGTCTTGACCTTCCACGCGGCCAGCGAGGCGGGCGTCGCCGTGAAGACGTGGGACTCGGCGATGGTCTCGCCGAGGTAGTACGGCAGGACCATGCGCGAGTACGGCCGCTCGGCCGATACCAGGGTGATCTCCGACGCCCCGCCGTCTTCCTCGCGGATGGTCCGGATGGCGTTGAGGCCCGCGGTGCCGCCGCCGATGACGAGATGACGGGTCGGCATCACGCCACCTCCCGCGCGAGCACGTAGGCCGTGCGCTGGGCCGCGAAGTCACCGAGCCAGTCGGCCGTGGCGGTCTCCTCGAAGGTGATCGCTTCCGTCGGACACGCCTCCGCGCAGGCTGGGGCGCCCTCACAGAGATTGCACTTGTAGGCCTTGAGCGTGTCGCTGTCGTAGAACATCGTCCCATATGGACACGCGATCGTGCAGAGCTTGCAGCCGACGCACTTGTCGTCGACGACGTCCTTGGCGCCCGCCGCGTTGATCCGGATGGCGCCCACCGGGCAGGCGGTCATGCACCACCCCTCGGCGCACTGGGTGCAGGTGTAGGGCGCATAGGAGGTGTAGCCCTCGAACGGCGACACGCGGATCACGGATTTCGAGGGCTGGAACGCGCCGGTCTGCATGTAGGAGCAGGCCAGCTCGCACCGCAGGCAGCCGGTGCACTTCTCGGGGTGGAGTGCGAGGACTCTCATGGGTCGCTAGCGTCGCATCCTTCTCCGGGCTCCGCGGCGGGATCGTCCCCCCTGCTTGAGCCGGTTGATGAACGTGTCCAGCGGAATCGCGGGCATGGTCATCATGCTCACCGAGCCGCGCGCGCCCATCTCGACGGAAATGGACGAGATGGTCTCGTTGTCGGGAGCCTCGAGAATCGTCACGAAGTCGTATGGCCCC
>DASSSH010000281.1:0-9195 GCA_035708525.1 Candidatus Methylomirabilota bacterium
GTCTGGCGTCAGGGCGGCCTGCTCTGCGTGATGGTGTCCGATCTCGTCTCCGAGAACGACCTGAACACCTTCAAGCAGTACTTCGTCAAGGTTCGCTCGTCCACCGAACCCTACGCGGTCTACTAGGACCCGCTCATCATCCATCTGCGGGGGCCCCGAAATGGCCCCCGCACTCCCCCATCTAGCGCCTGCGCGCCCTCGGCGGGCGCGCGACGGCTGTCACCGTGCGTCGTCGTGTCAGAGCGGCCCCCATTCAACGGGGGCCCCGAAATGGCCCCCGCACTCCCCCATCCAGCGCCTGCGCGCCCTCGGCGGGCGCGCGGCGGCTGTCACCGTGCGTCGTCGTGTCAGAGCGGCCCCCATTCAACGGGGGGCCCGAAATGGCCCCCGCACTCCCCCACCCGAGCTGCGGCCGTCATCGCGCGCCGGCAGGTCGGCCGCCGGTCCCCACGCGGCCGACGACTTCGTAGACCAGCCAGTGGCCGTCCTCGTACACCTGCCGGAGCAGATCCGGTTGGCCGTGAGCGAACGCCGCGACGAGGGCGCGCTGGCTCGCGTCGACGGCGATGTGGGTCACGGGGACGGCGGACAGAAACGCGGTCTTCTCCTCGATTGACTCGCGATCGTTGAGGAACGGCTGCGCCCGATACTTCCGCAGCGTCCCGTCGAAGGCTTGGAAGTACGGCGGGAAGAGGCCCCGCAGGTAGCCGCCGCCCCATCTGCCCGGAAGGCTTCTCCACGGCAGACCGGTGAGGACGTGCTGCGGGATGAAGAGCGACAGGGCGTAGACATTGGTGGGATCCGCGAGGACCAGCGCGTCCTCCCGCACGGTCTCCTCGAACCAGCGGATGAGCCGCCGGGTGGCCGGACACGACGGAGCCCTCGCCTTCAACACATCGGAGGAGCCATCCGCGCGGAGCATCCGTAGCTCCACCCCACCCGGATCCACGCATCGGAGCCCGTCCACGAAGGCCGTCGGAGTCAGATAGGCCCGCCCCGAATACCCGAACTCAAGCTCGGTGATCTCCTCGTGGAGGCTCCCGATCGCGAAGGGTGAGCTCCTCGGCACCGCGGTCAAGACCGCCACGAGCCCCAGGAGCAGGATGAACGGCCACTTCCACTGTGGGCCGGGAGGCTCGGCCACGAGCGAGGGACCGGCGCGGGCCAGACTCCCGCTCCGGAGGCCCACGAAGGCGATCACGTAGGCCAGGACCACCGGCACGAACAGCAAGTCCGGAGTGCTCGCGAACACCCTCGGAGCTCGGCTCCACGTCAGCGCCAGGAACAGGGCGATTGCGACCACGGCACCCAGCGCGACCACCCGGCGCCGGATCCGGGCCACGTTCGCGGCGACCACCCAGAGACAGGCGCCGGTCAGGAGATAGGTGAACAGCCCCACGTTACGGACGGGAAAGGACAGGATCTCGAAGTGTGTGACATAGGCGTAGAGAAAGCCCAGAACTGACACACGGATCAGCAGCAGGTACACGACCAGGCTCATTCCGACCAGCAGCATCAGGATCCTCTGGCGGAAAACGATGAGCAGCATCGGGCTCACGACGAGCATGATGGGGTGCCAGCCGGAAAAGAGCGGGGTGAACGCCGGCACGAGGCTCCACTGAACCGAGAGCCACTCGGCGAGCGACAGGCTCCGCGCCATCGCCAGCAGCTCCATCCGCTGGGCCTCGACGGCGGCGGTGATGTGAGGCACCAGCAAGCGGTGGACCCACAGGTAGACAGCTACGATCACGACGGTCCCGCCGATCAGTGCGGTCCCCCTCAGCAGATAGCTCCGGTCCCGCCTCACCAGCAGGAGCGCCGCCACGAAGGAGCCCAGGTAGACGAGAAATTGCACGATGCTGCGGATCTGGACCATGGTGACCACCGCCGCGACGGTCATCGTGCCGAGAAAGAAGAACCTGAGCGCAGGCCGCTCGTCGGCGCCGAGAAAATAGAGCGCCATCGCCAGCAGGGCCGGGAGCAGCACGCCGAGGGCGACGTCGGCCGGGTTACTCTGCGGCGCCAGCTGGCCCCACGAGACGCTCGGCCCGTCGCCAAACGAGCCGCTGAAGACGAACAGAACGGCGGTCGTGACCACGACGACGGCGAGGCGGGCCTCCTCGAAGACCCGCCGCGCGATGAGGTAGAGGAAGATCGGCGCCGCCACACCCCAGAAGAACCGAAGCTTGTGGAACACGAACAGCGCGTCGATGTCTCCGAGCCGGCTGACGAGGGCCATCAGGAAGTGGATGCCGGGGAAGGGATAAGTGAAGACCAGGCCCGGGAGATAGTGGATGTTGTCCATCGCCGGATGGCGCAGGAACGCCAGCCGGCGGACCATTGCCGCGTGGACCTGATCGTCGGCGAACAGGAACGGGGAGCCCTTGAGATAGAGGGCCGTCGCCAGCACGAGCAGCGATCCGGCGATGAGCGCCTCTCCCACGTCCAGCCGCACCAGCCAGGGGGGCTCCGGGGACCGTCGCAGCGCGAGTCCTGCGGCGAGCACGGCCGTCGCGCCGGCCCAGGCCAGGGCGACCGTCAGGACCGAAATGTGCAGCGTGAGGCTGATCACGGTCGCCAGCTGAACCCAGCCCAGGCTGATGGCGACGGCCAGCCCGAAGAACTCGAGGACGGTGAGGCCGGAGCCTGGCCGCGCCGCGACGACCGTCAGCGCGCCGGGCACGAGGCCTACGGTCAGCGTGGCGAACACGATCTTGATGGCGGCCCAGAGGGAATGATCCTCGGCGAGCCAGTGACTCAGCAGCGCGACCAGCGGGATGAGCACGAGACACGACGCGATCTGTCGTCGAGAAACGGTCGCGAGGCTGTCAGAAACGGCGGTCATCGAGGCGGGCGATCGGGCATCGGGAGCACACTCGCCTCGACCACGAAGGGCAGGGCCATGATCGTCCAGGCCACGAGGACCACCTCGGTATCGCCGAAGTTGTACTCGGACAGCCCCGCGAGCAGAAAGCCCGTGATCGCCGCCAGGCTGCCCGCCGCCAGGGCCCGCTCGCGGGCCCGCTCGCGCGGCAGCCGCCTCAGCAGGCCGATGGCCCGCGCGTAGAAGGCGCCGAACAGCCACAGCCAGGCGGCGAGCCCGAGCGCGCCGCGCTCCACCAGGATCTGAAGCGGCGTGTTGTGCACGTGGCCGGTCCGCTTCTTGGCCGCCTCCGGGAGCGCATAGTTTGGGTACTCGCGCTTGACGCCGCCGGGCCCCACGCCGAGCCACGGCCGCTCCCGCCACATGCTGAGCCCGCTGCGCCACATGTACAGTCGTTCGGTGACGCCAGCCTCGCTGGGATCGGCCATCACGCGAACGCGGTGCTTGAGCTCGTAGGGGGCGAGCAGCGCGCCAGCGGCCAGCAGCAGCAGGCCGCCGAGCAGGAGCCACCGCCCCCGGCGGCTGGCCGGCAACAGGGCCACCACGCCTCCGATGAAGCCGATCCAGGCGCCCCGCGTCTGGGTGGCGACGAAGGCGGCCAGGTTGACGAGCCACACCGGCACCGACCAGCCCCGAAAGGCCGGCCCCGGCAGGAGCCGCGGCACGGTGGCCAGCAGGACGAGATTCAGCACGCCCGCCAGCGTCATGTAGATGCTGAAGAAGCCACGCGCGCGGTAGCAGCGGTGATAGAGCCAGGCCGGCGAGCCGTAGTCGGCCTCCTGCCCAGGGCACACGGCCGCCTGGAGGAGCCCGACGAGGGCGGCCACCCCGACGACCAGGCTCAGCGCCCAGAGGAAGCGATCGGCGGCCGCGGGATCGTGGAGGAAATCGGCCGTGACGTAGAGCGCGGCGACGAGCAGCAGCCCTTTGGCGGCAGCGAGGCTCGGGCCGGGGTGTCCAGAGGCGAGGGCCGAGAGCACGCTCACGGCGCTGAATGCCAGCACGGGGGCGAGCAGCGGCCAGCGCGCGGCCGCGCGCCCCGCCGGTGACCGCAGGGTCCACAGCCACAGCGCGGCGAGCAGGGCGAGGGCGGTTTCCGAGAGCGTGATGGACAGGCCGAGGCCGAGAACGAACGCCGCGAAGAGGACCCGCCGGAGCGCGGTCACGTCAATAGGCGTTCCGGTCGAAGAGCACGCGCACCACGGTCAGGGCGATGATCTTGAGGTCGAGTCCGAAGGACCAGCGCTCGATGTATTCCAGATCGTATTCGATGCGCTTCTCCAGCGAGGTGTTGCCCCGCAGTCCATTGACCTGGGCCCAGCCGGTCACGCCCGACTTGACCTTGTGGCGGAGCATGTAGCCGGGCACGGTCTGCCTGAAGCGCTCGACGAAGACGGGACGCTCCGGCCGCGGTCCCACGACGCTCATCTCACCCCGCAGCACGTTGATGAACTGTGGCAGCTCGTCCAGGCTGAAGCGCCGGAGGAACGCGCCGATCGGCGTCCGCCGCGGGTCGTTGGGCGGGGCCCAGACGGGGCCGGTCTTGGCCTCGGCGTCCGTCCGCATCGTCCGGAACTTGAGCATCCGGAAGCGCTGGCCGTCCAGCCCCATCCGCTCCTGGCCGTAGAAGACCGGCCCCGGCGAGGTGAGCTTCACGGCCGCCGTGATGCCCAGGAGCAGCGGCGAGAGCAGCACCAGAGTCGCGACGGAGAACACGACGTCGAAGGCGCGCTTGGCCACCTGGTTCCAGCCGTGCAGCGGCGATTCACGCAGGTGGATGAACGGCATGCCTTCGAACTCCTCCACCCCGCCCCGCAGCGACGTGAAGCGAAAGAGGTCCGGGACCACGTGGATGGTCACCGGCTCGTCACCGATGGCCTCCAGCAGGCCCGCCAGCCGGCCATAGTCCTCGTGGGCGAGCGTGAGGATGACGTGGTCCACCGCATTCGCATCGAGCACCGCCCGCAGATCCGCGTAGCCGCCGAGCCGACGGGGCCCGGCGCTCGGCTCCTTCTCGTCGGTCACCATGCCCAGGATGCGGATTCCGACGTCGGGGCGCTGCTCGATCCGCTGGGCCACCGCCGTCGCCAGATCACCGCTGCCCACGACCACCGCGTAGCGCTGGTTGTAGCCGTGCCGGCGCGCGAACCGCAGCACCTCGCGGAAGGCGGCACGGGAGAACCAGACCACCGCGATGGACAGCACCCAGAAGTAGACGATGACCACGCGCGAGAAGTCGTACTCGCGGAAGAAGAACGTCATCACGGCGACCAGCACGAGGGCGCCCATGGAGGAGGCCTTGGCGATGTCCCGCGCCTCCGAGAGGTGGGAGCCGATGCGCCGCGGCCGGTAGAGGTCGAAGGCGCGGAAGGACACGCCCCACACGATCAGGATGGGCACGAGCAGCAGCAGGTAGGGACCGATCGGCGGGATATCGTGGAAGCGGAGCCGCGGATACGACAGCACGTAGAAACGGAGGACGTAGGCGAGAAGCCAGCAGCCGGCGACCAGGACGAGGTCGCCCACGAGCATCAGCTGTTCGAGCAGGCGCGAATGGGCCTTCAGCACTTGGCGTGCTCCGCCAGCCGCGCGCGCAGGTAGGCCTGCACGCGCTCCTTGAACAGGGGTCGATCGAAGGCCTCGGCCCGGCGCCGCAGCGCCTTGGGCTCGAACTGGACCGCTCCGGACTCGAAGCGCCGGATGGCGGCCGCCAGATCGTCCGCTGTCTGGCGCTCGAACAGGAGGCCCGTGGCCGGCTCGGCGCCGCCCGGGGGCACCACGGTCTCGAGCGCTCCGCCCTGCCCCAGGGCGATCACCGGCCGGCCCGCCGCCATCGCCTCGAGCGGGGTGATGCCGAAATCCTCGAGCGTCGGGAAGAGCAGGGCCCGGCAGCGGGCGTAGAGCTCGGCCGTCTCCGCGTCGCTCCGCCAGCCCAGGAGCTCGACGGTCGGCCCCGCGAGCCGGCGCAGCCGCTTCTCCTCCGGCCCGCTGCCGACGACCAGGAGCCGCGCCCGGAGGCGATTGGCCGCCTCGATGGCCAGATCCACCCGCTTGTAGGGGGTGAGGGCGGAGACGACGAGATAGAAATCCTCCGGCGTTTCTTCCCAGCGGAAGCGCGCGACATCCACGGGGGGGTGGATCACGTCGGCCTCGCGGCCGTAGGCGCGCCGGATGCGGTCGGCCACGAAGCGCGAGATGGCGACGAAATGCTGGACCCGGACGGCCGTCCGCCGGTCCCAGCGACGGAGCGCGGCGGCCACGGGCGGCATCAGCGCGCGCGTGAGCCGGCCCGCGCGCGCCCCGAAATAATCATCGTAGAGATCCCAGACGTACCGCATGGGCGTGAAGCAGTAGCAGATGTGCAGCGCTCCAGCCGGCGCCCGCGCGCCCTTGGCCACCGCGTGGCTCGACGAGAGGACGAGATCGTAGCCGCTCAGGTCGAAGGACGCGACCGCGGCGGGGAACAGCGGCAGGTACGCGCGGTAGCGGCGCGCCGCGTCGGGAAGCCGCTGGATGAAGGACGTGATCACCCGGCGCCGCTCGATGACGGGCGCCACCGAGCCGGGGACGTGCAGGAGCGTGAAGAGATCCGCTCCGGGGAAGAGCTCGCAGAACACCTCGAGGCACCGCTCGCCCCCGCGCATCCCGGTGAGCCAGTCGTGGACCAGCGCCACTCTCATGGCGGGCTCGGGCGGCGCGCGGTCAGCGCGAGGAGGACCAGGTCCGCTGGCGCCAGTAGCCCAGGAGGTCCCTCAAGGTGCGCTCGAAGGGGATCTCGACCTTCCAGCCGACCGCCTTCTCGATCTTGGACGGGTCGCCCTCGAGGATCATGACGTCGGAGGGGCGCAGGCGGGTCGGGTCGGTCTTGACGATGATCCCCTTGACCGTCGACTGCTCGAGCAGGAAGTCGAGCACCTGCTGGATCGCCCAGGAGCGGCCGGAGCAGAGGTTGTACACTTCGCCCGGCTCGCCGCGCTCGAGCAGGAGCCAGTAGCCGCGCACGACATCGCGCACGTCCGAATAGTCGCGGCGGGGCTTGAGGTCGCCGACATAGACCACGGGATCGCGCAGCCCGGCCTCGATCTCGGCCACCTGCTTGGCGAAGTTGGAGGTCACGAACACCTCGCCGCGCCGCGGACCCTCGTGGTTGAACGCGCGGGTGCGGATGATGGGCAGCCCGTAGCTCCGGAAGTACTGGTAACCCATCATGTCCTGGGCGACCTTGCTCACCGCGTAGGGGCTCAGCGGCCGCAGCGCGTTCGTCTCCCGGATGGGGAGCTCGTCCTCGCTGACGAGGCCGTACTCCTCGCTGCTGCCCACGACGAGGAAGCGCGGCGACATCTTGAGTCCGCGTGCGGCCTCCAGGACATTGACCTGGGAGATGATGTTAGTGGAGAGCGTCTCGGCCGGCGTCGACCAGGACGCGCCTACGAAGCTCTGGGCGGCCAGGTGCACGACGTAGTCGGGGCTGGCGCTCTCGAGCAGGTTGCGCACCGACGAGAGGTCGCGCAGGTCGGACTCGATCAGGGTGATCTTGGAGCGGATGTGCTCGATGTTCTCGGTCTTGCTCCGCCACCGGCTGGATCCATACACCTCGGCGCCACGGCCCAGGGCATACTCCGCCATGTAGCTGCCCACGAACCCAGTGATGCCGGTGATCAGCACGCGCACGCGACGGTCTCCACGGTCAGCAGCCCCTCCACGCAGTAAAAAGCATTATACGCCAGGGGGATGCGGCGACCGAGCTAAAACCGAGCCGCAGCCCGGTAGAGGGCGGCCAGCTCGTCCGTCATGCGCTCGACCGAGAAGCGCTCCTCGACGCGGCGCCGCCCGGCGGCCCCCAGCCTCGCCCGTCGCGCGGGATCGGCCAGGAGCGCGGCCATCGCCGAGGCCAGCGCCGCGGGATCGTCGACCGGCACGAGCAAGCCGGTCACACCGTCTTCGACGGCGTCGATGTGCCCTGCCACGCGGGTGGCCACGATGGGCACTCCGCAGGCCATGGCTTCCAGCAGGCTCAGCGGCAGCCCTTCCCCGCGCGAGGCGGACACGTAGAGGTCGACGGCGGGCAGGCAGCGCGCCGCCTCGGGAACGACGCCGCCGAAGACGACGCGGCGCTCGATGCCGAGCTCCCTCGCGCGCGCCCGCAGCCGCCCCGCGCGAGGCCCGTCACCGACGATCAGCAGCCGCGCGTCCGGCCCCGGCAGCCGCGCGAAGGCGTCGAGCAGGACTTCGAGTCCCTTGACGGGGTCGAATCGCGCGATGGTGCCCGCCACGAGCGCGCCAGGCTCGAGCCCCAGCTCCGCGCGAGAGAGGGCCCGCAGCGCGCGGACGCGCTCGGCGTCGACACCGTTGACGATCACCCGGGTGTGACCGGCCGGCGCGAGCCCCAGCGGCTCGGCCTCGCGCGACTGGCTCTCCGAGACATGCACGACGGCGTAGGTCATCCCCGCCAACCAGCGCTCGAGCCCGAGGTAGGCGCCGCGCAGCCCGGCGGGATAGTCCTGGTAGTGGATGCCATGAAAGGTGTGGATGGCGGGAACGCCCGAAGCCCGCGCCGCGAGCCGGCCGTAGAGACCGGCGCCCTTGCCGTGCGAGTGAACGATCCGAACGCCGCCCGCCCGGACGAGACGCTTCACGCGCGACAGCGTCCGGATCGACAGCCGGTCGCAGGCCATGTCCACGAACTCGGCGCCCAGCGCGCGGAAGGTCCCGGCGTAGGGGCCGCTGCCGGGCGCCGCCACGGTGAACGCAAACTCCTCCCGCGGGAGATTCGCGATCAGATCACGCACGTGCGCCGGGCCGCCGCCCAGCTCGGTCGAGACGAGCAGCTCGAGGACGCGGACCCGATCCGCCATCTCAGCGGCCCAGCCCGCGCCGCAGCGCGCGCCGGAGCGGCGGCGGAACGGCCAGCGCTATGATCGGCTGCAGCGCGAAGATCACGCACCAGGCGGGATAGGCGCCGCTGCGTACGGCGCGCCAGCGGACCCGGGTCTCGGCGCGCAGCCGTGCGCCGTCACGCTCGGCCGACACGCGCCCCGGCACCAGCCGGCGGATCACGAGGGGCTCGGGCAGATTCGCCATCCGCGTGAGCCGACTCATCCGCATCCAGAGGTCGTAGTCCTGGGCGACGGCCAGGCCCGCGTCGTAGCCACCCGTGCGCTCGGCCACCTCCCGCCGCAGGACCACCGAAGAATGGACGAAGGGATTGCGGCGGATCAGCGCGCGGCGGATCGCCCCGTCGTCCTCGGGCGGCCGAACGAGGACGATTTCCCGGCCGGCGGCGTCGACCTCGCGGGCGCCAGTCCCCAGCA
>DASSSH010000282.1:0-14529 GCA_035708525.1 Candidatus Methylomirabilota bacterium
GCGGGGCCGGGACCACCGGCTCGTCGAACCGGGGACGGCCCCCAAGTCCATGGGCGCCGAGGAGACCTTCGAGGTGGATCACCGGGACATGGAGCGACTGCGCGCCACGCTCCGCGGCCAGGCCGAGCGGGTGGCGCGCGAGCTCCGAGGCGAGGGGTACGTCGGGCGGACAGTCACGCTCAAGCTCCGGTTCGCCGACTTCTCGACGATCACGCGAGCGCACACGGGCGACCCGACCCAGGACGGCCTCCGGATCTACCAGGAGGCTGCGGCGCTGCTCACCCGGCTCGGGCCCAAGCGGCCTGTGAGGCTGATCGGGGTGTCGGTTTCCGAGCTGGCTCCCGTCGGGCCCGGGCAGCTTTCGCTCTTCGAGCCTGACGCGGTGCGCCGGGAACGGCTCGCGCGGGCGGTGGATCGCCTCGTCGAGCGTTTCGGCGAGGGGTCCGTCCGGCCCGCGAGCCTGCTCATCCCGATCGCCGAGCGCGCCCGGAGGCCCCGGCGCCCCGCAGGCCGAGGCCAGGGGGAACCTCGCCGGGGCCAAGGTCGTTGACTTTGCCGAGGCTGATCTCTATATTTGGCTAACTTTTCCACGCCAGAAGGAGGCTCGCCGATGACAGTCAGAGTACTCGGAGCGGCCCTGCTCACGTTGGCATTTGCGGTGACGCCGGCGCTGGCCCAGATCAAGGCCCCGGGCGTCACCGACACCGAGGTCACGATCGGCCTGACCATGCCGCTTTCGGGGCCCGCCGCGGCGTGGAGCAATACCGGCGTGGCCATGGAGGCCTGGACCCGCTACATCAACGATCAAGGCGGCATCCAGGGCCGCAAGCTCAAGGTGATCCTGAAGGACGACGGCTACAATCCGGGCCGCGCGGTGGCGAACCTGAAGGAGATGAAGGACTCCGTCTTCATGAGCGTGGGCCTGCTCGGGTCGGCCATCCTCAACGCCGCCAAGGAGGACGTGGCCGAGTACAAGCTCCTGACCATCAACCCCTACGGCAACCCGGCCATCTGGGCGGGGCAGCCCAGGGAGAAGCTGCGCTACGTCTTCGTCAACTACCCGCACTACGTGGACGAGGGCGACCTCCTCGTCAGCTTCGCTGGCAATAAGCTCGGCGCCAAGAAGGTGGCCGTGTTCTACCAGAACGACGAGTACGGCAAGGGCGGGCTCGAGGGCGTGAACCGCGGGGTCCGCGGCCTCGCCGGCAAGGCGCAGCTCGCCGCCGCCGTGTCCTACGAGCTGGCGGACCGCGAGCTCGGCACCCACGCGCTCAAGATCAAGGAGTCCGGCGCCGATACCGTGGTGATCTACTCCACCATCACCCACGGCGCCAACCTCGTGAAGGAGATGGCCAAGGTCGGCTACCGGCCCAAGATCGTCGCCTCCTTCCCGCTGGGCGATTACCTGATCATGTACCGGCTCCTGGGCGAGCTCTGGGAGGGGGCGCACTTCGCCGGGCTCAACGCCACGGCCAACGACGTGGCGGGCAAGAAGGTGCTCGACGTCCTGCTCAAGTACGAGCCCAAGCTGATCGGGAAGGAGAACACGGCGCTCGCTGGCGCGGTGGCTATCATCGTGGCCACGGAAGGTCTCAAGCGCGCCGGCCGCAACCTCACCCGCGAGGGCTACGTCGAGGCCATGGAGAGCATCAAGAATTTCGACACCCAGGGGCTCACCGCGCCGATGACGTTCGGCCCCAACCAGCACCACGGGCTCAACGCCGTGCGCCTGCTTCGGGCCAACAAGGCCGCGGACAACTCCTACGTCGAAGTGATGCCATGGCAGGTGTCCAAGCCGCTGTTCTAGAACCGCAGCCGATCTGACCGCCGCCCGCCCCGGGAGCCCGTGCCCGGGGCGGGCGCGGCAGCCCGAAGGGCCCCGCTCATCGGTCTCGCGGCGCGCCGCCGCGCGGGAGGGATCAGGATGTCCGTGACGCGACTGGCAGCCGCGCTCCTCACGCTCGCCGCCCTGGCGACGTCGGCCATGGCCCAGCCCAAGGCCCCGGGCGTCACCGACACCGAGATCGCGATCGGCGTCACCGGGCCCCTCACCGGGCCGGCCGCGCTCTACGGCAACCTCGGCGTCGCCCAGGATGCGTGGGCCCGCTACGTCAACGACCAGGGCGGCGTCCACGGGCGGAAGATCCGGGTCGTGATCCGCGACGACGCGTTCAACCCGGGCCGCGCCATGGCCAACCTGCGCGAGCTGAAGGACGCCACGTTCCTGAACCTGGGGATGGTGGGCTCCGCGATCGCCAACGCGGCCAAGGATGAGGTGGCGGAGTGGAAATTCCCGGTCGTCAACCCCTACGTCAACGTCCAGATCTGGGCGCGCCAGCCGCGCGAGAAGCTGCGCTACATCTTCGTGGCGTACCCGGACTACGCGGACGAGACTGATTTTCTGGTCGCCTACGCCGCCAATACCCTGGGCGCGAAGAACATCGCGGCCTTCTACCAGAACGACGAGTGGGGGAAGGGCGCGATGGTGGGGGTGAACCGCGGGATCGGAGCCCGGGGTGGCAAGGCGACGCTGGCCGCCGCGGTGTCGTACGAGGTGACGGACCGGGAGTTGGCCACCCACGCGCTGAAGCTGAAGGAATCGGGCGCCGACACCCTGCTGCTGTGCTCGCTCAACACCCACGCCGCCAACCTGGTGAAGGAGATGGCCAAGGTCGGCTACCGGCCGCGGCTGATGGGCTCGTTCACGATCGGCGATCACGTCATCATGTACCGCCTGCTGGGCGAGCTCTGGGAGGGCGCGTACTTCAACGTGATCGGCGCGACGGTGGGCGAAGCCGAGACGAAGCCCATCCTCGACATCCTGATGAAGTACGAGCCGAAGCTCGTGGGCAAGGAGGCGACGGCCCTGGCCGGCGCCAGCGCCATGATCCTCGCGGTGGAGGGGCTGAAGAAGGCCGGGCGGAACCTCACGCGCGAGAGCTTCGTCGAAGGCATGGAGGGCATCAAGGGGTTCACGACCATGGGGCTTAGCGGCCCGGTCGCCTTCGGGCCCACCCAGCACCACGGCATCAACGCGGTCCGGCTCATGCGCGCGAAGAAGGCGGCCGATCTCTCGTACGAGCAGGTGACGGGCTACCAGGTCTTCAAGCCGCTGTTCTAGCGGATGGGGGGACTGCTCGAGGTCAAAGACGTCTCGCTGCACTTCGGCGGGATCACGGCGCTCCAGGAAGTTGGGCTCGGCATCGCGGAGGGCGAGACCCTGGCGGTGATCGGTCCCAACGGCTCCGGCAAGACCTCGCTCTTCAACTGCATCACCGGGATCTACAACCCCACGGCCGGCGACATCACGTTTCGCGGCGAGAGCCTGCTCGGCCGCTCGCCGGACCGGATCACGCGCCTCGGAATCGCGCGCACCTTCCAGAACCTGCGGCTGTTCCAGAACATGACCGTCCTGGACAATCTCATGGTGGGCCGGCACCTGCACTTCAGGAAGAACTTCCTGGCCGCGCTCCTGCGGCTCCGGGGGGAAGAGATCGGCCACCGCCGGCGCTGCGAGGAGATCATCGAATTTCTCAACCTGGAGGCGGTGCGGAAGACTCGCGTGGGGGATTGTCCCTACGGCGTCCAGAAGCGCGTGGAGCTGGGGCGGGCCCTGGCCACCGAGCCCAGCCTGCTCCTGCTGGACGAGCCGGTCTCGGGGCTCACCCAGGAGGAGAAGGAGGAATTCGCGTACTGGATCCACGAGATCCGGGGACGCTTCCGGATCACGGTGCTCCTGGTGGAGCACGACCTGCGCGTCGCGTCGCGCCTGGCCAGCCGCATGGTGGCCCTGGACCACGGCGTCAAGATCGCGGAGGGGACGCCGGCCGAAGTCCAGCGCCACCCCGACGTGATCACGGCGTACCTCGGCGAGTGATGAGACCGGCCGGGTGCCATGAATAGATCCAGCGTTGCGACGCCATGACCGCGTTGCTGAAGGTCTCCAGTATCGAGACGCTGTACTTCGACCGGATCCTGGCGCTCTCGGGGGTGTCGCTCGAGATCGAGGAGGGGGAGATCTTCACGGTCCTCGGGCCCAACGGGGCGGGAAAGACCACCCTGCTGAGAACCATCGCGGGACTGCTCAAGGACCAGCCCAACAAGGGCGAGATCAGCTTCGGCGGCAAGCGCGTCGACGGCTGGCAGCCGGAAGCGGTGGCGCGCCTTGGGATCGTGTACGTGCCCGAGGACCGGGGGCTGTTCAGGGAGCTGACGGTCCGTGAGAACCTGGAGCTGGGGCTCTGGGGGCGCCGGGACGGCGCGATCCGGACGGATCTCGACTTCGTCTACGGCATGTTCCCGATCCTCAAAGAGCGCACCGCGCAGGAGGCCGAGACCCTGTCCGGCGGGGAGCAGCAGATGCTGGCCCTGGGACGGGCCATGCTGAGGCGGCCGCGGCTCCTCATGCTGGACGAGCCCTCGCTGGGTCTCGCGCCCCGCGTGGCCAAGAGCGTCTACGCGGCGCTCGGGACGATCAGCCGGACGGGGACCACCATCCTCCTGGTCGAGCAGAACGCCCGGCTGGCGCTGGGCGTGGCCCAGCGCGGGGCCATCCTCGAAGCCGGACGCATCGTGCTCGAGGGAACGACGCGGGAGCTGGCGGAGAATGAGGACGTGAGGGAGGTTTACCTGGGCGTGGGGACCACCGAGGTGTCCCCCAAGGGCTGGCGCCTGTACCGCAAGAGGAGGAGATGGTGATGACCGAGACTCGCGCGCGCACGCTCCCCGAGCTGTTCGCCCGCCAGGTCGCCCGCCAGGGCGAGCGGCTGGCCATCCGCTACAAGGATTTCGGGATCTGGCACCGGGTCACCTGGCGCCAGTACGGCGACGAGGTCCAGAAGGTGGCCGCGGCGCTCCTGGCGTTTGGCCTCCGGCCCCAGGAGAACGTGGCCGTCCTCGGGGAGAACCGGCCCGAGTGGCTGTACTGCCATCTGGGGATTCAGACGGCCGGCGGGGCCACTGTGGGTATCTACCCCACGTCGGCCCCCGAGCAGATCAAGTACCTGCTGAATCACTCCGAGGCGCGGCTCCTCTTCCTCGAGAACGAGGAGCAGCTCGACAAGGTGCTCTCGGTCATCGGTGAGACCCGCGTGGAGCGGGTGGTGGTCTGGGATGCTAAAGGCCTCTGGGGCTTCGCCGATGAGCGCGTGACCTACTTCGAGGACTTCCTCAAGCTGGGGAGGACCTTCGCCGAGGCCCACGCCGGGGCTGTCGAGGCCCGCCGGGAGAGCATCGAGCCCGACGACACCGCCATGATCATCTACACCTCGGGCACGACGGGACCCCCCAAGGGCGCGATGCTGGCCCATGCCTCCATCCTGTGGGGGATCGAGGCGGCGGGGATGGTGAACTACGTCGACGAGAACGACGAGGTGGTCTCCTACCTCCCGTTCGCCCATATCTACGAGAACCTGATCTCGGTATTCGGGGCGGTGCGGAACGGCTACGTGGTGAACTTCGTGGAGAGCCTGGACACCCTCTTCCAGAACCTCCGCGAGGTCTCGCCCACCTACTTCGGGAGCGTGCCGCGCATCTGGGAAAAGCTCGCCTCAACGGTCGAGCTCCGGATGAATGACTCGACGTGGTTCAAGCGCACCTGCTACCGACTCGCGGTGGGTATCGGCCGACGCTACGCCCGGGTGAAGTACACTCCGGGGGGGTCGCCGCGCTGGCTCCGGGTGGCCTACCTCCTAGCCTACTGGGCCGTGCTCCAGCCCCTCAGGCGGCGCCTCGGCTTCGACCGCATCCGCATCGCCGTGTGCGGCGCGGCACCCGCCTCCCCCGAGCTCTTCGAGTACTACCACGCTCTCGGCATCCCGCTCATCGAGGGCTATGGCCAGACCGAGTCCACCGGCGTGATCAGCATCAACCCCGTGGCGGCGCCGCGGGTGGGCACCGTCGGAGCGCCGCTGCCTGGCATCGAGGTGCAGCTCACCGACGACGGCGAGATCCTCACGCGTGGGCCCCACGTCTTCAAGGGCTACTTCAAGGACCCCGAGCTCACCGCCCAGACCATCGACAGGGACGGGTGGCTCCACACCGGCGACGTGGGGGCCTGGGAGGACGGCTACCTCAAGATCCTGGACCGGAAGAAGGACATCATCATCAACTCGTACGGCAAGAACATCACGCCCGCCTACATCGAGAACAAGCTCAAGTTCAGCCCCTACATCCAGGACGCGGTGGTCATCGGCGAGCGGCGGAAGTACCTCACGGCGCTGATCCTCATCGACGAGGACAACGTGACCAAGTTCGCCCAGGACCACCGGATCCCGTTTACCACCTTCCAGGACCTGACCCAGAACCCGGAGGTGATCCGCCTGATCGAGGGCGAGGTGGACAAGGTGAACAAAACGCTCTCGCAGGTCGAGACCATCAAGAAGTTCGCCCTGCTCCCGCGGCGCTTCTACGAGGAGGAGGGCGACGTGACGCCCACCAAGAAAGTCAAGCGCCGCGCCATCGAGCAGCGCTACGGCGATCTCATCAAGAGCCTGTACAGGGACTGAATGGATCTGGTCGAGTCCTACAAGCAGGATCTGCGGTTCGCCCGCAAGCCGTTCACCCGCGCGCTATTGTTCGCGCTGCTCGCAGCGCTGGCCGTGCTCCCCTGGGTGGCGACGGAGTCCGTCGTCTTCCGGGCCACGCTCGTGGCGCTCCTGGCCATCGGCGTGATCGGGCAGAACCTCCTCATCGGCTACACGGGGCAGATCTCGTTCGGCCAGGCGGGCTTTTTGGCCATCGGCGCCTTCGCCTTCGGCCACATGAGGATCTGGGGGGCGCCCTTCCTGGTGGCGCTGGCCGGGGCGGGGCTGCTGGCGGCGCTGGCGGGCGTGGTCGTGGGCTTTCCGTCGCTGAGGCTCAAGGGGCCGTACCTGGCCATCGCCACGCTGGGCTTCGGCGTGGCCGTGTACCAGATCTTCACCAACTTCGAGACGCTCTCGGGCGGCCGCTCGGGGCTGGCCATCGCCAAGCTCAAGCCCATGCTCGGCCTGTCGAGCAACAAGTACGAGTACTACGTCTACATGCTGCTGCTGGCGCTGTTCGCGTTGGCGTCATACAACCTGATCTCGTCCTACGTGGGCCGCGCGTTCATCGCCATCCGGGACTCGGACATCGCCGCCGAGGTGGTGGGCGTCAGCCTCACGCGCTACAAGCTCCTGGCCTTCGCCGTGTCGTCCTTCTACACGGGCGTGCACGGGGCGCTCTACGCCCAGGTGCTGGGGCACATCGAGCCCCAGATCTTCAACATTCCGGAGTCCATCAACGTTTTCGTCGCGGTGATCATCGGCGGGGTGGCCTCCATCGAGGGCTCCATCCTGGGGGCGGCCTTCTCGGTGCTGGTCCCCGAGGTCCTGTCCAAGCTCAACCTGCGGGAGCTGGTGCCGGTGGTGTACGGCGTGACCATCCTGGGGGTGCTGATCTTCCAGCCGCTGGGGCTGTTCGGCATGTGGCTCCGCACGCGCCTCTACTTTCAGCTCTGGCCGTTCAGGTAGCCCATGGACAAGCTCCTCCAGTACACGCTCACGGGCGTCTCGGCGGGGAGCCTCTACGCCCTGGTGGCGCTGGGGATCGTGCTGATCTACCGGTCCACGCGGGTGCTCAACTTCGCCCACGGCAACGTGGCGACCATCGCGACCTTCGTGTCCTTCTCCCTCCTGTCCCATCAGTACCCGTTCTGGATCGCGCTCGTGGCAAGCCTGGCCGCGGGCGCGGCGATCGGCATCGCCTTCTACCTGGCCGTCCTCGTGAAGGCGCAGCGGGAGGGGGCCAACCTCCTCGGGATGGTCATCCTCACCCTGGGGCTGGCGCTGATCCTCGAGGGCGTGGTGGTTTACGTCTGGGGCGCCGAGCCCGTGTCGCTCCCGTTTCCCATCTCGGACACCACGACCTACCAGGTCGGCGCGGCCGTCGTGAGCCAGCTGTCGCTGGCCACCATGGCGGCGGGGCTCGCGGGCAGCCTGCTGCTCTACCTCCTGGTCCAGCGGACCCGCCTGGGTCTCGCCATGCGCGCCACCTCGGAGAATGTGATGGCCGCCCAGACCCTCGGCATCCCGACGCGGATGGTCCTGGGCGTCTCCTGGGGCGCGGCCTCCGCGCTGGGCGTGGTGGCGGGGATCTTCCTGGCCCCGGCGCTCCTGCTCGATCCCTTCTTCATGCTCGACCCCTTCCTCAAAGGCTTCGCCGCGGCGGTGCTGGGTGGGCTCAACAGCCTGCCGGGGGCCGTGGTGGGCGCCCTGATCCTCGGGGTGGCCGAGAGCCTGGCCGGGGCATACCTGACCATCCAGTTCAAGAACACGCTGGCGTTCATCATCATCATCGTGGTCCTGCTGGTCCGCCCCGAGGGCCTGCTCGGCAAGGAGTTCAAGGAGCGCGTGTAGCCGGCGCTGCGGGGCGCGCTGTCCACATGGGCGGGAAGATCCTGCTGAGCCTGACCGCGCCCGTCGTCGTGATCGGCCTGACCGTTGCCTTGGGGGCTGGCTTCGGCTAGACTCGCTGAACAGCGGTTCAGTCGCCGACGGAGGTGCTATGGATCGTCGGATCGCGTATGACAAGTTAGCCCGCGAGGACCGCATGGTGCGCATGCGGGCCCGCGACGTGGCCCAGGCCAAGGTTGAGCAGGGGTTGCCGCCCTTCCCCGACCTCCTCTCCCACGAGTCCATCAAGGAGCGGATGCACGGGATCATGGTCGGCGAGATGCAGGCCATGGAAGGGGCCGGCCGCACCGTCTACGACTTCCCCGACGCGCCGTGGGAGTTCACGATGGACATGGCGCGTCAGGTTTGGGACGAGTCGCGCCACGTGGAGATCTACATCCGCCTCCTCGAGCACATGGGGGGCTATGTGGGCGAGTTCCCCGAGACCACCATCCTCTGGCGCTGCGCCTGCGCCGAGGACGCCGCGGCCCGGGTGGCGGGGGTGAACCGGGGGCTGGAGGGGCTGGCCTGCGACGTCTTCAACCAGCTCGTCCACATCGGTCGCAAGATCGGCGACCCCGTCATCGAGCGCGCCGTGGACTTCGTCTTGGCCGACGAGATCACTCACGTCCGGATGGGCTCGAAGTGGCTCACGAGGCTCACCGAGGGCGATCCCGAACGGCGGCGCCGCGCCATCGAGTTCCAGGAGTCCATCGACGAGCGCTTCAACCTCGGTGGCATCCGGCAGCTCGGCGAGCACGACCTGGTCCCGATCTCCATCGCGACCGAGGTTCGGCGGATGGCCGGCTTCACCGAGGAGGAGATCGAGCGGCTGATCAAGACGACCCAGCGGTCGCCCGTCTACTAGCCCCGTGACCGAGCGCCTGGAGGGCCACTTCTCCGTCGAGGAGTCCGCGCGGACGGTCCGCCAGTACCGCTACGCGGTGGAGCGGATGATGCGGATTCTGGCGGGCTGGATCGCGCTCACCCCCGAGCTCTCGGCCAAGCTCCTCCTGGGCCGCCACGTCTGGGACAACGCCCAGCACGCGGACGGCTGGGGGCGGCGGCTGCCGGAGCTCCGCGCTCAGGCCCACATGTCCGAGCCCTCGAGCCAGGCCTTCGTCGCCTTCATGGACCTGCTGGAGAGCGCGGAGATGCCCCATCAGACCGTCGAGCGGCTGGTGGGCGTGTACCGCGTCCTCAAGCCTCATCTTCTGGCGGTGTACGAGGCGCACGTGGCCCAGGCCAATCCCGTGTACGAGCCGCCCACGCGGCGCATCCTCCTCCGCTGCATCGAGGACGAGCGGCGCCACATCGTCGCCGGGGAAACGGTGCTGCGGCACCTGTTCTCGACGCCTGCGCTCGAGGAGCGCGCCGCGGAGTGGCGGGCCCGGCTCGAGGAGCGCCTGGTCGCTGCGGGTGGGGTGACCGGGGCCGGGATGCCGCCGGCTGTGGCGCTGCCGGACCCCGCCGCGGCCGAGCTCTCAGACGACGCCCGCGAGTTCATCCGCCTCGAGAGCGTGGGACGCGAGTGGCCGATGCCGGACGATCTGAGATCGGCCTTGGCTGCTCTTGGGAAGGCGCTCATGGCCGGGGACGATGCAGGGATTCGGCGTGGGCTCCTGCCCGAATGCGCCTGGGATCCGGCCCATGCGGTGCGGCTGGCCGGTGCCGGCTTCGAGAGCCACGCTGTCGTCGCCTTCAGCAAGCTGGGCCATCACCGGCTGGCCAAGCTGCGGCTCGAGGGCCCGCAGGGCGCGGTGACCCTGATTTCCCGCTGGGTGCGGGCGGAGGGCGGCTGGCGCGCGTCGGTCCTCGAACTGGCCGCCTTCGAGCTCGCCCAGCCCGCCTGAGCCGTTGTTCTCGCGCGTCCTCGTCGCCAATCGAGGGGAGATCGCCCGCCGCATCATCCGTGCCTGCCGGGCGCTCGGGGTGCGGCCCGTCGCCGTCTACTCGGAGGCCGACGCCGGCTGGCCGCATGTGAAGGAGGCTGACCAGGCGGTGTTCATCGGACCCGCCCCGGCCCGGGAGAGCTACCTCGACATCGAGCGCATCATCGCCTCGGCCCGCGAGACGGGAGCCGAGGCGATTCACCCGGGGTATGGGTTCCTCTCCGAGAACTGGCGGTTCGCCCGCGCGACCGAGGAAGCGGGCCTCGCCTTCGTCGGGCCGCCCTGGCAGGTGATCCAGCAGATGGGCGACAAGGTCGGGGCGCGCCAGCACATGGTCCGGGCCGGGGTCCCCGTCCTGCCGGGCAGCGAGGGAGCGCTCGAGACGCTGGAGGCCGCGCGGGAGGCGGCGGCCCGTATCGGCTTTCCCGTGATGCTCAAGGCCGCGGCCGGCGGCGGCGGCATCGGCATGGTCAAGGTGCCCGACGAACGCGGGCTCGCCCAGGCATGGGCCACGGCCCAGCGCCGGGCCCAGGCGGCCTTCGGCTCGGGGGCGCTGTTCGTCGAGCGCTTCCTCGAGGCGCCCCGCCACATCGAGGTGCAGGTGTTCGGCGACGCGCGCGGCGGGGTCGTCCACCTCCATGAGCGCGAGTGCTCGATCCAGCGCCGTCACCAGAAGCTGATCGAGGAGAGCCCCGCGCCGAACCTGCCGCCCGGCCTCAAATCGCGGCTCACCGAGACGGCGGTCAGGGGCGCGCGGTCCGTCGGGTACGTGAACGCGGGGACCGTAGAGTTCATCGTCGAGGGCGAGGGCTTCTACTTCCTCGAGATGAACACGCGGCTGCAGGTCGAGCATCCGGTGACCGAGGAAGTGACAGGACTCGACCTGGTCCAAGCCCAGCTCCGCATCGCGGCGGGCGAGCCGCTGCCGTGGAGGCAGCCGGAGATCGTCCAGCGCGGGTCGAGCATCGAGTGCCGCATCTATGCCGAAGACCCGGCCCGGAACTTCATGCCGTCGCCGGGTCGGCTCAGCCGGCTGGCCCTGCCCGAGGGGCCCGGCATCCGCGTCGAATGTGGGGTCGCGGAAGGGGTCGAAGTTTCGGTACACTACGACCCGCTGCTGGCCAAGCTGATCGCGACCGGGCTCACGCGGGAGGAGGCCATCGGCCGCATGGGGCGTGCGCTCGACGGCTTCGCCGTGGACGGGGTCAAGACGGTTATCCCGTTCCACCAGCGCGTGCTGGCGCACCCGGCATTCCGGGCCGGCAGGGTGCACACGCAGATGATCGAACAAGGAGCGTTCAATGCCTGAAGAGGTCAAGGCCCACATCACGGGCGTCGTGTTCCAGATCGCGGCCAAGCCCGGCGACTCGATCGCCGCGGGCGACCCGGTCATCGTGCTGGAATCCATGAAGATGGAGATCCCCGTGGAAGCGCCCCGGGCCGGCAAGGTGAAGGAGATCAAGGTGTCAGAAGGGCAGACCGTCCAGGAAGGGGAGACGGTCGCCGTCCTCGAGTGAGGCGCGCGCGATGGAGCTGACACTGATTCAGGGTCTCTACGGGTATCACTGGTGGGCCACCCGCCGGCTCTTCGACGTGGCGGCCGCGCTCGGGGAGGACACCGCCCGCAAGGAGGCCGGTCCGCAGTTCAGCTTCCCCACGCTCAAGGGCCTGTTCGCCCACATCCTGGGCGCCGATACCATCTGGCTCGAGCGCTGGAAGGGGATCACGCCGAGCCACTTCCTCGGCGATGGCGACTTCTCGAGCATGGCCGAGCTGCGGGCGCGCTGGGATGACTTCGAGAAGGAGCACCGGCGGTTCATCGAGGGGCTGACCTCGGCCGACCTGGCGCGCGTGATGGACTACCGGGACACGCGCGGCAACGGCTACTCCGCGCCGCTCTGGCAGATGCTCCAGCACGTGGCGAACCACGGCACCCACCACCGGAGCGAGATCGCCACCATGCTCACCATGCTGAGCGGCTCGCCGCCGCCGACGGACCTCATCATCTACCAGCGCATCATGTCCGGGCAGATGAAGGGGTAGCGAGGAGCCGCCATGGGAATGAAGGAGCTGGTGGATGAGCTGAAGGCTCGACGCCAACGGGCCCTGGCGATGGGCGGGCCGGAGGCGATCGCGAAGCAGCACGCCGAAGGCAAGCTCACCGTCCGCGAGCGGATCGAGCTCCTCTTCGACGGCGAGAGCTTCACCGAGATCGGCCTCCTGGCCACCCACGCCAACATTTCGCCCGCCATGAAGGGCAGAGAGACGCCCGCCGACGGCGTGGTCACGGGGTTCGGCAAGATCGGGGGGCGCCTCGCTTCGCTCATCGCCTACGACTTCACGGTGATGGCGGGCTCCATGGGGCGCACGGCCGAGGTCAAGTGCAACCGCGCGCGGGAGATCGCGCTGTCCAAGCGCGTCCCCATGATCTGGCTCATCGACTCGGCCGGCGCCCGGATCCAGGAGGCGATCGGCTCGACCTTCGCCCAGTCGGGCTTCCTCTTCCGCGAGGAGTCCATCATGTCGGGCGTGGTGCCGATGGTCGCCGCGATGGTGGGTCCCGGCGCTGCCGGCACGGCCTACATCCCCGCGCTGGCCGACTTCGTGCCCATGGTGAAGGGGACCAGCCACATGTCGCTCGGCGGCCCGCCGCTGGTCAAGGCGGTGGTCGGAGAAGACATCACCCCGGAAGAGCTCGGAGGCTCCAAGATCCACACCGAGATCTCGGGCGTGGCGGATCTCGAGGTGCCCGACGACCGGGCCTGCATCCAGGCGATCAAGGACTACCTCTCCTACTTCCCGTCCTCGAACCTCGAGCAGCCGCCGCTGATCCCGTGCGAAGACCCGGCCGACCGGATGGACGAGGCGCTGCTGAGCGTGGTGCCCGACAGCCCCCGGCGCGCCTACGACATGAAGAAGGTGGTCGCCCACATCGTCGACCACGGGCGCTTCTTCGAGATCAAGCCCATGTTCGCCCGCAACCTGATCACGTGCTTCGCGCGGCTGGGAGGGCGGCCGGTGGGGATCCTGGCCAACCAGCCCATGGTCCTGGGCGGGGCGCTGGATGTGGATTCGGCCGACAAGGCGGCGCGCTTCATCATGCTCTGTGACGCCTTCCACATCCCGCTGGTGTTCCTGCAGGATGTGCCGGGCTTCATGGTGGGCTCCAAGGTGGAGCGCCAGGGCATCATCCGCCACGGCGCCAAGATGCTCTATGCGGTGAGCGAGGCCACGGTGCCGAAGCTCACCGTGGTCGTGCGCAAGGCCTACGGCGCGGGCTACTTTGTCATGTGCGGCAAGGCCTACGAACCCGACCTCATCGTCGCCTGGCCCACGGCCGAGATCTCCGTGATGGGCCCCGAAGGGGGGACGAACATCATCTTCAGGAAGGAGATCGCCGCGGCGGCGAACCCGGACCAGGAGCGGGCCCACCGTGTCGAGGAGTTCCGCAAGCTGATCAACCCGTACATCGCCGCGGGTGGCGCCTTCATCGACGACGTGATCGACCCGCGGGAGACCCGGCCCGTGCTCATCCGGGCGCTCGAGATGGCCCGGACCAAGAAGATCGAGCGCCCCTGGAAGAAGCACGGGGTGATGCCGGTCTAGCCTCCGGGTCGAGTCAGCGACTTCGACCTCGGCTCATCCGGAGCGCCTCGGCCGGGTGCTCGTGGATCCGTCTGAGGCTGCGGCGATCTGAGAGGCCCGGCGAATCGTCTCTCCGGCTCGGCACCCGGAGCCGCTCCGGCTGGGGGCGCCGCGCATGTCCATCGGCTCGCGCTGTCCCGGTGAGGCTCGCATCCATGAGCACCGGTGTGCTGTGAGGCGCTCGCGCGCCTCTCGCCTGCCTGGGGCGGGGCGGCTGCCGGCCGCTGGCGCGGGTGGATCCTGAGAGGCTCAGGGCCCGCCGATGCTCGTCGAGATGACGGCGGGCGGCCTCGGCCGAGGTCGGGTCGATCCACTGCACCTGGTTCAGGCGCGCCAGAGCGGCTTTCAAGTGAGCGGCATCGACCGCGCCCGTTTCATCGTGATGGGGCAGATGGCGGTGCGGCCTGCCGTCGCGCCCGGTCTCGATGGCCGCAAAGGCGGAGTCGGGAAGCCGCGACATGCGGGCCTGGCTCCAGGGTTCGGCGCGGACCGGTCCGCTGAGGGCGACCAGGGCGACAAGGGCGAGGGTCACGGGCCGCGAGATTTCTGGATTCATGACCCGAGGATGGCGTGGGCGC
>DASSSH010000283.1:0-6725 GCA_035708525.1 Candidatus Methylomirabilota bacterium
TCTCCGCCGCGGCAACGCGGCACCGGGCTTGCACTCCGCCGTGCAGGAGGAGGGTTGCCATGGCCTACGAGATCCCTGGATGCGCGTACTGTCCCCCCACGGTTCGAGCCTGCCGCCACGGGGAGGCCGACACGCGCGGGCCGGGCTTCTGCCCGTCCAAGGTGGACGAGGAGAGCATCGAGCGCGCCTGGAAGGTGTACGAAGACCCGGAGGTTCTCCGAATCGCCTCGGCCTCGGCGCTCGTGGAGAGCGAGGGGTACTGCCGCTGGACTCGGGTCGAGGAGATCTGCGCCTTCGCCAAGAAGCTCGGCTTCCACAAGATCGGCATCGCCACCTGCATCAGCTTCGTGGACCAGGCCAAGACGCTCAGCGGCATCCTCGAGAGCCATGGGTTCGAGGTGGCCTCGGCGGCGTGCAAGAATGGCTGCGTCCCCAAGGAGCGCCTCGGATTGCGGGACGAGGACAAGATCCGGCCCGGAAGCTTCGAGCCCATGTGCAACCCGATTTCGCAGGCCGAGCTCTTGAATCGCGCCGGCTGCGAGCTCAACGTGATTCTGGGCCTGTGCGTGGGCCACGACAGCCTGTTTTCCCGCTACTCGAAAGGCTTGGTCACCACCCTGGTGGCCAAGGATCGCGTCCTGGCTCACAATCCCGTGGGCGCCCTGCAGCTGGCCGACACCTACTTCCGTCGGATCTGGGGCCCTGACCGGCCACCGGAGCCGGCGACGAAGCCCAAATCCCGCTGATCCACCCCGCCGACCCCAGAGTGGTGCGATGAGGCACGGCGTGACTATCATGGGTGAGAGCCGAGCCGTGTCGTCGCGGCTGCTCGGCCGATGGGGGAACGCCATGTTCATCCTGCTGCGGCTGGTGATCAACGCGGTCAGCCTGTTGGTGGCGGCCTGGATCGTCCCCGGCATCCATCTCGCCGCCGCCGGCAGCCATCCGCAGCGGGACGATTGGATCGCGCTGGGGATCGTGGCGCTGGTCTTTGGGGCGGTCAACGTGCTCATCCGTCCCCTGCTCCTCCTGGTGACGCTCCCGCTCAACTTCGTGACCCTCGGCCTCTTCACCTATGTCATCAACGCGTTCATGCTGCTGTTGACGAGCTGGATCGCGCAGGGCATGGGCGTGGGCTTCCGGGTTCAGGGTTTCGTCGCCGCGCTGCTCGGCGCCCTGATCGTATCCCTCGTCAGCTTCGTCCTGAGCCGGCTCCTGGAGAAGGCGTGGTAGCGGCCGAGACGGATTCAGGGCGGTAGCCGGAAGGCGACGAAGCGCTCGTTGGCGAGGACTCGCCGGCACTCCCGTCGCAGGTAGTCCGATAGGCTGGTGTAGTACTCCAACCACCAGAAGCCGCAGGGGGCGAAGACGATGAACTCGGCGCCGGCGGTGCGCAGCCGCTGGAGCTCTTGGATCGCCGTGGCGTCATCGGCGGGCGGCCCCCAGTACTGGCCGTCGCGCTCGAGAAACGGCCACCGCGTTCGATCGTCGAGGACGAGTCCACTGGCGATCTCCTCCTGGTCCACCAGGATGAACCGTCCCCCGGGTGGGACGAGGGCGGCCAGCTCGGCCTCCATGGCGCGCATGCGATCGGCCGAGGCGTCCGGCGTCGGCCGGTGGGGGCTGTCGCGCAACTGGTGGGTGGCGGGATCGATGAAGTGGTAGGTCGGCGTCCATCCAAAGCGCCTGCCGATGTCCGCGTAGCCGTATTCGGCGAGGAAGCGCCGCACCGCCACCCGCGCATCACGACTGGCAAGCTCGATGACTAGCTGGGGCCGGTGGTCCCGGAGGAGTCGGGTGGCCCCGCGCAGGACGTCGAGCTCGAGCCCCTCCACGTCGATCTTCACGCACGTGATCCGCGCGGTGCCGAGAGGGGGCACGGCCAGCCCCAGGAGCTGGTCCAGCGGGGCCACCGTGACATCGATCCCGTCATCCGGCCGCGTCTCCTGGATGCGGCTGGCTCCGATGTTCTTGTGGACGAGCTCCTTGACCCGCGAGATGTACGCCCGGCCCGCGGCGCGGCCGGCGGCGTACGGCAGCACCGTGGCATCGGGGATCCCGTTCGCAGCGAGGTTGCGGCTGAGAACCGGAACCAGGTCCGGATGCGGCTCGACGCACACGACCCGCTCGGCGAGGAACTTTCCGAAGAAGACGGCGTGGTTTCCGATATTCGCGCCGACGTCGAGGAACACGCCCGCGGCCGGCCCGTGCAAGGCGAGGTGCTCGAGGAGCTCGATCTCGAAGAAGGTCCCCGCTGCGCGGATCTCGCGGGCGATCAGGTCGTCGGGGGCGAAGGCCTCCAGGTCGATGGGCACAGGACGTCGGTGGGCCGGATCCGAAGCCCAGAACGCCGCGTAGTCGAAGCGGATTCGTGTCTCGGACGGCGAGCCCTCGCCTGGCTGCAGATCGTCTCGCCGCAGCACCGTCACGGGCTCTGCACGGGCTGGGGGAGAATCAGCAGGGTGCGGAGGCGTTCGAGGCGCTTGCGCATCTCGTCTCGCAGCTGCCCGCGCCCCACGGCCCGCTTCATCTGGCTCGCGACCCCGAGAATCTCGTCGGTCGAGAAGCGACTCGTCGCGAAGACCACGCTGCCGCTCTCGTAGGCGAAGGCGCCAGTGACGATCTGCGCCGCGTTGTACGAATGCCCGACATAGAAATAGCGCTCCACGTGGACGACGGGGTCGGGACCGGGCGCGACGATCTGGTGAAGCAGGCTCAGATCGGGGCGCCGCTGGACGCGCCGTTTGATCCAGTAGAAGCGATGGACCACCTGCGGCGGCTGCGCGGCCGGATACCGGAGGAGCACATCGCTGATCATGGAGCCGGTCCGGGCGAGGCGCTCGGTGTCGGCGACGGCGAGCCGAAGTTCCGCAGTCGGGTCGGTGAGGACGCCGCCACTCCTCGCATAGGGAGGAATCGCGGCGAGCCCTCCCTGCTGGTACGCCTGCAGGCGCTGGCGGAGGAGGCGGCGGTACGCCTCTGAGCCCAGCTCGACCGCGGTGCTCCCGCGGAGGCGATCCGAAGAGTCTCGGAGGGCGCGAAGCGCCTGGATTTCGGCTGGCGAGAGGTTGAAGCGCGATCCGGGCGACGCGTCGAGAAGGCTCTCGGCCTCGCCGCGCTCGCTCTCGGTGAAGCGGGCTCCGGACCACGCGTCGGCGGCGGCCGGCTCGGGCACGATCCCGAAGTCGGAGATGGTCACATCGTCGGCGATCAGCTGCCCCGAGACCAGGTACTGGGCGAGCTGGGGCGCCGGCACGGGCACGAAGATGGCCAGGGCCACGGCGAGCTCCCGCTCGCTATGCTCGGTCACGGCATACGAGACGACGTCTCCCCGCACGAGGCGCCGGTGCTGTTCGGGCGTGATCGGGAGCAGATCCAGCGCGTCTTCCGACGCTGGCTTCTCGGCCGCCATGGCGCCGCCCGGCAGCGGCGCGGCCGCGAACAGGCCGATGGCGAAAGCGGTCAGCGCGCCGATCCGGACGCTCCGTCTCATCGGGTCTGATTATGACTCTCCGCGCTCGTTCAGCCTAGCGCTCCGGGCAAAACGCTTTGACGTCCTGCGAGGACCCGGATACGCTAAGGGCGCCGTTGGCTCAGGCCGTCCAGCGAGGCTCGATGATTCGATGCTGAAGCCCATGCACTTCGGATTATTCGTGGAGGAAGCGCGCCCCGGCACGACCCAGGCCGCGGCGTTCCAGGAGGGGCTCGAGCTCGCCGAGGCGGCGGAGGCCTGGGGCGTCGACTGTCTCTGGCTGGGCGAGCTGCACTTCAATCCCGCCCGCTCGGTGATCTCCGCGCCCCTGCTGTTGGCGGCCTTCATCGCAGGCCGCACGCGGCGCCTCCGCGTCGGGACGGCCGTGCAGCTCCTTCCGCTGAACAACCCGCTGCGCATCGCCGAAGAGGTCGCGACCGTGGATCACCTCAGCGAGGGCCGCTTCAACTTTGGGATCGGGCGCAGCGGATCGCCGGTCGCCTACGACGTGCTGGGCGTGCCGTACGACGAGAGCCAAGCGCGCTTCCTCGAGGCGCTCGCGATCCTTCGCGAGGCGTGGAAGGGGCAGCGGTTCAGCTATCAGGGTCAGTTCTATCGGTTCGAGAACGCGATGGTGTCGCCGCGCCCGTATCAGCTCCCTCACCCGCCGCTGCGGATGGCGGCCAACTCGCCAGAGACCTTCGCCTCCGTCGGACGCCTCGGCCTGCCCCTCTTCGTCGGGGTTCGCGATCTGGATCTTCCGGCGCTGCGGGGCCACCTGCGGGACTATCGCCGCGCCTGGCAGGAGGCCGGCCACCCCGAGCCGGCCAGCGTGTATCTGCGGATTCCCGTCTATGCCGGCACGACGGAGAAGGGCGCCCGCGAGGAACCCAAGGAAAGCATCACCTACTTCTTCCAGCGCCACGCCGACCTGATCCGGTCGCGGATCGGCCGCCCCGGCTCAGGGCCCGCTGAGCGGCATGCGGCGCAAGCCGAGCACGTCGCGAAGATGTCCTACGACGAGATCCTGAAGACCCGGGTGGTCTTCGGGACTGCCGCAGGCCTGATCGAGCGGCTGGCCGAGCTCCGGGACGATCTGGAGCTGGATGGCATCCTGGTCGAGCTCAATGCCGGTGGCTTGATCCCGAAGGAGCAGGCGCTACGGACCCTGCGCATCTTGAGCGAGGAGGTCATGCCCGCGCTCAAGTGATTTCCGGGCCGAAGGCCCGCATCCTCGATCCCCACACGGAGAAAAGAGGACCTCATGAGCGTGTCGACTCTCGGCATCGCGTCGCTGCGGGACAGGGTCTCGGCGGAGGAGTGGGCCGTGCGGGTGGACCTCGCCGCCTGCTATCGCCTCGTCGCCCACTACGGGTGGGAAGACCTCGTCTTCACCCACATCACGGCGCGCGTCCCGGGCGCCGCGGACCAGTTCCTGATCAACCCCTACGGCATGTTCTTCGACGAGATCACCGCGTCCAGCCTGGTGAAGATCGACCTGCACGGCCGGAAGATCGTGGACTCGCCGTTTCCGGTGAACCCCGCGGGGTTCGTGATCCACAGCGCCATCCATGCCGCGCGTCACGACGTGCTGTGCGTGCTCCATACCCACAGCGTGAACGGCGTGGCCGTGTCGACCCAGCGGGCGGGGTTGCTGCCCATCTCCCAGCACTCCATCTCCGTGCTCGCCAGCCTGGGCTATCACGACTTCGAGGGGCCGGCGCTGAACGACGACGAGAAGCCGCGCCTGGTCGCGGACCTGGGGGACAAGCGCTCGCTCATCCTGCGCAACCACGGGCTGCTCACGGTCGGAGAGACGGTCGCGGAGGCGTTCGTCTCCATGTACTACCTGGAGACGTCGTGCGCCATCCAGGTGCGCGCCCAGGCGGGTGGCGGCGAGCTGATCCCCGTTCCCAAGGCGATCATCGACAACGCCTATACCCAGCTCACCGCGGCCGCCGGGGCTGGTGGAGGGCGGGGAGCGCTGATCTGGCCCGGGCTGCTCAGGCGCCTCGACCGCATCGACCCCTCCTACCGCACCTGAGCACTGGGCCAGGTGACTCTGGTCCCCGCCACCCAGGACTACCGCTGCGCCTGATAGCGGCTCCGCGTTTCCTGACACACGTGTCCACCGTTTCCGTCTCGTTTTTTTCCTCGAGCCGCGGCGTCGCGGGCTAAGTAGCTGATTTCTAGTCCGGTATCGAGTGGACCGGCTTTTGCTTATCTACCTACGACCCGGACGGAGGTGAGAACGGTCATGCTGCACCGCTCCCGAGCACTCCCCGCCGCCATCCACTTGCCGCTCCGGAAGCTGGCCCTCTGCCTCGATTGCGAAGAATGCTTCGAAGTCGGCCCCAAAACCTGCCCGGGCTGTGGAAGCGGCACCTGGAGCCCGCTCGCCCGCTTCCTCGACCTGGAGGGCGGTCCCAGGGCGCTCCGCGCCGCGGCAAGCGGCCGGCGGACACCCCCGCGACGGGCCGTCGAGGAGATCGCGGTTGCGAAGCACCTGCTCGTGGTCGCCCGGCACCGGCGGGAGCTCTATGAGCAAATCAAGCGCGCCTTCGCAGGACACGAGACCGTGCAGGTCGTCCTCGACCGGCGAATGCGGCAGCGGCGCGAGCGGAAGGAGACACCGGCGCTTGAGCGGCGCCGGCTCGATCGGCGGGCCCACTTCGCCATCGACGACCAGCTGCGGACCATCGGCTGGGCGCTCGTGCTGCTCGACCTCGCCAAGACCCGGCGCGGATAGTCGCCCGGGCGTCCGCCCGCCGCCGCGCTGAACCGGCCCTCCCCGTGGGGGCAGGGAGGGCCGACGGGAAACGCGTCGCTTCCGGACCCGACTGGCTAACCGGCGTAGCCCCGCGCGTGCATACAGCGGGCGTACGCCTCTCGGTACTCCTTGTCCTGCTTGTGGGCCTCGTTGAGGCCGTAGAGTGACCCGCCACCGGCCCCGACGATGCCGCCGATCGCCGCGCCCTTCCCGGCACCCTTGCCGCCTCCGGCGATGGCGCCGCCCGCGGCCCCGATAGCCGCACCAGCCACCGCCCCGATCGCCGCGTCCTTCACGACTTCGATCGTTTTGTCGCGCTGGGTGGGCGGGGTTCCCGCGTACCGATTGCAGGTTTCGATGGCCGCCTGGGATGGGACTGCCGGCTGTGGACTCGGAGCCGTGGCCACGGCGGTCTTTGTTGTGGCGGTGGCCTTTTGGTCTGGCTGCGTTCCAGTCAGGTTGGCCACGACGAGCCCGGTGATG
>DASSSH010000284.1:0-13350 GCA_035708525.1 Candidatus Methylomirabilota bacterium
GGACGACATGTTGGGAGCGCTCAATGCCACGCCTCGCGCGGACGGCCAGGAGCGCGTCTACACGGCCGGCGAGCCCGAGGCGGAGACCGAAGCCCTCCGGCGGCGGCACGGCATTCCCCTAGCGCCCGCACTGTTCCGGCACGTCAACGAGATCGCCGCCGAGCTCGGCGTGACACCCCTGACGGCAGGCACCGTCTAGAGCCCGAGGAGGGCCCGAGCGACCCGCTCGACGTCGCCGAGGTCGTCGAAGAAGAGGTCGGGTCGCTCGTCGAGCAGCTGCGCGCGGACGTACTGGCCGGTGGCCACGGCCACCGCCACCGCGCCGAAGGCGCGGGCGCAATCGATGTCGTGCGGGGTGTCCCCGATCACGACCACGTCAGCTGGCTCGAAGGCGCAGCCGATGAGGGCCTGCGCCCGCCGTGCAGCCAGCGAGGGAAGCCGCCGCCGGTCGATGTCGTCAGAGCCGAAGGCGCCCACGGGGAAGAGGGGCCAGAGGCCTGACGGCGCGAGCTTGATGCGAGCCCCCTCCTCGATATTGCCGGTGAGCAGACCGATCAGCGCGCCCTCGGCGCGATCGAGCTGCCGTACCAGCTCCGACACGCCGGGCAGCGTGATCACGCCCGAGCCATCGCCGATCTCGGCGACCAGTCCACGCGCATAGGCCTCGAAGACCTCGTCGAGCCGCGGCCTCACGACCTCGCGCGGAAATCCCGCCGCCTCCATCACGTCGAAGACGATGCGCTGATCCGTCCGGCCACGGAGATCGTACTCGTCGATCCCACCCGCCGTCCCGAAGACGCCCTCGAGTGCCGCCTTGAACGCCCGGCGGCCTGCGCCTCGCGCAGACACGAGCGTGCCGTCGATGTCGAACAGGAGAAGACGCATCCCGCCGCTACCGGGGAAGCGAGGGGGCGAGCGCCCGGAGGCGGGAGACGATGGGCGGCAGGCGATCCAGCACTACGTCGACGTCGGTCGCCGTGCTCCAGCGCCCCAGCGTGAAGCAGAGCGAGCCCTCCATCTCCTCCGGGCTGCAGCCGATGGCGCGCAAGACATGTGACGGTGTCTGGGTGAGCGACGAGCAGGCCGACCCCGAAGAGGCGGCGACTCCCGCCAGGTCGAGATCGAGCAGGACGCTGTCAGCCTTCACACGGCTCAGCACCACACTGACGTGGTGAGGCAGTCGCGCCGACCGGGAGCCCGTCAGGCGGCAGCTCGGAACCGCCTCGAGGAGTCCGGCGATCAGACGATCGCGCAGCGCCTTGAGCCGGGCCGCCTCCGCGTGCGCTCCCTCCGTCCGCATCAGCTCGGCCGCCACGCCCAGCCCAACCACACCCGGCAGGTTCTCGGTGCCGGAGCGATAGCCGCCTTCCTGCCCGCCGCCGAGCAGCTGCGGCAGGAGCTTGCAGCCGGGCCTGACCCAGAGGGCACCGGTGCCGGGGGGGCCGTACATGTCGTTGCCGGAGAGCGTGAGGAGATCGACGCCGGCCGTCTCGACATTGAGCGGCATGCGGCCGAGCGCACCGACGGCGTCCACGTGAAACGGCACGCCTGCCGCGCGGGTGACCCGGCCGATCTCGGCCACCGGCTGCAGCGTGCCGATCTCCCCGCTGGCCGCGCCGACCGAGACGAGCACCGTCTCGGGCGTCAGCGCATTGCGCACCGCCTCGGGGTCCACCCGTCCCTCTCGGTCGACCGGCAGGAACACGGGCGTGGCTCCGGCTTTTTCGAGCTCCCGGCAGGGATTGATGACCGAAATGTGCTCGACGGGGGACACGACGAGTCGGGCGCCCCGGGCCTCGCGCGCACGCAGCGTGACGCCGCGGATCGCGAGATTGTTGGCCTCGGTGGCGCCCGAGGTGAAGATCACGCCCGCCGGCGAGCCCCCACAGAGGCGCGCGACCTTCGTCCGGGCTGCATCCAGCGACTCGCGGGCCTCGGCTCCCAGGGAGTGGCGGGCCGACGGGTTGCCGATGCCGGACTCGAAGAACGGACGCATGACCGCCAGCACCCGGGGATCCACGGGCGCGAAACCCGAATAATCCAGGTAGATGCGCTCGGGCTGGGCGCCGCTACGCTCCACCGCTACCGCGTCTTTCGCACCAGGAACCGATAGATTCCCCCCTCGCGCGCCATGCCGACAAGGTCGTGGCCCGTGATCTGGACCCAGCTCTTCATGTCGGGCTCGGAGGCGGGGTCGTCGGCGCGCATCTCCAGCAGCTGGCCCACCGCCATTTGCTGGATGGCCTCCCGCGTCCTGACGATGGGCATCGGGCAGAACAGCCCGACGCAATCGATCTGCCTGTCAGGATTGAGGACTTTCGATCCCTGCACCATAAAGCGATACCGTACCCCAGCCATCTCTACCCCGTCAAGGACGGGAGACGGTGCGGTCGTCCCCCCTCGAAATATTCCTGCCTGCGGCCCGCGTCCCCGCTATTCTGAGTGATATGGGCCTTGTCGTGCATTACTGCCAGCCGACCGTCCGGCGTGTCCCACCATATGGCCACGCGCGGTAAGTCGGCTTCCAGTTCCGCCGGGCAGCGCGTCAAGAGTAAGGTCATTGTCGCCCTGGCGCTGACGACCTTCCTGCCCCTGCTGGTGATCACCTATTGCCTGTACGCCTACACGTGGCCGTTCCTGACCCCGGAGCGCCAGGCCCGCGACCTGCCCTGGATGCTCCTCCTCTTGGGCTTCACGGGCGTGATGATGGCGGCCGGCAGCCTCATGCTCTGGGACCTGGCGAAGTCGGCCGCACGTACTTCCGAGGCCGTGGCGGCCCTCAGGAAGCCCTCGCTCGCGCCCCCCCAGGCGGCGGGCGACACCAGCTCCGACCGGGAGGCCGTCAGGCAGTACGTCCAGCAGAACGACGAGGTCGATGCGCTGATGCTCTCCTTCTCCCGGATGCTCAGCACCATTGAGCAACAGGCCACCGACGTCAACCAGTACTCACAGCGCCTCGATACCGCCTACAAGGAGCTCGAGTCGACCAACGCGCGCCTCAAGGAGTTTTCCTTCAAGGACGAGGTCACGGGTCTGTACAACCGCCGGTTCTTCTCGATCCGCCTCGAGGAAGAAGTCTCCCGGTATCGCCGGTTCAACCATCCCGTCTCGGTCGTCCTGCTCGACCTCGACGGCTTCAAGGCCGTCAATGACGAGCTCGGTCACGCTGCCGGAGACGAGACGCTCCGGGGCATGGCCGACATCCTCCTCAAGCAATCACGCGGCATCAACGTCATCTGTCGGTATGGAGGCGACGAGTTCGCGGTCCTGCTCGTGGAGACGTCGAAGAACGGCGCACGCCTGTACGCAGACCGCATCCGCTACATTCTCTCCACCTCGACGTTCAGCCACGGGCGCCGGGTCACGGCGAGCTTCGGCATCGCCTCGCTGCCCGAAGACGTCATTCCCTCCACCGAGGAGCTGATCCGGGCGGCCGACGAAGCCCTCTACGCTGCCAAGCGCGCGGGCAAGAATCGGGTCTCCGTGCACGAGGACATCGGCGCGGCCCCAGGCGTCAGGCCTCGCGCCAAGGTGGAATGAGCTCGGGCTCGCTGCAGAAGCACGTCCTAATCGTCGAGGACGACCAGCAGGTGCAGGCGGCCCTCTACGAGGTCTTCGTCTCCAACGGCTACACCTGCGAGCTCGCCAGCAACGGGCTCGAAGGGCTCCATATCTTCGAGAGCTCTCGCCCCCCGCTCACAATCACGGACATCAAGATGCCGGTGATGGACGGCCTGCAGTTCCTGAAGCAGGTCACGGCCAGGGAGGGCGATGCCGCGGTCATCGTGCTCACGGGCGTGGGCGACGTGAGGACCGCCGTGGAGAGTCTCAAGCACGGCGCCTACGACTTCATCCTGAAGCCCGTCAACATGGAGCAGATCCTGCTCGCGGCCGAGCGGGCCCTGGAGCGCCGTCAGCTGCTGATCGAGCGGCGGCAGTACGAGGCGCTCCTCGAGCGCCGCGTCGCCGAAGCGACGCGCGACCTGGCCCAAGCGCTCAAGGAGCTCGAGACGACGTACCAGGCGACGCTCGAGGCATTGGGATCAGCGATCGAGACGCGCGACGTCGCGACCGAGCTCCACTCTCGCCGCGTTCACGATTACTCGCTGGCGATCGCGCGGGCCCACGGAATGCCGGACGATGAGCTGCGGGCCCTCGGCAACGGGGTGCTCCTCCACGACATCGGAAAGATCGGCATTCCGGACGCCATCCTGCTGAAGCCGGGGCCGCTCACCGCCGAAGAGTGGCGAACCATGCGCACCCATCCCGACCTGGGTCGCCGAATTCTCGAGCGCATTCCGTTCCTGCGCGCCGCCATCCCCATCGTCTACCACCACCACGAGCGTTGGGACGGGACAGGGTACCCGGACGGACTCAAGGGACAAGAGATTCCGCTCGGGGCGCGAATCTTCGCCCTCGCCGACGCCTTTGACGCGCTGACCTTCGACCGGCCCTACTCGCGCGCGATCCTCTTCGAGGAGGCGCGTGCCCGCATCCAGGAGGCGGCGGGCACTCACTTCGACCCCGCTGTCGTGAAGACCTTTCTCGCGATGCCGTTGACGCTGTTCGAGGAGATCCGGGACCACTCGCGGCAGTGGTCCGCGCGCTAGTTCCCGCTAGTCGGGACCCTTCAGGCCGTACTTCTCCACCGCGTACGCCTTCTGCTTGAACTTCTGCACCTTGCCCGACCCGGTGAGCGGGAACCGGTCGACGAGCTCCACGTACTTCGGCACCTTGAAATTGGCGATTTTCCCGCGAGCGAATTCGACGATCTCCTCGGCCGCTAGCGCCTCGCCCTCCTTCGGGATCACGAAGGCCATCACGGCTTCGCCCATGATCGGGTCGGGGACGCCCACGATGGAGATATCGAGAACCTTCGGATGACGGAGATAGAAGTTCTCGATCTCCGCCGGATAAGTGTTGAAGCCGCCGACGATGATCATGTCGGTGAGTCGGCCCGTGATCCGGACGTATCCCTCGGCATCCCTCACCGCCATGTCCCCGGTGTGGAGCCAGCCCTCCCGGACCTTCTCGGCCGTGGCCTCGGGTTTCTTGTAGTAGCCCAGCATGAGGGTCGGCCCCTTGATGCAGAGCTCGCCCTCCTCGCCGGCGCCGAGCTCCCGGCCGGTCGCCGGATCCACGACGCGGTCCTCGATCTCGGGCGTGCGCACCCCCACCGTGGACACCCGCTTCTCGAGGGGGTCGCCGGGCCGCGTCCAGTGGGTCCCGCCCGTCGCCTCGGTCAGGCCGTAGACGACGAGCGCGTCCATGCCGAGACCTCGCTCAGGGTCCAGAATCTTCTTCATGATCTCGATGGGCACCGGCGCCGCGCCGATGGAGCCTGTGCGCAAGGAACGCAGGTCGTGGCGGCCGAACGCGGGATGGCCGAGGATGGTGATGAACATGGTGGGGACGCCCGAGAAGATCGTGACGTGCTCGGTCTCGATCAACCGCATGGCTTCAGCCGGATCGAAGAGGTCCAAGACCACCTGGGTCGAGCCGACGAGGCAGTTGGCGGCGATGCCGCCCATGGAGCCAAAGATATGGAAGTACGGCACGGCCACCAGATAACGGTCCTCGGCGGTCCACCCGTGCAGATCCGTGTAGACCCGGCACTTGTAGTACATGTTGCCGTGAGAGAGCAGGCAGCCCTTCGGCTCTCCCGTGGTGCCCGAGGTGTAGAGCATCTCGGCCGGGTCCTCGGCCCGCACGCGGACCGAGTCCAAAACGCTCGACGGGATCTCGCGGCCCATGCCCTCGACCGCGCCGAACGAGACGCAGGCAGCCGGCACCTGCGCGCCGAGCACCACCACCTGCCGGAGCGCGGGGAACGCGGTGCTCCGCAGGCCCGGGGCACCGCTCCGGTCGACCTCGGGGCAGATCTCACGCAGGATCTCGATGTAGTCGATGCCGGCCGCGTCGAACCGGTCCACCATGACCACGGCCGTGGCGTCGGACTGGCGCAGGACGTACTCCACCTCGAGCGCCTTGTAGCGACTGTTGCACGTGACGCTGACGGCGCCAATCTTGGCGAGGGCCAGATTGGCAACGTTCCACTCCACGCAGTTGGGCATCCAGATGACCACGTGATCTCCCGGCCCCAGTCCCAGGGCCAGGAGCCCGCGCGCCAGCGCGTCGGCCCGTTCCTTGAGCCGGCGGTAGGTGACCCGCTCCCGCTTGAAGACCACGGCCTCGCGCTCCGGGTACCGCTCCGCCGACCGATCCAGCATCTCGCCGAGCGTGAGGACGGCCCCGAGGTCCATCAGCGCACCTGCGCCTGGTCGATCCGGTCGACGAGCCGTCGCGCCCGATCCGAGGCTTCGCTGAGCTCCTCGCGAGAGATCCCTTCTTCCCGCGCGCGCTGGATGGCCAGCAGCAGCCGCTGCACGCGCTCCACGGCCGGGACTCGCTCCCCTTCGGCGAGGAGCCGCCCGATGGCCTCCGCGTCGGCCGCGGCGATCCCTTCCAGGGTCCGCACCAGGGCGTCACGAACCTGCCGCTGTCGCCGCGCATCGACCTCGCGCATGCCGAGGGCGTGGAACAGCGCCTCGAGGGCCGACTCGAGGCTCCCCGCCTTCAGCCGCCGGAACCCGAGCTTCGCGTAGCCGCGCCAGAGCCGGCGGAGGATGGCCGCGCGCTGCGTCGGCAGCGTCCCGTCGCCGAGGCCCGCCAGCATCGCCTGCCCCGTCTCCAGCGCCACGACGGCCTGCGTCTCATCGGTGGTGCCCCGGATCGCGGGCTGCGTCAGCCGCTCGATCTCCTCGAGGAGCGAGACTGAGAGCATCTCGAGCAGGGCCTGGCCGCGGTCGGCCGGGAGCTCTTCCCGATCGAGTCCCTGCTGGACCAGGGCGCGCGCTTCACCGAAGTCCCGACGGCGGATGAGCGTGCAGGCGACCTCCCAGTAGCCCTCGCCGAGCGCCGCGCGGGCATGCCCGAGCAACGCCTCCGCCGCGCGGTCTCCGGGAGCGACGGCAAGCCGCCACCGCAGCCAGACCTGGGCCAGACGGGGACCGGTGATGCGCTCCTGCGCCCCTTCGGGGGCACGCTCGGCGAGCTCGAGCAGATGACGGCCCACCGAGACGGCCAGGGCGGGGAGCCTGGGCGGGTAGCCCTCCCACGCCGCCGTGTCGGGTGCCTCAAGCCCCGCAGCCAGCGCGGCTTCGAAGGCGTACCGCGCGTCGCCATGCTCGCCGATCGCGTGATGGGACAGTCCGGCCAGGGTCCACAGCGCCGACATCGCGCGGGAGCGCGCGGCCGACTCATCGCCGCCCACCTCGCTGACCCGCAGATACGGCTCGGCGGCGGCCAGCAGCTCCCGGTGCTTGGCGCTCTGGTACAGGGTGACCGTGGCCTCGAGAAGCGCGATCTGCGGGTCGCCCGGCGGCCCCGGCGTGACCTCCGCGTCGACAACCGAGTCCGCATCACCCAAGTCCGCACCACCATCCGCAGGGGGCCGAGGTGTATTGAGCTCCTCGGGGGAGCCGTCCGGAGCATGTCCGGCGATCGGCCCGGTCGGCTGCAGCCCCTCATCGGAAGCCGGGGAGCCCGGTCGGCGCTGGCGGAACCGCTCGCCGGGGCGACGGCCGCGCCGTTCGGGAACCGCGGGACGGTTCTCGAGTGCCTGAGCCAGGCCGATGAAGAGCAGGATCCCGATCCCGACCGCCAGCAGGGCAATGAGCGCTTCCTCGACCGTCACGCCACCACCTCCAGCGAGCCCATCGCCGGCGCCTCCATCCGCGCCAACCCTACCATGCCGGGTGGAGTTCCCACGAGCTTTGGCCCGGTACCGCTGCCCCTTTGAGTTCAGGGGCCCGCCGGAGGTATCATGAGGCCCGGTGCCAACTTCCTTTCACCCCGAGGGGGCCAAATGCGTCGAGTCGCCGTGATCGGAGTGGGCGTCACCAAGTTCGGAAAGCACGACCTGACCAGCGCGGAGCTCTTTGCCCAGGCCGCGCGCGACGCCATCCTCGACGCCGAGATCGCGCCGTCCGCCGTCCAGGCTCTCTACTACGGCAACGTCACCGGCGGCGAAGGGGAGCACCAGCTCCACTTGGGCCCGCTGGCGGCCACCCTCCTCGGCCTACCGACGATCCCGACCACCCGCTTCGAGAACGCGTGCGCGACGAGCCACGCGGCCTTCCGCCACGCCGTCATGGAGATCGCCAGCGGGGCCTCGGACATCGTCATGGTCGGTGGAGCCGAGCGCGTCCTCAGCATTCCGACCGACGCGGCGACGGAGTACTTCGCCTATTGCTCCGATGCTTCCTTCGAGCAGCCCGCCGGACTGACCTTCCCCGGCGTCTTCGCGCTGATCGCGCGGGCTCACATGGACAAGTACGGCACGACCGAGGAGCAGATGGCGCACGTCGCGGTCAAGAACCATCGCCACGGCGCCCTCAACCCGAAGGCGCAGTTCCAGAAGGAAATCACGCTGGACACCGTGCTCAAGAGCACCTATGTGGCGGATCCCCTCAAGCTCTTCGACTGCTGCCCGTTCACCGACGGGGGCGCCGCCGTCATCCTGGCCGCCGAAGAGGTCGCCAAGGCCCGGCGGCGGGCCGTGTGGGTCCTCGGCACCCAGGCGGCCACGGACACGATGTTCATGCACGAGAAGCGCGATCTGAGCCGCGTGACCGCCACCGAGCGTGCCGCCCTGGGCGCCTATGGCCAGGCCGGCAAGAGCCCGGCCGACGTGGACGTGGTCGAGCTGCACGACTGCTTCACCATCGCGGAGATCATCGCCACCGAGGGGCTGGGCTTCTTCGAGCCCGGCGCCGGCGGCTTTGCCGCCGAGAAGGGCTGGACGAGCCTGGGCGGCAAGCTGCCCGTGAACCCCTCGGGGGGCCTCAAGGCCAAGGGCCATCCGATCGGCGCGACGGGCGCGGCCCAGATCGCCGAGATCACCACCCAGCTCCGGGGCGAGGCTGGACCGCGCCAAGTGGATGGCGCCTCCACGGGACTCGTCCACACGCTGGGCGGCAACACCGCCACGGTGCTCGTGAGCCTGTTCGGCCGTGACTGAACGCGTGATCACTCTCAAGACCTTCTTCGAGGAGGCCCGCGCGGGACGGCTGACCGCCATCAAGTGCGGCCGCTGCGGCGAGCTGGCCGTGCCGCCGAAGGAGTTCTGTCCCGGTTGCCAGGAGCGGGAGTGGTCCTCCGTGCCGCTGAGCGGTACCGGCACCGTCACCTCGTTCACCATCATTCGGGTCCCGCCCCGCGGCGCCCCGGCGCCGGCGCCCTACGCCGTGGCGGTGGTCAAGCTCGACGAGGGGTTGTCGCTGCTGGGGCGCGTCGTCGATATCCCGTTCGAGTCCCTGAAGGCCGGTCTTCCGGTCAGGTTCCGGCCGCTCGTCGCCGAGCACCAGACAGCGATCGGATTCGGCCCCGCCTGAGCGACGCCATGGCGGAGATCGTGGCCGCCGCGTTGACCGCGCATGCGCCCCTGATCACGGGACGCCCCGACGTGTCGAATCCGGAGCAGCGCGAGCGCCTCTACGCCGGGTTCCACGAGCTGCGCCGGCGGCTCGCGGCGGCGCGGCCGGATCTCGTCGTCATGTTCGTGAACGATCACCTCCAGAACTTCGCGTACAACAACCTGCCCGCCTTCTGCGTCGGTCTCGCGGCCTCCTACGAGGCGCCGAGCGTCGGAGGGGCGAAGCTCATGCGGATCGCGCCCCGGAAGATCCGCGGCAATCCGGACTGGGCCATGGCGCTCCTCGAGGCCGGCCTGGACGCCGGAATCGACTTCGCCTACTCCTACGAGATCGAGAGCTGGGACGAGATCTCGGTCCCCCTCCACTTCCTCATGCCGGACGGTGACCTCCCCATCGCCGCCGTCTACACGAACTGCGGCGCCCCTCCGCTGCCCACGCCGCGACGCTGCCGCGAGGTGGGGGCGTTCGTCGGCGGGTTCATCCGGTCCCGGCCGACGCGGGAGCGTATCGCGCTGGTCGCGACCGGCGGACTCTCGCACTGGGTGGGCACCCCGGAGACCGGGCGAATCAATCCCGACTTCGACCAGCGCGTGCTGGACCACGTCGCCCGCGGCGACGTCGATTCGCTCACGCGCCTGACGTGGGACGAGATCGAGCGGGACGGCGGGAACGGAGGGCAGGAAATCCGGAACTGGATCGCCTTGCTCGGTGCCGTTCCCGGATGGAAGGGTGAGGTGCTCGCCTATGAGCCGGTCCCCGAATGGATCACCGGCTGCGCCGCGGTGTGGGTGCACCCGTGATCAAGACCTCGTACGCGCTGAACAAGCTCTTGACCGCGGTCGCCCGCCAGCACCTCATGAAGGACACCTTCACCGACGAGGAGATGCAGGGCCACGAGCTCACCGACGCGGAGCGCGCCGCCCTCAGGGCGGGAGACCCTGGGGCGCTCTACGAGCTCGGCGCGAATCCCTACCTGATCCGCCGGGTGTTCCGGCGCCGCTTCACGATCTGACCGCTCTCCCGGCACCCTGATGGGAGAGTTCGGGATCGGGCAGCCCCTCAAGCGGTTCGAGGACGTCCGGCTCCTGCGCGGCGAAGGCCGGTACCACGACGACATCAACCTCCCCGGGCAGGCCCACGCCGTGCTCGTCCGGTCTCCCCACGCCCATGCGCGCATCCGCTCGCTCGATACCTCCGCCGCCGAGCGCGCTCCGGGCGTCCTCGCCGTCTTCACGGGGGCGGATCTCGCGCGGGACAGCCTCGGGATCACGCAGACGACGCTGCGGCGCCAGCGCCCCGATGGGTCGCCGATGTTCGCCCCGCCGCACCAAACCCTGACCCGGGATCGCGTCCGCTACGTGGGAGATCCCGTCGCCCTACTGGTCGCCGAGACGCTGGCCCAGGCGGAGGATGCGGCCGATCTGGTCCGCGTCGAATACGATCCTCTGCCGTCGGTCACTGCGACGGCGGCAGTCGGGCCCGGGAGCCCCGCGGTCTGGGACGAGTGTCCCGACAACGTCTCCAATGTCTTCGAGACGGGCGACAAGGCCGCCGTCGAGGCCGCGTTCTCCCGGGCCCGTCGCGTGATCCGGCGCCGCTACGTCGTCACCCGAGTCCACGCCCAGTACCTGGAGCCCCGCGGCGCCCTGGGGCATTACGATCCGGGGGAGGACCGATACACGCTCTACGCGGACGTGCAGTACCCGCACCGCGTGCGGCACGTTCTGGCGAGCGCGATCTTCCGGATCCCGGAGCACCGGATCCGCGTCATCGCCGGCGACATCGGCGGCGCCTTCGGCACCAAGGGCTGGCAGTACGCCGAGCACCGGCTCGTGCTGTGGGCGGCCCGCAGGCTCCGCCGTCCCGTCAAGTGGGTGTGCGAGCGCCGCGAGGCGCTGATGGCCGACGAGCACGCGCGCGACAACATCACCGACGCCGAGCTGGGCCTGGACGCGGACGGCCGCTTCCTCGCGTTGCGCGCCCGGACCATCGCCAACGTCGGAGCCTACATCTCCTCGGACCGGAACCTGCTCGCAACCTTCATGAACGTGGGCACCCTCACCGGCGTCTACGCGATTCCGGCGGCGTACGTCCACGTCACCTGCGTGCTCAGCAATACGAGCCCGACCGCGCCCTACCGCGGGGCCGGCCGGCCGGAGTCGATCTACGTCATCGAGCGGCTGATCGAGGACGCGGCCCGCGAGCTGGGGGTGGACGCCATCGAGCTGAGGCGGAAGAATCTCATCCCGGCCTCGGCGATGCCCTACCGCACCGCGCTCGGTCTCACCTACGACTGCGGGGAGTTCGAGAAGAGCATGGTCGAGGCGCTCAAGCTGGCCGACGCGGCGGGCTTTGCAGCCCGGCAGGAGGAGGCCCGCCGGCGCGGCCGGCTTCGGGGGCTCGGGGTCGCCAACGCCATCGAGCGGGCCGCGGCGCCGGGAATCGAGTTCGCGGAGATCCGCTTCGACCCGAGCGGCACCGCGACCCTGTTCATGGGCACCAAGAGCCAGGGGCAGGGCCACGAGACCACGTTCAAGCAGATCCTCCACGATCGGCTCGGCCTCGACCCCGACGATGTCCGCTTCATCGACGGGGACACGGATCGGGTCGCCTTCGGCACCGGCACCATGGGGTCCCGGTCCACGGTCATCGGCGGCACGGCCGTCTGGCGGGCCGCCGACAAGGTGATCGCGAAGGGGAAGAAGATCGCCGCCCGCCTCTTGGAGGCGGCCGAGGCGGACATCGTGTTCTCGGAGGGACGCTTCGCGGTGACCGGCACCGACCGCGCCGTCCCCCTCCGCGAGGTCGCCCGGGCCGCCTTCCAGCCCGCCAAGCTGCCGCCCGGTGTGGAGCCGGGGCTCGACGAGAGCGGGACCTTCTCCCCTCCCGCCGATACCTTCCCGAACGGCTGCCACGTCTGCGAGCTCGAGATCGACCCGGAGACCGGCCAGCTCACGCTCCTCGGCTACGTCATCGTCGACGACGTCGGCACGATCATCAATCCGCTGACACTCAAGGGGCAGATCCACGGGGGCGTCGCTCAGGGGGTCGGCCAGGCGCTCATGGAGCAGGTCGTCTACGATCCGGAGTCAGGCCAGCTGCTGACCGCGTCGTTCATGGAGTACTGCATGCCGCGGGCCGACACCATGTGCGCCATGACGGTGGAGCGCAATCCGGTGCCGACCGCGCTCAATCCCCTGGGCGCCAAGGGCGCGGGTGAGGCGGGCACGGTCGGCGCGCTCCCGGTCGTCATCAACGCCGTCATGAACGCGCTGGCACCCCTGGGCGTGAAGGAGCTGGACATGCCCGCCACCAGCGAGCGTGTCTGGCGGGCCATCCAGTCAGCCAGGTCGACTCAGCGGCCATAACAAAAGGGGCTGCGGGTCTCCCCGCAGCCCCTCGACCTGTCTGGAGCGGCCGACCGGATTCGAACCGGCGACGTCCAGCTTGGGAAGCTGGCATTCTGCCACTGAATTACGGCCGCCTGTGCTCCTTATTCTAGTGTCGGGCGCCTCGTTGTCAAATCCCGCGTCCCATCTCCGCTACTGCTTGAGCGACATGTCGTAGGCCTTGATCCGCTCGTCGCTGCGCGCCTTCCAGTTCAGCCGCCGGCTGGCGCCGTAGAGGTCGAGCTGCTGATAGAGCGGCACCGCGGCGGCCTCCTCGATCCAGAGCTTGTTGATCCGGTGGTAGAGCTCGAGCCGCTTCTTCTCGTCCATCATGGTCTGGGCCTGCTCCACCATCCCGTCGAAGTCCGGATTGTGGTAGTTGCTCAGGTTACTGCCGGTACGGAAGAGCGGCGCGTACACCGTCTCGGCATCGAGCGTCGGCGTTCCCCAGCCGATCAGCCAGACCGGCCCAGGCTTATGCGGGTAGACGAGATTGTTCAGGTAGTTGACGAACTCGAAGGTCC
>DASSSH010000285.1:0-5012 GCA_035708525.1 Candidatus Methylomirabilota bacterium
GAGGCGGCGCCGAGCAGCGCCGGACCCGCGAGGGCAAGCAGGGCCACGGCGAGCAGCGGACGGCCCATGCGCCTACCTCGCGGTGTACTGCTTGTCGTAATAGGCGCGGAAGGCGCCCGACTTGATCGGCTTCCACCACGCCTCGTGCGTCCGGTACCACTCCACGGTCGCTTCCAGCGCCGCGGCGAAGGAGTGGCCCGGCGTCCAGCCGAGCGCGTGTACCTTGCTGCTGTCCAGCGCGTAGCGGCGGTCGTGCCCCGGCCGGTCGGCGACCGGCGTGATGAAGCTCTCGGGCTTGCCCAGCAGCCGGAGAATCTGGCGCGTCAGGGCCACGTTCTCCACTTCCGTGCCGCCCCCGATATTGTAGATCTCGCAGTCCGCGCCCTTTCGCAGCACGAGGTCGATCGCCGCGCAGTTGTCCAGGACGTAGAGCCAGTCGCGCACGTTCTTGCCGTCGCCGTAGAGCGGCAGCGGCTTGCCCTCCAGCGCATTCGTCACGAACAAGGGAATGACCTTCTCCGGAAACTGGTACGGCCCGAAGTTGTTGCTGCTCCGCGTGATGACGACCGGCAGCCGGTGGGTGATCCAGAAGGCCCGCGCCAGCAGGTCCGCGGCGGCCTTCGACGCCGAATACGGGTTGGACGGGTTCAAGGCATCGCCCTCGCGCGAGTAGCCCTGCGGGACGCTGCCGTAGACCTCGTCCGTGCTCACCGCGAGGAAGCGGCTCACCTTGAGCTCCCGCGCCGCTTCCAGCAGGGTGTGTGTCCCCGCGACATTGGTCCTCAGAAAGTCGTCCGCGCCCGCATTCGACCGGTCCACGTGCGTCTCGGCGGCGAAGTGCGCCACCGCATCCACCCCGCGCATCGCCTCGCGCACCACCGTGGCATCGCAGATGTCCCCCTTGACGAAGCGATAGCGCGCATTGCTTTCGATGTCACGCAGGTTCTCCAGATTGCCCGCGTAGGTGAGCTTGTCCAGGTTGACGACCGCATCCTCGGGGTGCGCACTCAGGGCGTGGCGGATGAAGTTCGAGCCGATGAACCCCGCGCCGCCCGTGACCAGAATCTTCATGGAGATTCAGCGCCCTGCGCAGCGACTGAGAACGTGGCAGTTCGAGCTGAGCCGCCCGGCGGCGAGGCGAGGGCTGAGTTGATATGGCGAAGCCATCTGGCGCTGCGCTAGCCGCGAGTCACGTCCCAGACTCCCGCCCCCGCAAAGTCCCAGGGCAGGCGCCCCTCGTCCCCCTGGTTCGGGTCCGTCGAGAAGTGGCGGTCGACCAGATAAATGATATGGCCGCGCGTCGGCGCCAGGTTCCGGACGCCGTGGGCCACGCCGGGAGGGATCTTGACGAGCCGGGACTGCCCATCGCCCAGCACCAATCGGCGCAGCACGTTGCGCGTCTTGGAATCGGCGCGCACGTCGAGCAGGATGAGGAGCATCTTGTCTCCGGGGGGCACGAACCAGACGTCCGTCTGCTGCCGGTGGACGTGGAAGGCCTTGACGACGCCCGGATCCATCTCGCTGTAGTTGACCTGCTTGACCTCGAAGCCCGGAAACGCCGCCGCCACGCCGCCGCTCAGCCGGCCGAGCTCGGTGAAGGAGCCCCCGTCGTCCACGAAGCGCTTGAGCTCCACCACCTGCACACCGTCGATCTCGGGCGCGGCCGTGTAGTCCTGCAGCGAGAAGGCCCGCTTGGCGTCGTCGGAGAGCGTCATCAGACGAGCCCCACCTCGCTCCGGTCGCCCAGCATGAAGTTGAACGACCGCGGCTTGGATTGCGTGCGGTAGATGGTCACGTTCCGCCCGATCAGGCTCGACTCGATCCGCCCGCCCACGTCGGAGACCCGCGCGCCCTCCAGCAGGATCGAGTGCTCCACCTCGCTGCCGCTCACGACCACGCCGTCGCCGATCGAGGTGAACGGGCCGACGTACGAGTTCTCGATCACCGCGCCCTTGCCGATGATCGCCGGGCCGCGCACGGTGCTCTTGCTGATCCGCGCCCCGGCTTCCACGACGACCTTCCCGAGCACCTCGCTGGCCTCGACGGCGCCCTCGTTTCGCGGCAGCAGGGTGTCGAGGATGATGCGGTTGGCTTCGAGGATGTCCTCGAGCCGCCCCGTGTCCTTCCACCACCCCTCGATGACGTGCGGCCGCACCAGGTAGCCCTGATCGATCAGCCACTGGATCGCGTCCGTGATCTCGAGCTCGCCGCGCGCCGAGGGCTTGATGGCCTTGACGGCCTTGAAGACCGTGGCGTCGAACATGTAGACGCCGACCAGGGCCAGGTTGGACGGCGGCTGCTTCGGCTTCTCCACCAGGCGGACGACCTGCCCCTTGCGAAGCTCCGCGACGCCGAACTGGCTCGGGTTGGGGACCGAGGCGAGCAGGATCTGGCTGTTGGGCTTTTCCTCCCGGAAGCGCGTGACCAGGGGCTCGAGCCGCTCCCGGATGAGGTTGTCGCCCAGGTACATGCAGAAGGGGTCGGTGCCGAGGAAGGGCTCGGAGACGAGCACGGCGTGGGCCAGGCCGAGCGGCGCCTCCTGCTCGATGTAAGTGATCGTGACGCCGAAGCGGCTGCCGTCGCCGACCGCCTCCCGGATCTCCTGCTTGGTGTCCCCGACCACGATTCCGATCTCGCGGATCCCCGAGGCGGCCAGCGCCTCGATCCCATAGAAAAGGATGGGCTTGTTGGCCACGGGGACCAGCTGCTTGGCCGAGGTGAAGGTGATGGGCCGGAGGCGGGTACCACGCCCTCCGGAGAGGATTAGGCCTTTCATTTCGCGGCCAATTATAGCAGTCTTAGCCTGGCGGTAACAGAACGGAGGGATTAGCGCTTGATCCGACCGGAAATGGTGCTATTCTGAACTCCACGATACCCAAGGCCAATTTCCCTGGAGGAGCCAAAGGATGAAGACGCTGAAGGAGATGCTGGCCGAGGCCCGCCAGTTGATCCCCGAGCAGGGTCCTGCCGAGCTCAAGCAGCGCCTCGACGCCGGAGAGCCCGTCGCCTTGATCGACGTCCGCGATCCGGACGAGTACCGCGACGGCTTCATCGAGCCGGCGATCAATATCAGCCGCGGGTTCCTCGAGTTCCGCATCGCCGGCGCGGTGACGGAGCCTTCCACGCCCATCGTGCTCTATTGCCAGACCGGACTCCGCTCCATGCTGGCGGCGCGGGCGCTCAAGGACCTCGGCTACACCAATGTCGTCAACCTGCAGGGGGGCTTCCAGAAGTGGGCCCAGTCCGGACTGCCGGTCGTCAAGGACCGGCCCCTGACCACCGAGCAGATCCAGCGCTACAGCCGGCACTTCCTGCTCAACCAGGTCGGCGAGAAGGGGCAGCGGAAGCTCCTGCGCTCCAAGGTGCTGCTCATCGGCGCCGGCGGCCTGGGCTCGCCCACCGCGGTCTATCTCGCCGCGGCCGGCGTGGGCACCTTGGGCCTCATGGACGGGGACATCGTGGATGTGTCGAACCTGCAGCGCCAGATTCTCCACACGACGGCCAACGTGGGCCGCCCCAAGGTCGAGTCGGGCACCGAGCTGCTGCGGGCCCTCAATCCCGACGTCAACATCATCCCGCTGCCCATGCGCATCGACGTCGACAACGTGATGGACATCATCAAGGACTACGACCTGGTGGTGGACGGCTCGGACAACTTCGACACGCGCTACCTCGTCAACGACGCCTGCTACCTCGCCGGGAAGACCAATGTTCACGGCTCCATCTTCCAGTTCGAGGGCATGGCGACGGTCTTCGCCCCGGATCAGGGTCCCTGCTATCGCTGCCTCTACCCGACGCCGCCGCCGCCCGGCCTGGTCCCCAGCTGAAGCGAGGCCGGCGTCCTGGGCGTGCTCCCAGGAATGATCGGGCTGGTGCAGGCGACCGAGACCATCAAGCTCCTGATTGGCATCGGCGAGCCGCTGATCGGCCGGCTGCTGACCTACGACGCCCTCGGCATGCGGTTCCGCGAGGTCCGGCTGCGCCGCGACCCCAAGTGCCCGCTCTGCGGCGAGGATCGCAGCATCACCGACCTCTCGATCCACAAGGAAGCCAGCGCCGCCGCGTGCGCCATCGACGGCCACGGCAGCCCCGCGCAGGCGGGGGCGCCCGCCGCCAAGGCCGGAGGCTAGCGCGAGCATCGCCGCGCTGGCCCCGGTCGCGGGCCGGGCGCTGGGGCTGCTGGCCCTGGCGGCGCTCGGCTGGCAGGTCTTCGCCCAGGGGCTCGATTTCTTTCACGCCTCGGCCCCGCAGCGCTTCCTCCACGGCGTCAACCTGATCTTCCACGAGGCAGGCCACACGCTGTTTCTCTTCTTCGGGCAGTTCCTCCAGGTCCTGGGCGGCTCGGCCCTCCAGGTGATCGTTCCCGCCATCTGCGCCGGCTACTTCCTGCTGCACCGCCAGACGGCTTCCTTCGCCGTGGCGCTCTTCTGGACCGGCGAGAGCATCGCCGACGTCGCCGTCTACATGGCCGATGCCCCGACCCTGGCGCTGCCGCTGCTGGGTGGCGACGGCGTCATCCACGACTGGAACTATCTGCTGAGCGCGCTGGGCCTGCTCGGCTGGGCCCGGACGCTGGCGACCCTCACCTTCGGCATCGGCATGCTCGCCATCCTTACCGCCCTGGGAATTCTGGCCCTCGATCTCCTCGCCGCCTGGAACCGCGCGAGCGCCCCCGAGCAGCCGGGGACTTGGCGGTGACCCTAAGCCCGGAGTAAGATTCCCCGCCGGAGGACCTCATGAGCCACTCGGCCAACTTCTACAACCAGTTCTTCACCAGCATCAGCGCGGGGCTGCTGCTCGTCGCCGTAGGGGCCGGGCTGCTGCTCGCCGCCGCGGTCGGATTCTCCCGCCGGCCCGAGCCCTTCGCCGGCGATCCGCCGCCCGCCGCGCTGCGCGCCCTCAGCACGCTTGGCTTCGTGATCTTCCTGCTCGGCGTCGCCTGGCAGGTGATCGGTTACACCCGCTACATCCGCTGGTAACGAGACCGCCGTCCGCTCGCGAATCGTGGAGGC
>DASSSH010000286.1:0-2514 GCA_035708525.1 Candidatus Methylomirabilota bacterium
GTCCCGCACCGCTACCCCGCTGAACTTCGTGTGCAGCACCTTCGTGATCGCCGACGTCAGCGTCGTCTTCCCGTGATCTATGTGCCCAATCGTCCCAACGTTCACGTGCGGCTTCGTCCGCTCGTACTTCTGCTTGGCCATGTCCTGTGTCTCCTGTCAGCGGGCTAGCGGGAACCCGGCCGCTGGGCGGCCTTGCCGGCAACCTTCGCCATGATCTCCTCGGCGATGTTCCGGGGCACCTCTTCGTAGCGGGCGAACTGCATGGTGTAGGTAGCGCGGCCCTGGGTCATGGAGCGCACGTCGGTGGCGTAGCCGAACATCTCGCCCAGCGGCACGTGGGCGCGCACGACCTGGGCACCGGCCCGCGCCTCCAGGGCGAGAATCTTGCCGCGCCGGCTGTTGAGGTCGCCGACCACCGCGCCCTGGTACTCGGACGGCGTGACCACCTCCACGTCCATCACGGGCTCGAGCAGCACCGGCCGGGCCTTCCGGCAGGCTTCCTTGAAGCCCATGGACGCGGCGATCTTGAACGCCATCTCGCTCGAGTCCACCTCGTGGTAACTGCCGTCGGTGAGCGCCACCTTCACGTCCACGACCGGGTAGCCGGCCAGGACGCCGGTCTCGGCGGTCTCCTTGACGCCCTTCTCGACGGCCGGCACGAACTCGCGCGGGATGGCCGGACCCTTGAGCTTGTTCTCGAACACGATCCCGCTGCCGGGCTCGCCGGGCTCGATCTCGAACCACACGTCGCCGTACTGGCCCCGGCCGCCGGTCTGCCGGACGAACCGCCCTTGAGCTTCGGCCTTCTGGCGGATCGTCTCGCGATAGGCCACCTGGGGCTTGCCCACGTTGGCCTCGACCTTGAACTCCCGCAGCAGGCGGTCCACGATGATCTCCAGGTGGAGCTCGCCCATCCCGTGGATCAGGGTCTGGTTGGTCTCCGGGTCCACGTTGACCTTGAAGGTCGGATCCTCGAGCGCCAGGCGCGCCAGACTGAGTCCCAGCTTCTCCTCGTCGGCCTTGGTCTTGGGCTCGATGGCCACGGCGATGACCGGCGTCGGGAAGTCCATGGACTCGAGCACGATGGGCTTGTTCGGGTCGCAGAGCGTGTCGCCCGTGCGCGTGTCCTTGAGCCCGATCACCGCGGCGATGTCACCCGCCGAGACGGACTCGATCTCCTCGCGCTTGTTGGCATGCATGCGGAGCAGGCGCCCGACCCGCTCCTTCTTCTCGCGCTTCGAGTTGTAGACGCCCGACCCTGAGTTGAGCGTTCCGGAATACACGCGGATGAACGTCAACTGCCCCACGTGGGGGTCGTTCATGAGCTTGAAGGCCAGCGCCGAGAAGGGCGCCTTGGCGTCCGGCTCGCGGGTCTCGTGCACCCCGGTGTCCGGATTCACGCCCTTGATCGGCGGGACGTCCAGCGGCGAGGGCAGGAACTCCACCACGCAGTCCAGCATGGGCTGGACGCCCTTGTTCTTGAACGAGGCCCCGCAGATCACGGGGAAGAGCCTCATGGCGGTGGTGCCGGCCCGGACGGCGGCCCGGATCTCCTCGGGAGAGATCTTCTCCCCGCCCAGGTACTTCTCCATCAGGTGCTCGTCCACCTCGGCCAGCGCCTCGATCATCTTCTCCCGGTATTCGCGCGACTGCTCCCGCGCGTCGACGGGGATCTCCACTGTCTCGTAGGTCTGCCCCAGGCTCTCGTCGTCCGACCAGACGTAGGCAACCTGCTCGATCAGGTTGACCATGCCCCGGAACTGGTCCTCGCGCCCGATCGGAATCTGGATCGGGACCGGGTGGGCGCCCAGCCGTTCCCGCAGCATGGCGAGGCAGCGGTAGAAGTCGGCCCCGACGCGGTCCATCTTGTTCACGTAGACGATCCGCGGCACCTCGTACTTGTCCGCCTGCCGCCAGACGGTCTCGGTCTGGGGCTCCACGCCGGACACGGCATCCAGGATGGCGATGGCCCCGTCGAGCACCCGGAGCGAGCGCTCCACCTCCATGGTGAAGTCCACGTGGCCGGGGGTGTCGATGATGTTGATCCGGCAGTCCCGCCAGAAGCAGGTGGTGGCGGCCGAGGTGATCGTGATGCCACGCTCCTGCTCCTGGACCATCCAGTCCATGGTCGCGGTCCCCTCGTGCACCTCGCCGATCTTGTACGACCGGCCGGTGTAGTAGAGGACCCGCTCCGTGGTCGTGGTCTTCCCGGCATCGATGTGGGCCATGATGCCGATGTTCCGGGTCCGCTCCAGCGGGTACTGCTGCGCTTCCACCTTGCTTGCCTTTCTTTCGTCTTGCCGGCACCGCTCAAGAGAAGAGGGGGGTCGAGCCGCCGGCCCCCCTCTTGGGATCTCGGTCGCTACCAGCGGTAATGCGCGAACGCCTTGTTGGCCTCCGCCATCTTGTGAGTGTCTTCCCGCTTCTTGACCGCCGTGCCGCGGTTGTTGGCGGCGTCCAGCAGCTCGCCCGCCAGCTTCTCTGCCATGCTCTTTTCGGCGCGGCGCCGGGCCG
>DASSSH010000287.1:0-3410 GCA_035708525.1 Candidatus Methylomirabilota bacterium
ATGCAGTGGCGGACCATGCTCCGCGCGTTCACCGATCTGCGGGCCATGCTGGGCGGTGGGCGTCGGGACGCGGCCGATCCGCTCGCCGCGATCGAGACGCCGTCCTCGTGGTTCCTCATCGGCCAGGGCGTCGGTCTCGTCGGCCTTGCCTGGCTCGGCCACCGCACCTTCGGGATGCCCTACTGGCAGACGGCCGTGGCGGTGCTACTCTCGTTCGCCCTGGCGCTGGTCGCCTGCCGGGTCACGGGTGAGACCGATACCACGCCCGTGGGCGCCATGGGCAAGATCACCCAGCTCACCTTCGGCGTCCTGCACCCGGGCAACATGAACGTGAATCTGATGAGCGCCAACGTCACGGCCGCTGCCGCGGGCAGCAGCGCCGACCTCCTGACCGACCTCAAGAGCGGCTATCTGCTGGGGGCGAACCCGCGCAAGCAGTTCCTGGCGCAATTCGCCGGCATCTTCGTCGGCACCCTCGTCACCGTGCTGTCGTTCCGGCTCCTCGTGCCCGAGGCCAGCATGCTGGGCACCGACCAGTTCCCGGCGCCCGCGGCGCAGACCTGGCGCGCCGTGGCGCTGGCGCTCTCTCACGGCATCCGGGAGCTGGGGGTCATCAAGGCCTGGTGCATCCTGGTTGGGGGGCTCGTCGGCATCGCGCTCACCGTGCTCCCACGCCTGTTCCCCAAGCGCGAGCACCTCATCCCGTCGCCCGCCGGCGTGGGGCTGGCGTGGACTTTCCACTGGTACTACGGCGTGCTGTTCTTCGTCGGCGCGCTGCTCGCGTGGTGGGTGGAGAAGCGTTACCCGAAGCAGGCCGAGGAGCTCACCTTTCCCGTCGCCTCGGGCTGGATCGCCGGCGAGAGCCTGATGGGAGTCGTGCTCGTGATGTGGGAGCACGGGCCCACGCTCGCGCGCAAGCTCCTCGGCCACTGACTTCCGAGTCCTACATGAACAGCCCGCCGTTGATGCTGAGCTCGGCCCCGGTGATGTAGTCTCCGTGCCTCGAGCAGAGGTGGACGCAGGCCCGGGCGACCTCCTCGGACTTCCCGAAACGGCTCATCGGGATCTGGTCCAGGAGCTTGCTCTTCACCTTCTCGGGAAGGGCATTGACCATATCCGTCTCGATGAAGCCCGGAGCGACTGCGTTGACCGTGATCCCCTTGGAGGCCAGCTCCTTGGCCAGGGACTTGGTGAAGGCCGCCACCCCCGCCTTGGACGCCGCGTAGTTGGCCTGGCCGAAGTTGCCGATCTGGCCGATCACCGAGGTGATGTTCACGATCCGCCCCCAGCGCTGCTGGATCATCTGGTCGATGAAGACCTTGGTGCAGTTGAAGACGCCGTCGAGGTTGACGGCCAGCACCCGGCGCCACGAGTCGTGCTCCATCTTCACGAAGGTCTTGTCGGAGTTGATGCCGGCATTGTTGACGAGGATGTCGAGGTGGCCAAACTCCTTGAGCACGTCCTGAGCCATGCGGTAGGTATCCACGGCATCGGCGACGTCGGCCTGCGCGAGCATCGTCCTGCGTCCCAGCTGTTGAATCTGCTCGGCAACCTGATACGCGAGCGCCTCATTGGACATGTAGTTGACCGCCACGTCCGCGCCCTCTTCCGCCAGCGCCAAGGCGATGGCGCGGCCGATGCCGCGAGAGGACCCGGTGACCAGCGCCGTTCGACCTGTGAGTTCCATAGGCAGTCCTCCTACGGGCGGGGCATCCTCGGAAGCCCAGATGCAGCGAAGCGTCCGATCGGGGAATGGCGGACGGGTGTGGAGAGCGGGTTGGCGGGCGGGCAGCCGGCATTGGCGCTTCGGTTCAGGAGCGTGACCGTTTCCCGGACCTGTCTGGGCAACACGATCAACTCCTCCAACACCCACGAACGTCCATGGCCGGGCCTCGCTGAGTCTCGCGGGGCTCGGAGCTGCCGCCCGGGGCAAGACTCCGCCAAGTCGAGGGGCAAGTCCATGAAGCGATCGCCCTCTTTCCCTAGGACGATTGGCTCAGAGCCCCGAACGGCCCGGTCAGCGCGAGCAGTCCAAGGTCGGACGGGGACCGGGGGCCCCGGGTCGCCGACCGCCGAGCGAATCAAGTAACATAAGGGGCATGGCAGCCCCGATATGAAGACGCTGGCAATTCTGGTAGGGGGCGGTCCCGCCCCGGGGATCAACGCGGTGATCGCCGCGGCGACCATCGAGGCCCGCAACCGCGGGCTCCGAGTGCTCGGCTGTCTCGACGGCTTTCGCTGGCTGTCGGGCGGCGACACCGAGCACGTGATCGAGCTGGACATCACGGACGTCTCGCGCATTCACTTCGAGGGCGGCTCGGTCCTGCGCACCTCGCGGATCAATCCCACCAAGACGCGGGAGGGAATCCCTCGCGTGGCCGAGGCGCTGGGACGGCTGCGGGTCGACCATCTGATCACGATCGGGGGTGACGACACGGCCTTCTCGGCCTCGCGCCTCGCCGAGACGCTGAAAGGCCTCTCGGTCGCGCACGTGCCGAAGACCATCGACAACGACCTGCCCTTGCCCAGCGAGATCGTGACGTTCGGGTTCACGACCGCCTGCAACCTCGGCAAAGACCTCGTCCGCAACCTCATGCAGGACGCCGCCACCATGGAGCGCTGGTTCTTCGTGACCGTCATGGGGCGGCATGCGGGCCACCTGGCCCTGGGGATCGGCGGCGCCGCGGGAGCCACCCTCACGGTGATTCCCGAGGAATTCGCCCAGCCCCAGGTCGGTCTCGACCACGTCGCCGACGTTCTCGAGGGGGCCATCATCAAGCGCCGCGCCCAGGGCCGCACCCACGGCGTCGCGATCCTCTCCGAGGGGATCGGCGAGCGACTCGCTCCTGAGGCCCTGGGAGCCGTGGAGCAGGACGCCTACGGCAATGTGCGGCTGGCCGAGGTCGAGCTGGGCCGGTTGTTCAAGGACCGGGTGACCGCGAGCCTGCGCGCCCGGGGAGTGGACGTGACCATCGTGGCGAAGGATCTGGGCTACGAGCTGCGGTGCGCTCCGCCCGGCGCGCACGACATCCAGTACTGCCGGAGCCTCGGGTACTGGGCCACGCGTTTTCTTCTGGAGGGCGGCAGCAATGCCATGGTGACCATCCAGGCCGCGCGCCTGGTCCCCGTTCCCTTCAGCGAGATGGTCGATTCGACGACCGGGAAGATCCGCGTGCGCTATGTCGACGTGAAGTCCGAGGCCTACGAGACGCTCTATGCGTACATGATCCGGCTCAAGCCGGAGGACTTCGGCGCTCCCGAGAGTGTTGCCTCGCTCGCGAAAGCCGCGCAGATGACCGAGACGGAGTTCGTCGCCCGGTTCAGGCCGCTCGTGGAGGGCTGAGCCGCCGGCTAGCAGTATGCGGAAAAACTCGCAGGCCGATCAAAAAGGCCCAGATGCGAGGCGGCGA
>DASSSH010000288.1:0-2081 GCA_035708525.1 Candidatus Methylomirabilota bacterium
CCTGCGCCCGCGCGGCCAGGCGGCGCTCGACCTGGTGCTCTACTTCCTGTTCTTCGTCCCGGGCATCCTGGGGCTCATCTACGCGGGGTACGACTATGCCGCGCTGTCCTGGCGGATCGGCGAGCACTCGACGGTGACCGCGGAGGGCCCTCCCGTCTACCACTTCAAGACGGTGATCCCGGTCGCGGGCGCGCTCGTGATGCTCCAGGGGCTGGCCGAGATCGTGCGCTGCATCGTCTGCCTGCGGACCGGCGCCTGGCCCGCGCGGCTCGAGGATGTCGAGGAGATCGACGTCATCGACACCCAGCTCTCCCACAGCGAGTACGTCGACGAGGAGTCGCGGCGCGCGGCCATGGCCTCGGCGCACGCGATCGATGAGGCCGCCCGTCACCGCAGCGTGATGGAGGAGGGCGTGGTGCACGAGCAGGCGATCAAAGAGGACAAGCAGGACCAGCAAGGGAAGCCATGAGCGACCCCTCCCTCGGTCTGACCATGCTCGGGCTCATCGTGATCGCGATCATGATGGGCTTTCCGACCGCGTTCACGCTCATGGGGCTGGGGATGATCTTCGGCTTCATCGCGTTCTGGGTTCCGGGGCAGCACTGGTACCAGAACCGGATCTTCGATCTGATCGTGCAGCGGAGCTACGGGGTGATGACCAACGACACGCTCCTGTCGGTTCCGCTCTTCGTGTACATGGGCTACGTCATGGAGCGGGCGGCGCTCGTGGACCGGATGTTCCACAGCGTTCAGCTCGCCTTCCGCCGCGTCCCTGCCTCGCTCGCCGTGACGACCCTCCTGGTGTGCGCGTTCTGGGGCATCGCCTCCGGTATCGTCGGTGCCGTCGTCGTGCTCATGGGCGTGATCGCCATGCGGCCGATGCTGAACGCGGGCTACAACGTGAAGCTCGCCTCGGGAGCGATCACGGCGGGCGGCACGCTGGGCATCCTGATTCCGCCCTCGGTCATGCTCATCGTCTATGCGGCGGTCGCCGGGCAGTCCATCGTCAAGCTCTATGCGGCGGCCATGCTGCCGGGCTTCTTCCTCACCTCCCTCTACCTCGTCTACATCCTCGGCTGGGCGACCATCAATCCGAAGATCGCGCCCAAGCTGCGCCCCGACCAGTACCGTCTCGAGGTGCCGGAGTGGCTGCGGCGGCTCGAGTGGGGCCGGTCCCGGAGTGTCGTCTTGGGTGTCATCGCGGCCACACTGCGGCCCGGTCTCGTACGGGGAGCCCGCACGCTGGACGGGCGTCCGGTGGGCTATCGTCAGGTTCTGATCAACGTGGGGGCGGTGCTGGTGCCGGTGGCGCTGACGGTCGGCACCTTCGCCGCCGGCTGGTGGTACGTGGTCGTCTACAATGCGCCGGAAGCGGCCGTGGCCGCAGCCGTCCAGCCCCCCCGCGCCGCGGCCGTCACCCCGCAGGCTGCGGCACCTGCCCCCGCTCCCACCGGGACGGAGAGGCCTCAGGAGCTGGGTGCTGCCGGGGAATCCGAGAGCGCGACAGCCCTCCAGAAGTCCGAGGGCCCGCCGGAAGAGATGAGCTCGCTCGCCGAGCCGAGCACCTCGACGGCGGGAGCGATCCCTGAACACTTCTACGCCTGGTTCTGGGGACTGGCCGCAGGGTCGACGCTCTTGCTCCTCATCTATTTCTGGCGGATGGACGGGGAGCAGCTCGAGATCCTCAAGGAGCTGTGCGTCTCGGTAGTGCCGCTCGGCGTGCTCACCGCCGTGGTGCTCGCGGTGATCCTCTTCGGCATCTGTACGGCGACCGAGTCGGCGGCGATCGGCGCCCTCGGCGCCATGTACCTCGCCGTGATGGCCAAGTACCCGCGCCAGGTCGGGTGGTGGAGTCTGGTCGGGGCGATCATCGGTTTCGGCCTCGGGTGGTGGCAAGGCGAGGCCTGGGCGTCGCTGCTCGTGGCGGCCTCGATCGGCGGGACGCTCGCGGGGACTGTCGGCCCTGGACTCTGGAATCTGCGAAAGTCCTCGGAGCTCAGGGTGAACATGAAGCAATCGACCTTCCTCACCGCGAAGACGACGGCCATGGTCTGCTGGCTCTTCGTGGGGTCGGCGCTGTT
>DASSSH010000289.1:0-2623 GCA_035708525.1 Candidatus Methylomirabilota bacterium
GGTGGCCGCGCTGACCGGCGGCCAGTCGTTCACCGCCCCGACCAGCGACCAGCTCGCCGCCGTCTACCGCGACCTCGGCACCCGCCTCACCTACGTCGAGGAGAAGCGGGAGCTGACGTCGCTGTTCATGGGCGGCGCGGCACTGCTGCTCCTGCTCGGCGCCGCCGCCTCGATCGTGTGGTTCCACCGGATCCCGTGACCGAGTCCTGGCCCGGTTCAGCCATAGCGACGGTCGAACGTCTGCACGTCCTCGACCGCCACCTGGAGGGCATGCCGGCTGAAGGTCACGGTGAACTGATCAAAGAAGCCAACTTGGCCGAGCAACACCTGCCAGGAGGCCGACGAGCGTGATGTTCACCACGGGCCTGTAGACATATCGCCCCGTCGGATGGGTTTGGCCGCTTGTCGGGTCTTCCGCGTAGGGAAACACCCAGGGGAAGCGCCGAGGGCTCGTCAACGGCAACGAGGGCTACCCGAGCCCGACCAGTTCAGCTTGGTGCCGCGATAGAAGGAGGGGCCGAGCCGCCGAAGCCTAGGCGCAGGTGAGGAGCTCGCCCCTTCGACCCTCGAACTCTACTCGTCCGCTGGCCGCGCTGCTGGTCGATTGGGGGCGAGGAGTGAGGCTCTGGTACGGGAAGGCTAGAAGCGCGGCCGTCTGCTCGCGGCTGAGCGCCCATCTCGTCAGTACCTCAGCGATCGACTGGTATGAGGTCGCCGGATTGAGCAGCTCGATCCCTAGCGGCCGGCCCTCAGCGTCCAGATCGACGAGGCAGCTCGGCGAGATCTCGACCGTGCGCGCGACCCTCCTGACGGCCTCTAGCTCGACGTAGAGCGCGTCAGCGTCAGTGGAGTAGACGAAGTTCACGAGAAGCCTCCTCCGTCTCAAGGGTCACCGGCCCAGGCTACCGTAGCGACGAACTCCTGATCGTCGGTAGGCACACCTACCTTGAGCACCCGACCGCCCGCGTACCCCAAATCCAGATCTTCCCTGGCGGGCCAGGAGTAACTCGGGCACGTCGGCGAAGCGCCCGTTCTACATCTTCCTTCGTCACGCCGCGCTCTGCCATACGGTCTTCGGCGTGAGTGCTGTACCGGATCACGCACCAGCGACCTTCATGCGTAGCGCGATCGTCTTGAGAACAGCGCCGCCAACCGCGATCAACAGCGCGTAGAGCCCTGGGCCCGGAAACTGCACTGGCACGGGAGCGACGACCGGGACGCTGGTCTTCCACCCGGGGGGCAGTTCCTGCGCACGCTGCACATCCAGCGAGAAGGTGACCACCGCAATGCGCTCCCCGTCCTCCCCTTCGACTGCGATCTCGCCGGCGTGGGTCTTGCCGACCTCCTCGTCGTCGAAGCGCAGTCGGAACACGACGTTGAGCACCATCCCAACCGGGTACGCTTCCTGCGGTACAGCTGCGGTGTCCCATCCGCCGCCCAGCAGGGAAATGAGCCGGTCGCCGCCGACCTGGGCGGCGTTGGCCAGCAGAGCGAAATCCAGATCCGGCATCGTGCGCATTAACCTCCTCGCGTGCGCCGACTCGGGCCAGTTCGACGCTCCGGTCGCCGCGGGGCGTAGCTTCCCCCAGCAGCGCCAGCCGTCCAAATACGCCGTTAGAACGGCCGTGCGCCTTGCGCGCTGTTGCAGGGGCGGCAGACGACCATCGTCGGGCCGCTGCCGTGCTGTGAGTGCGCGTCGACGTGGTGCGAGGTCAGGTCATTGATCGACGCGACCGCATGCCGAGCGCGACCGGCGAGCCCAGGACACACGAGGCCGTGCTCGGCGACCCCAGGCTAGGCGCTCGTCGCGTGACTGCTGCCGCTGCGCGCTCGTCCGCCGCGGCAGCTGATGCTCGGCGCACCTGACCGAGCCGCGGTGCCCGCGCGGCACGAGCACGCGGCGCGTGCAGTCGAGATCGGCGCAGACCGAGACGGCATCAGCCGGCGCGCTCGCGCCCGCCCTCGTCGAGCCAGCGGTCGACCTCGGCCGCCCGGTAGCGGACGCTCCGGCCGCGGCTCACACGAACGCTCGAGAGCTCCCCCATCTTGTGACTTCCTTCACAAGCGCCGTCATCGTACCCCGCTCGGGCGTGGCTCGAGCGCGAGCGGGCGGCGGCCGGCTCGCGCCACCATCGCTAGAGTGCCCTTGACGGCAACCGCACCCAGGGCCAGCCCCACGTGACCTCCACCGGCGCGTCCGGTCCGCCGCCACCGGCGGGCGGCGCCTCGCCCCCCTCCGCCCGCCGCATCCGCCTGCACGGCTGGCGCCACCCGGCGATCCTGGCGGTGGCCGCGACCGCCCTGGCGTCTGGCTTCGCCCAGTTCGCCGCCACCGCCGCCCTCGGCGACATCGCCAGGGCCTTCGGCAAGGAGGCCGGCGTCGGCGACTCGGTGGTGGCCCAGGTCGGGCTCTCGGGGACCACGCTGGGGGTCGGGCTGGCGATCATCCGCCTCGCGTCGCTGGGCAGCCTGCCCCTGGCCGCCCTCGCCGACCGGCTCGGTCGCCGGCGCGTGCTGCTCGGCACCGTGGCGGCCGGCCTCACGGTGACCGCCGCCGCCGCCTTCAGCCCCGGCTACTGGTGGTTCGTCGCGCTGTTCGCGCTCGCCCGGCCGCTGCTGTCGG
>DASSSH010000290.1:0-3570 GCA_035708525.1 Candidatus Methylomirabilota bacterium
CCCCACTGGAGCCTCGCGGCGATCAGCTTGATCGATCGGATGCGCTACCGGCTCACGCGCAACTACTACGGCGACCAGGGGCTGTTCGTCCGGGCCGCGGCCTTTCGGCGCATCGGCGGCTACCGGCGGCTGGCGATCATGGAAGACCTCGACCTGAGCCAGCGACTCAAGCGTCACGGGCCGACTGTCCTCATTCGGGCTCCGCTGCGGACCTCGGGGCGCCGCTTCCTGGCCCGCGGCCCGTGGCGGACTTTCCTGTTCATCGTCTGGCTGCTCCTCCTGTACACGCTCCGTCTCGATACCCAGCGCTACGCCGAGCGGTGGCGCGGGCCGGCCGACGGGACCCCGGGCAGCCCGTGGCCGAGCGGCTCCGAGGCGCGGCGGCCGTGACCGCTGAGCGCGGGAGGAGCGCCGAGGAGCAGCGGCTCGAAGCCGCCCGGGAGCGCTCGGCCCACTGGAAGCGCTGGGGGCCCTATCTCTCGGAGCGCCAATGGGGCACCGTCCGCGAGGATTACAGCGCCGACGGCGCGGCCTGGGAGTACTTCCCGCACGACCACGCGCGCTCCCGCGCCTACCGCTGGGGCGAGGACGGCCTGGCCGGGATCTCGGACAACCACCAGCGGCTCTGCTTCGCGGTGGCGCTCTGGAATGGTCGGGACCCGTTTCTCAAGGAGCGGCTGTTCGGGCTCAGCGGGACGCAGGGCAACCACGGCGAGGACGTCAAGGAGTACTACTTCTACCTCGACTCCACGCCGACACACTCCTATCTGAAGTACCTCTACAAGTATCCGCAGGCCGCATTCCCCTACGCGGCGCTGATCGAGAACAACCGGCGGCGGAGCCGGCAGGATCCCGAGTTCGAGCTGATCGATACGGGTGTCTTCGACGACGACCGCTACTTCGATGTGCTCGTGGAATACGCCAAAGCCGACATCGACGACATCCTGATCCGGATCTCCATGACCAACCGGGGACCCGAGCGCGCCACATGCGACCTGCTCCCCGCGCTCTGGTTTCGCAACACGTGGTCGTGGGAGCCTGGGGCGATCCGGCCGCGGCTCAGCGTCGCGCCCGGTCCGGGTCCCCTCGTCGAGGCCGAGCACGAGTCGCTCGGATTTCGGTGGCTGAGCTGCGAGAGGACGCCCGAGCTGCTCTTCACCGAGAACGACACGAACGGCGAGCACCTCTGGCGCTCGCCGAATCCTTCGCCCTTCGTCAAGGACGGGATCAACGACTTCGTGGTCGCGGGCCGACCCGACGCGGTCAACCCCCAGCGCGTCGGCACCAAGGCGGCGGCCCGCTATCACATCACCCTGGGTCCCGGCGAATCAGTGACCGTCAAGCTCAGGCTCCGCAACAGCCCGCCGGTCGGCGATGTCCTCGGACGCGAATTCGAGGCGCTGTTCGCTCAGCGGATCCGCGAGGCCGACGAGTTCTACGCCACCGTGATTCCGCCGGCGTTGTCGGAGGACGCCAGACGCGTGATGCGTCAGGCTCTGGCCGGCATGCTGTGGAGCAAGCAGTTCTACCACTACTACGTCCGGCGCTGGCTCGAGGGCGACCCGGGCCAGCCTCCACCGCCACCCGCGCGGCGGTGGGGGCGCAACCACGAGTGGACGCACCTCTACAACGAGGACGTCATCTCCATGCCGGACAAGTGGGAGTACCCGTGGTATGCGGCCTGGGATCTGGGCTTTCACTGCGTCGCGCTCGCCCTCGTCGACCCCGACTTCGCCAAGGAGCAGCTCATCCTGTTCCTGCGCGAGTGGTACATGCACCCCAACGGCCAGCTCCCCGCCTACGAGTGGGCGCTCGGGGACGTGAACCCACCCGTGCACGCCTGGGCGGCCTGGCGGGTGTACAAGATCGAGAAGCGCGTTCGCGGGACGGTCGACCGGGTCTTCCTCAAGCGCGTCTTCCACAAGCTCCTGCTGAACTTCACCTGGTGGGTGAACCGCAAGGACGCCGAGGGGATGAACGTCTTCCAGGGCGGCTTCCTCGGCCTGGACAATATCGGCGTCTTCGACCGTTCGGCCCCGCTGCCGACCGGCGGCTACATCGATCAGTCGGACGGTACGAGCTGGATGGGGATGTACTGCCTGAACATGCTGGCGATCGCGCTGGAGCTGGCGCGGGAGGACCCGGCGTACGAGGATGTCGCCAGCAAGTTCTTCGAGCACTTCGTGTACATCGCCGCCGCCACGCGGAACCGCGGCGGCGAGGGGATCAATCTCTGGAACGAGGCGGACGGGTTCTTCTACGACGTTCTCCACTTGCCGAACGGCGAGCACCGCCCGCTCACCGTCCGCTCCATGGTGGGGCTGATCCCTCTCTTCGCGGTCGAGATCCTGGAGCCGGACATCGTCGAGCGTCTCTATGGCTTCAAGCGGCGGATGCAGTGGTTCATCGAGCACCATCCCGATTTCCGCGAGCACGTCGCCGTGGTCGAGGAGCCGGGCCGGGGGCCGCGCCGACTGCTCTCCATCGTTACCCGCGACCAGCTGCCGCGGGTCCTCCGCTTCATGCTCGACGAAGGCGAGTTCCTCTCCCCCCACGGCATCCGCGCTCTGTCGCGCTACCACAAGGAGCATCCCTACGTGCTGGAGCTCGACGGCACGGAACACCGGGTGGACTATGAGCCGGCCGAGTCGCGAAGCGGGCTCTTCGGGGGCAACTCCAATTGGCGGGGGCCCGTGTGGTTCCCGGTCAACCACCTGCTCATCGAGTCCCTGCAGAAGTTCCACCACTTCTACGGCGATGGCCTCAAGGTCGCCTGTCCCACGGGCTCGGACCGGCTCATGGATCTCTGGAGCGTCAGCGCCGAGCTCGGGCGGCGGCTGGCCCGCATCTTCCTACGCGGGACCGATGGCCGCCGCCCCGTCTTCGGCGGTGCGGAGAAATTCCAGCGCGATCCTCACTGGCGCGATCTCGTGCCGTTCTACGAGCATTTCCACGGCGACACCGGCGCGGGTGTGGGAGCGAGCCACCAGACCGGCTGGACCGGCCTCGTCGCCAAGCTCATCCAGCAGTGCGGGCCGTGACGGAGGCGGCACTCGAAGCGCTCGCGATCCGGGCCCTGGCCTTCGTTCCCGAGCGCGGCGCGGTCGGGCTCGGCTCGGGTCACGCGGCGGCGGCCTTCGTGCGCGCCCTCGCCGCCGAGGTGAGCCGTGGGCGCGCCGTGCGCGGTGTCGCGACCTCGGAAGCCACGGCGCGGCTGGCGCGCGAGCTGGGCATACCGCTGGTCGGGCTCGGCGAGGCGAGCGTCGAGGTCACGGTGGACGGGGCCGACGAGGTCGACCCGACCCTGAACCTGATCAAGGGCTACGGCGGGGCGATGGTGCGGGAGCGCATCGTGGCCGCCGCGTCCCGGCGGCAGATCATCCTCGTGGGAGCCGACAAGCTCGTCCCCGTCCTCGGCGCCCACGGACGACTCCCGCTGGAGGTGGTCCCCTTCGCGCTGCCGCTCGTGCTCGAGCGGCTCACGCGTCGCGGACTCGGACCAACCGTCCGGCGCGCCGATGGCCAGCCCGTCCTGAGCGACAACGGCAACGCGATCGTGGACTGCGCCGT
>DASSSH010000291.1:0-15445 GCA_035708525.1 Candidatus Methylomirabilota bacterium
ATGTAGTGCCCCAGCACCGTCGCCGTGCCCATCCACTTCAGCTGCGCCCAGCCCAGCCCGCGATAGCCCGTGTTCAGCACCAGGTTCTCGCGATCGTCCCAGTTCAAAAACTCCCCCCCCAGCGCCGGCAGAAAACACACCACCGCCACCACACCCACCGCCAGGGGAACCACGCGGCGCGCCGACGCGGCGATCATCAGCGAGGCTGGGCCCGAAGGGCCGTGGCTTCTCCGGCCAGCCGGGTCCCTTCCTCGCTACGGCCGGCGCGAACGAGGGCCTCCGCCCGTTCGGACAGCGCCAGCTTGATGCGGCTCGGCAGCCCGGATCCGACAGGGGCGGTCGCGACCGCTCGTCTTAGGAGCGGCAGCGCCTCATCGTAGCGGCCCTGGTCGAGGTAGAGCAGGCCGAGCGCGGCGGGCCCTCCGGCGGATCTTGGATCGAGCCGCATGAATTCGCGATAGGCGACCTCGGCTTCGGCGTGACGCCCTTGCGCGGCGAGGGTCAGGCCGAGGCCGTAATAGGGGGTGGAAAACCGGGGGCGCAGGGCAATGGCCTGCCGGAGGTGGCGCTCCGCCTCACCGAGATGCGCCTGATCGCGCGCGGACTCGAAGAAGATCCCGGCGGCCAGGTTGAGATTGCAGATCGCGCAGCTCGGGTCGACGGCCAACGCCCATCGGAAGAGCGTCTGGGTGTCCCGCCACACCTTGGTCTGCCGCCACGTCCCGGCGCCCCACCCGACCAAGACGAGCAGGAATACCAGACCGAGCGCGCTCGCGGGCGCGGGTCCAAGCAGACCGCGCGCCCGGGCCGCGACGAGCCACGGGACGACCCCGCCCGCGAGAAGGGCGAAGCCCATACAGGCCAGGTAGGTGTACCGGTCCGCGGCCATCAGGCGGTGGAATTGAAAGATGCCCAGAACCGGAAGCAGCACCGCGATGTAGCAGATCCACGCCGCCAGAAGCGCCGGCCAGCGCCTCCGGAGCGCCGTAGCCGAGAGCGTGATCCCCGACACAATAGCCGCGCTCAGGAGGAACGGCCGCGCCAGCGGATCCAATGGCTCGGGAATCTCGATCACGGGAGTCAGATCCCAGGGCGCGATGGTTTTCCCCAGGTAGGCAGCCAGCGCGTAGAAAGAGACGGCCACACGACCGGCCCAGCCGACCTCGGGGAGCGTGGTCAAGTCATTGAGATCGAAGAACGACACCAGGGTGAGCGCGCTCGTCGCGGCGCTCATCAGAATGAACGGGAGCTTCTCGAGCCAGACACGCCGGCCCACGGGCGTGATCCAGGACACTGGACTGGCGCTGAGCCGCCGTAGCGGGTAGACGTCGAGCAGCACGAGAATGAGGGGAAGACTCACGGCCATGGGTTTGGACAGCATCGCACCCGCCCCGGCGGCCACGGCCCCCCAGTACCAGCCAGGGCTCCGAGCCTTCAGCGGCGGCGGGTCACACCAGCGCAGATAGGCCAGCACGGCCAAGAGATAGAAGAACCCCGAGACGACGTCGCGCCGCTCGGTCGCCCAGGCCACCGATTCCACCCGGAGGGGGTGCAGCGAGAAGAGAAGGGCGGCGAACGCGGCCCCGAGGCGACAGGCCATGTCGGGCCCCGCCTGCGCACCGGTGACGCGCTTCAGCAGGCGGAGCGAAACGAAGTAGAACAGGCCGGCATTGAGGGCGTGGAAGATCAGGCTGGTGAGGTGATACCCGGTCGGGTTCATGCCCCACAGCGTGTAATCGAGCCCGTAGGTGAGCCAGGTGAGCGGCATGTAGAAGCTGGTGCCGTAGCCGGTGAACATCCACTTGAGCTGGGTCCAGCCGAGGCCGCGAAACGAGAGGTTTCCGGTCAGGTTGACGTTGTCGTCCCACAGGACGAATCCGTTCCGGAGGCTGGGCAGGAACGCCACGACGGTCGCGGCGACGATGACCAGGGGGATCAGACGCGCAGCCCGTCGGGCTAAGCGAGGCGTGACATCACCGATGCCCGAAGGCAACCCGCGTCCGCCTACCGGCGGCCCACGATCCGCTGGAGTTCCTTGTCGTCGAAGGCGTGCTCGAGCGCGTCCTCGTAGCTGATGAGTCCCTTGTCCAGCAGCGCCTTGAGGGAGCTCTCCATGGTCAGCATGCCCGAAGACGCGCCCGTCTGGATCACGGACTGGATCTGGTAGGTCTTGCCCTCGCGGATCAAGTTCCGGATCGCGGGGTTGGTGAGCAGCATCTCGGCCGCCAGCACGATGCCCTGGCCGTCCTTGCGCACGAGCAGTTGTTGGGTCACCACGGCGTGCAGGACGTTGGCGAGCTGGACACGCGCTTGCTGCTGCTGGTGGGGCGGGAAGACGTCCACGATCCGGTCGATGCTCTGGGCGGGCGTCTTGGTGTGGAGCGTGGCGAAGACGAGGTGGCCGGTCTCGGCCGCCGTGAGCGCGGCTTCGATGGTCTGGAAGTCGCGCATCTCGCCCACCAGGATGACGTCCGGGTCCTCCCGCAGACAGGCCCGGAGCCCGGCCGAGAAGCTGATCGTGTCGTTCCCGATCTCGCGCTGGACGACGATGCTCTGCTTGTGCTGGAAGAGGTACTCCACGGGATCCTCCAGCGTGACGATGTGCACCGCCCGGTCCTGGTTGATCCGGTCAAGTAGCGAGGCCAGCGTCGTGGACTTGCCCTGCCCGGTGGCCCCCGTGACGAGCACGAATCCCCGCTTGAGCTTGGTCAGGTCGACGATGCTCGCGGGCAGGCCGAGCCACTCCACGGTGGGAATCTCGTAGGGAATGCGCCGGAACGCGGCCGCCACCGAATCCCGCTGGCGGAAGATGTTGATGCGGAAGCGCGCCAGGCCGGGGATCCCGAACGAGAAGTCGAAGTCGAGCCGCTCGTGGAAGATCTTCTTCTGGTGCTCGGCCATCAGCGAGAAGACGAGCCGCTCGGTTTGCTCGGCGTTGAGCCGATCACCGTCCAGCGGCACCAGCTTGGTCTGCACGCGGAGGACGGGCGGGAGACCCACCTGGATGTGGATGTCCGTGGCGTTCTTCTGAATCGCCAGGCGGAGGATCTCTTCGATCTCGCGCACTCCCCGCTCCTCCTCGTGTGTGAGCGCTCCGGAACGGCCGGAGACTGGCTTGTCTCCCCGTCCGGCAGCGGGCGCGCCCGCGCGCGCCTCACCCCAGGGGCACGCTATCAGGGGGACACGGCTCGCGTCAAATTCCCGGGCCCAACCGGACTGATGCCCTCAGACGACTCCCTGTCGTTGCACGACCTCGAAGAGGGGCTCGAGGGGCATCGCCAAGAACGTGGCCACCACGGCCGGATCGAAGTAGTTCCTGGCCGAGCGCTCGACCTCCGCCCGTGCTGCATCAAAGGACACCGCACGGTGATACGGGCGGTCGAACGTCATGGCGTCGAACGCGTCGGCGACGGCGAAGAGGCGCGGCCCGAGGGGAATCTGCTCGCCCGTGAGCCCCAACGGGTAGCCGGAGCCGTCCCAGCGCTCGTGGTGGTGATAGATGATCGGCAGCGCGCCGCGCAGAAATGGAATGCGCTCGACGAGGCGTCGCCCCATCTCGGGGTGCATCCGCATGATCTTCCATTCGTCGGGCGTCAGCGGCCCGGGCTTGAGCAGAATCGTGTCTGGGATGCCGATCTTGCCGATGTCGTGCAACAGCACGCCGTGCTCGATGTCCCGGATGCTCCACTCCGGCACGCCATGGGCCCGGGCCAGCGCGACGGTGTAGGTGAGGACCCGCCGCGAGTGCGCGTGGGTCGCCGGGTCACGCGTGGCAATGGCCGTGGTGAGGGCCTCGAGGGTGGCCTGGCACGTGCCCTCGAGGGTCGCGAGCAGCTCCCGCGCGACGTCGGAGCCTGGTCGGTCGGCGAAGTCTTCCGGGCCGACGAGGGCGATCCGCGGCGGGCGCTCCAATTCCACCAGCTCGTCCCACACATCGCGGCTGAATCCGCGGGTCTCGGCAGGGCCCTCCAGCGGCGCATTGAAGAGATCGTCGTCGAATGCCTTCCCGCCGCTCGCCCACACGTGGTTCTTGCCCGATCGCTTGGCGCGGTACAGCGCCTCGTCCGCAGCGCGCACCAGCTCCTCGGCGTCCGGGCCCACGTCTTCCGGAATCGAGGCGACCCCAAGGCTGGCGGTGACCGGTCGCCCGTGACTGAACGGGTGGGCTTCGATGATGCGACGCATCCGCTCCCCGTACTGCCGGGCGCCTGTCTTGGAGGTCTCGACCAGGAGGACCGCGAACTCGTCGCCGCCGTAGCGGCAGATGACATTGATTCCCCGCGAGTAGCGGAGCAGCAGCTCGCCCACTTCCCGCAGGGTCTCGTCGCCCACCGGGTGGCCGAGCTCGTCGTTGATCAGCTTGAACGCGTCCAGGTCCAGCAGGGCGACGGAGACGGGCCGGTTGAACCGGCGATAGCGGGACACTTCTTCCTCCAGCCGGATCGAGAAGAAGCGGCGGTTGTAGAGCCGCGTGACTTCATCCCGGAACGAGAACTCCTTGAGCCGGGCATTGGTGGATTCCAGCTCCTTGTAGGCGCTGTCCAGCCGCCGGGCGAAGAGATTGATCTCCTCTGCCTGCTGCTCGACCGTGGTCAGCATCCGGGTGAATGAGCTCATGAGTGCGCCCGCCGCCGTCGACGTCTCCACCAGGGCTTCCCTCCGACCTTTGGCCCCGCCGACCCGCCCGGCGGCGCGCCCGACCGAGCTGGCGATATCCCAGATCACGAATCCGCCACACGCCGTCAGCAGGCCGGCGAGCACTAGCAGCACCTGACTGCCGAGGAGGTGACCCGGCGTCCGGCCCGGGTCCAGCATCGCCATGATGTAGCCGCCCAGCGAATAGGCGAGAATCAGGAGCGGCACGAAGGAGGTGAGCATGAGGGCCAGCAGCGCCTTGCGCTTGACCTCTCGGCCCGTGTGCGCCAGCGGCGGTGTGGTGTCGTGATCCATGATCTTGAGTGGTCGGGAGTGCCGGGCCCTGGAGTGCCAGGGCCATCCCGTGGGGACTCACGGCAACATCTATGCCAGCGCGGATCTGCTGGAAAAGATTGACTGGAGAAATGATGGCGCGACAGCCTGACGCCCAGCCTTGACGTCCGACCGACAAAAAACGCTACCGGCGCAGTGACGCGAGCCGGCGAAGCCGGTGCCCGCGACGGCCCGGCTAGTGGACTCCCAACGAATTGGGAGTGGGACTCATGCGGAACACGATGTGCCGGGCCAAATAACGAGCCAGACGAGGCCCGAGGGAGGAGCCGACCGGAGCGTACGTGGCAGTTCGAGCTGAGCGGCCCGCCGCGAGGCGAGAGCTGAGTGGATCGTCCGTGAGGATCGGCGACGACCGAGAACGTGGCAATTCGAGCTGAGCCGCGGAGCGGCGAGGCGAGAGCTGAGTGAATCTGGCGAAGTTAGTTGGAACGGCACTAGATCTTCTCCCAGACGGAGTACTCTCCGGACACCCAGCCCTTGCGATAGGTGGACCGGATGTAGTCGTCGAGCACCGTCACGCCGCTGCTGCGGCCGCTCTCATTGGGCTCGATGAAGGGATTCAGCGGGGAGTAGAGCACGATGATCCGCACGCGATGCCGCGCCAGCTCCTGCACGATCTCCTGTTGCACCGCCTCGGTCGTCGCGACGCCCGGCTCCAGGGAGAAGTAGCGCGTCGCGCTGTCGCGTCCGGAGACGAAGTAGAACAGGACATCCGTGAGAAAGATGCGGTCGTGCCGTCCGTGCCCGACGAAGATGCGCTCCCCGGGCGGCACGAGGCCCTGGACGAGCTGAATGATCGCTGCCTCATCGGCCCGCAGCGGCATGCAGCGCGCGCGCTCAAGCGACCGCGAGCAGTTGGGTGGCCAGCCGCGATAGGTCCGCGCCACCCAGTCCATGGCCGGCATCCAGAACATCGAGATCGACAACAGCGGCAGAGCCAGGCAGAGCGCCGTCAGCATTGCCGGGCTGCTGACGGCGTGCCAGCCCCACCACGCCACGGCGGTGAGCAGCACCATGGCGACGAGCGAGGTCGGCATCAGGTGAATGGCGTCGGCCCGGCTCAGCGCCTGCACGTACAGCAGCGCTCCGAACAGCGTGAGCCACAGCGTGCCCCAGCCCCTCGCGCCCGGTTCATCCCCGCGCGCCGCCCGGGCGAGGATCCCGACGCTCACCGCCCCGCCGAGACCATACGTGAGAAGCGGGAAATAAAAAGGGATCCAGCCCTCGAAGACCAGGCTCAGGTAGGCTTTGAGGTATTCCTCACCCTGGAGGGCCAGCAACGGATTGACCAGCAGCGACGGCAGCGGGAGGGAGCGCACCCCGCCGACGAGGCGCGAGGGATACACGAAGAGCAGGCGCCACAGGGTGGCGGCCGGCACCATGGAGACCAGGATGGCCGCTGCCGGCACCACCACGGCCGCGATGCCGCCCACGAACGGCCCGACCGGGCGGACCAGGCCCGCCGCGCGGCCGCGCCCGACGGCCGCCCGCGCCACCAGCGTCACGATTCCGGTGGCGGCCGCGTAGAAAGCGACGTCGTGGCGGTAGAGCGCCGTCAGCCCGACGCACGCGCCAGCCGCCAGGAGCCATCGCCGCCGCGGAGCGACTGCATAGGCGAGCAGGCACAGACCGCTCAGCATGCTCCACAGCAGCGCCGGGAACATCATGTAGGCGTAAAAGGGCGTGACGCCCAGATACACGAGCATCACGATTCCCGGCGCCAGCGCGGCGCGCGGAGACGTCACCCGGGCCGCGAACACGCAGAGCACGGCGAGGAAGGTCACGCGGATCACGGCGTCCCAGATCCGCTCGACCAGAAGTGACAGACCGAAGACCTTGAACACCGCGGCCAGCGTGTACCACTGGCCGGGTGGATGAATGGTCCAGAAATCCCGGTACGGCACCTCACCCTCGAGCACACGGAGGGCGGCGTAGACCGGGAAGCCTTCGTCGTGGAAGTTGATGGGCCGCGTCAGCCCGCTCACGACATACGCCGCGCCGATCACGACGCCGAGGAGCGCGAGCGCGACGGCACGGAGGATGGCGCGACGAGCAGGCATTGAGGCTGTGGCCATCGTAGCGGATGAGCGCAAGCACGCAAAGCGATTTTCACTCGCGAGGAGCGACCCCAGCGGGGTATGGTGGTAGCCGGCACGGACCCATGGACGCGCTGAGAAATCTCGAGCTCCTGATCACCTCCCGCTACCCCATCATCGTCATCGAGACGTACGAGGAGGAGCGCGTGGAGCAGGTCCTCGAGCGCGTGGCGGCGCGACTCGGCGTGCCGCTGTTCGTCTGGACGATGTCCCGCGGCCTGCGGCGCGCGGGCGCGCCGGACGGCATCTACGACACCCGCGATCCGCTCAAGGCCCTCGGCAACCTGGCGGCGATGCCGAGCGAGGGCATTTTCTTGTTCGAGGATCTCCACCGCTCGCTCCGCGAGCCGGCCGTCGTCCGCAAGCTCCAGGATCTGGCGCGCCACTTCGCCCGGGAGCGACGCGCCATTGTGCTCGCGGCCCCACGCGTGGACCTGCCCGACGAGCTGTCGACCCTCACCACGGTCTTCCGGCTGGATCTCCCCACCGAAGACGAGCTCAAGGCCTTGGCCCACGATGTCGTCCAGCGGCTGTCGGCCACTCAGAAGATCGCGCTCGATCTCTCTCCCGACGACTTCGACCGACTTGCCGGCGCGCTCAAGGGGTTGACGCTGTTCGAGGCCGAGCGCGCGCTCACTCGCGCCTCGCTGAACGACATGGCCCTCAGCCGCAAGGATGTCGACGAGATCATCGCGGTGAAGAAGGAGCTGCTGGCGAAGGATGGCGTCCTCGAGTATCTCCCCGCGGAGGAAGGACTGGGCGACGTGGGCGGCCTCGCGCACCTCAAGGCCTGGCTCGACAAGCGCGCCCGCGCGTTCACCGCCGAGGCCCGCCAGTTCGGGGTCCCGCCGCCCAAGGGCATCCTGCTGCTGGGCGTTCAGGGCTGTGGCAAGACCCTGGCGGCGAAGGCGGTGGCTCGGGCGTGGGGATTGCCGCTGCTCAAGCTCGAGGCCGGCCGCCTCTACAACAAGTTCGTGGGCGAGTCGGAAAAGACGCTGGATCGCGCCCTCGACACCGCCGAGCGCATGGCCCCCTGCGTGCTGATGGTGGACGAGATCGAGAAAGCGCTCGGCTCGGGTCTGAGCGCCGAGTCCGACGCCGGCCTCTCGGGTCGCATCTTCGGCCGACTGTTGGGCTGGCTGCAGGACCACAAGGCGCCGGTGTTCGTGGTCGCCACCTGCAATCGGATCGCCTCGCTGCCGCCGGAGCTCACGCGCAAGGGCCGGTTCGACGAGATCTTCTTCATCGACCTTCCGGCGCGGGAGGAGCGGCGCGAGATCTTCGCCGTCCACCTGCGCCGGCGCCAGCGGGACCCCGCCGCGTTCGACCTGGACGCGCTGGCGGCCGCCTCAGAGGGCTTCAGCGGCGCGGAGATCGAGCAGGCCGTGGTCTCGGCCCTCTACACCGCCTTCTCCCGCGGCGTGACCCTCGGCACCGAGCACATCCTCGACGAGCTCAAGGAGACCAAGCCGCTGTCGGTGACCCGGGCGGAAGAGGTGGCCGATCTCCGCGAGTGGGCGCGGGGGCGCACCGTCCCCGCCAGCTAGAAGCAGCAACACTACGCCGGGGCAAGTCACGAGCCAGACGAGGCCCGAGGGAGGAGCCGGCCCGAGGCGTACGCGGTTGTACGTTGAGGCGCCGGCGACGACCGAGAACGAAGTATGGCGACGCGAATTGCCCCGGCGGCGTTACTCGCCGATCTTGTTCTTGATAGGCGGGATCGTCTTCAGGTAGCGCGCGATCGCCAGCCGGTCGGCCTTGGTCAGGTCCTTGAAGCCGGCTGACGTGCCCTTGATGGCGCGCTCCATCAGCCCGGCGACGGTGTCGCCGTCGGGCTTGTTCCCGGTGCCGAGCAATTCCGCGATCTGCTCCTCGGTCCACTTCCCGATGCCCGTCTCCTTGTCCGGGGTGATGTTCGGCACCTCGGCGCCCTCGGGTCCTTTGTCCTTCGGGTTTCCGGCGAGGAAGCGTGAGGTGTCCATCGCCTGGCTCATGGTTCGCGGGGTATGACACTCCCCGCAGTGCCCCACCGCCCGAACGAGGTACTCGCCCCGCGCGACGCCCGAGGTCGGCGCCGTCGCGGGCGGGGTCTCGCGCTGCATGAAGGTCGCGATCCAGGCCGGCAGCAGCACGCTCTCGAACAATGGCACGGTGATCTTGTTGGGCGTATTGGGCCGACGGACGGGCGGCACCGAGCGAAGGTAGGCGACGAGCGCCCGGAGATCCGCGGCGGCCATGCCGTTGAACGAGGCGTAGGGGTGGATGGGAATCAGGCGCTCACCGTTGGGCCGGCGGCCGGCGCGGATCGCGGCGATGAGCTGCTCGTCGGTCCACTTCCCGATCCCGGTCTCGGGGTCGGGAGTGATATTGGGCGTATAGACGGTGCCGAACGACATGTCGAACTTGTAGCCGCCGGCGTTGAGCGGTCCATCCTTCGCGGTATGACACCCGCAGCCGGTCGTGGCGCCGAAGATGTACTTGCCTCGCGCGATCTCGTCGGCACGCGTCGTCTGGGCGGCGGCGGCCGAGGCCAGCCACAGCACGATCCCGGCCGCGGCCGTGGTCGCCAGGACGTACGCGAGCGGCCCGCGATCAGGCAGCCTCATGCCTCGAAAAGGTACCACAGCCACGCGATCGGGTCAGGGCTCCGCCGCCGCGGTATGGCGCGGATCCCGCACGCACCCGAGCAGGACCGCCAGCGCGGCAAAGCCGCCCAGCGCCGAGGCGAGGAAGACCGGCGGAAAGCCGAGCGTGTCGGCCAGCAGTCCCGCACCGAGCGGGGCGACGAAGGCCACCGGAGCCGTCAGCGTGTTCCCCAGGCCGACATAGGTCGGCCGGGCCCCGACCGACGGGGCAAACTCGAGCAGGATATTGAGCCCGGAGACGTGCAGGGCCGCCAGCTGCAGCCCCTGGAGCGCGAAGGCCGCGCGGAAGATGTCGAGGGACGGGGCCGCGAGGGCGAGCAGGTTGCCCGCCAGCGCCGCCGCCGCGCCGATGATCACGACCAGCCGGTGCCCGGCCCGGTCGGCGAGCCAGCCCAGCACGAGGGTGCCGACGATCTCCCCCACCAAGACCAGGGTCGTGAACACGCCGACCTGCCAGTCGGCGGCCTGAAAGCGCCTGAGCGAATAGACCGTGTAGAAGCCGCCGGCCATCATCCCGAGCGATCCGCACGCGCGCGCCACGAGGAACCAGGCCAAATTCCGGTCGCGCCGGAGCACGCCGGCGACGCGCCGCAGGTAGGCGGTGAGCGGGACCGCCGGCGTGGTCGAGGTGGACGGCGGCTCGCGCGTCAGGGCCAGGGCCACGTACGAGAGCGCCATGAAGACGGAGGCGCCGAGGAAGCAGAAGCCATAGCTGGCCGGCGCCGCCGCCGTGGCGAGGATCCACGCGGTGGCGAAGCTGCCGAAGACTCCGCCGGTATTGCCGAGCACGGTCGCGAAGGCGAAGAATCGGCCGCGGGCCGAGACGGGGACCGCGCGGCCGACGATGTCCATCCACGCCGGCATCAGCGCGCCGCCGGCCGCCGTGATCACCACCAGCATCAGCAGCAGCACGGCGAGGGTCAGCGCGGGCGCGCGCTCGGCCAGGATGAACGCGGCGGCAGCGAGCCCGAGGAATGGCAGCCGTTCCCAGATCGAATAGCGCAGGACGAACGGCAGCTTGCGCTGCAGGGTCTCGGTGTGGCCGGCGGCGAAGAGCGATGGAAGCAGCCAGCCCGTCGACATCAGTGCCGGAATCGCGCCGATGACCACGTTGGGGGCGCCCAGGTGCGCGGCGAAGGCAGGCAGGATGGTCAGCTGCGAGGCGAACGACAGGCCGACGAAGAAGAGCGCGAAGTCGACGCCCAGCGCGAGCACGTTGTGCCGCACGTGCCGCCGCGCGAACGCCTCGGCGTGCTCTGAGAGCTCGGAAAAACTCATCGGGCCCGTGGTCACAGCCGAGCGAGGATACCCGGGACGGCGGAAGGACACAAGCGCTGCGGCCCCAGGGATCGACCCGCGCCGGGCCGGAGCATGCGACCTCGAGGCTGGGGTGAGCACGAGAAGGGCATGCCGCCGGCCAGGGTCATGGTACGGTACGGCTGCGGGAAGAGGAATCTAGTGGAGACGATCCTCGTCGTCGACGACGATCCTTGGGTGCTCGGCCTGGCGCGCGATGTGCTCGCCGGCGAGGGCTATCGCATCCTCGATGCGACGAGCGGGGAAGCAGCCCTGCGAATCGCAGCAGGGCATGCGGGCCCCATCCATCTCCTGCTGACCGACGTGGTGATGCCGGGCATGGGGGCCAAGGAGCTGGCGGACCGGCTGCGCCCGGGACGCCCCGAACTCAAGGTCGTTTACATGTCGGCCTATACGGCCGAGGTCATGGGGCAGCACGGCGTCATCGAGACCGACGTCCCATTCATCGCCAAGCCGTTCACGCCCGACTTCCTGATCCGAAAGATCCGCGAGGTCCTTCAACCCCGCCCCGCGTACCGGCGGCCGGACCCGCGCTAGCGGGTCAGGGCTCGGAGCGCAGCGATTCTGGGCTGAGTCGGTCGGGGGCTACTGCGGCTGCTCGACGACGGTCGGTACCGGCTCGATGAAGAAGAAGGCCGGCCCATCCTCATCGGTCCGCCAGACGATGGCCTGGATGTCCAGCGGCTTTCCATCTGGGGGTCTCAGATGCAGCGTGGCCAGGGTTCCCTCCTCCAGCCGCTCGTCGAGCCGCACCTTGGCGCCGAAGGGGCTCACGTCCACCGTCTCGACATGAAGCAGGCGGCTTCCAGCCTCCACGATCGCAGGCCAGGAGACCCGCAGTCGCGGGTGCCGTCGCAACTCCTGCTTCTTCGGCTCGATGACCATGAGGGCGCGCGTTCCCCCTGGCGGAGAGCCAAGCAAGCCGGATGCCGAGGTTCTCTACGGGCTTCTGGCTTTGTAGATCGGTTACTTAGCGCTTAGGCAACCACGAGCCCGAGCACCCTCTGGGGAGGGAATCGAGGGTATCCGACATTTTTTGGAGGAATGGTGGATATGGAGGCGGCTGGAGGATCGCCAACAGGACGCTCGGCGGTGATCGCCCTGTTCGGGGCCAAGCCACCGAGGATCCAGCTTGGTCCGAGCGAATGCGGCGCTAGGCAGCCATCCGCGACTGCTGAGCCGTCGCCGCCTTGGCGCGGGCGGCCGGCGCCGCGTCGGTCGCAGGCGACGTACCAGGATAACCCGCCTCGGCAGGCTTCTCCTGCTCCCGAGGCGACTGCTCCCAGCTCATGAACGCTTCGAGCACCAGCCAGAGAGGCACCGAGAGTGCCACCAGATATCCGATCGCGGTTTCAAGCCCCATATCCGGTTCCTCCTCCTCTTCCGGCCAGTTGCGGCTTCGGCGGCTCACCGTCTCTGCGCCGTCTCTCAGGCAGGAGGCGTGCCAGAGAGATCACGGCGGAAAATCACTTAGATACGCCACCGAGGTTTCGCGCTTCGAAGGAAGGTTGCCCGATCACCGGGGGCTGACCGGGCGATGTGCCCGCTCGAGCAGCCGAGGCGGGAGGCTGGAGCCGGGGGCGGGAGTCGAACCCGCGACCTACTGATTACGAATCAGTTGCTCTGCCACTGAGCTACCCCGGCGTAACCGCACCTCAGGCTAGCACGGCGCTCACGAAGGGCCAACGCGGCGGCCGGGGTTGGGGGACCCGGACCGCCGCGCGAGGGGGATTGCGCCGCGCTAGTGGGCGCGACCGCGAGCGGGCTCGGCGGCCACGGCCGCCTCGACCTGGATGCGCATCGCGTAGAACGAGCGCCAGACGAAGATCACCGACAACAGGAAGAAGGCCGCCGAGAGCACGCGGGTGAACGTCGTCCCGCGGTCGGCGGCCAGCGAGACGGCCAGCTCCACGGCCAGCAGGCCGAACAGTGTCGTGAACTTGATGATGGGGTTCATGGCCACCGAGGAGGTGTCCTTGAAGGGATCGCCCACCGTGTCCCCCACCACCGTCGCCGCGTGGAGCGGCGTGCCTTTCTCCTTGAGGTCGACCTCGACGATCTTCTTGGCGTTGTCCCAGGCGCCGCCGGCGTTGGCCATGAAGATGGCCTGGTAGAGCCCGAACAGCGCGATGGAGATGAGGTAGCCGATGAAGAAGTAGGCCTCCAAGAAGGCGAAGGCCAGCGTGGCGAAGAAGACGGCCAGGAAGATGTTAAACATGCCCTTCTGCGCGTACTGGGTGCAGATCTCGACGACTTTCTTGCTGTCGGTCACCGAGGCCTTGGTGACGCCCTCGAGCCGGATATTGGCCTTGATGAACTCCACCGCGCGGTAGGCGCCGGTGGTGACGGCCTGGGTGGAGGCGCCGGTGAACCAGTAGATCATGGCGCCGCCGGTGATCAGGCCCAGCAGGAAGGGGGCGTGGAGCAGCGAGAGCTTGTCCACGTTCTGGGTGAGCCCGGCGGTCAGCACCACGATGATGGAGAAGATCATGGTCGTGGCGCCGACGACCGCCGTGCCGATGAGCACGGGCTTGGCCGTGGCCTTGAAGGTGTTGCCAGCGCCGTCGTTTTCCTCGAGCATGTGCTTGGCGGACTCGAAGTTGACGTCGAAGCCGTGGTCCTTCTTGAGCTGCCCCTTGATGCCGGGGATCGTCTCGATCACCGAGAGCTCGAACACGGACTGCGCGTTGTCGGTCACGGGGCCGTAGGAGTCCACGGCGATGGTCACCGGCCCCATGCCGAGGAAGCCGAAGGCCACGAGGCCGAAGGCGAACACCGCGGGGGCCACCATGAGGGCGCCGAGGCCCGCCGTGCTCACCAGATACGCCACGCCCATGAGGATCACGACGGTGATGCCGAGCCAGTACGCCGCGAAGTTACCGGCCACGAAGCCAGACAGGATGTCCAGCGACGCTCCCCCCTCGCGCGCCGAGGTCACCACCTCGCGAACGTGTCCCGACTCCGTGGAGGTGAAGACCTTGACCAGCTCGGGGATGATGGCGCCCGCCAGGGTCCCGCAGGTGATCACCGTCGCGAGCTTCCACCAGAGTGTGCCGTCGCCCAGGTCCGGGATGAGCCACCGCGAGACCAGGTAGGTCAGGGCTACCGACACGATCGAGGTGATCCAGACCAGGCTGGTCAGGGGCGCCTCGAAATTCATCCGCGGGACCGTCCCGTACCGCCCGCGGGCCACGGCATCGTTGATGAGATACGACACGCCGCTGGCCACGATCATCATGACGCGCATGACGAAGATCCAGACCAGGAGCTGCACCTGGACGATCTCTTTGGGCACGGCGAGGAGGATGAACGAGATCAGCGCGACGCCGGTCACGCCGTAGGTCTCGAACCCGTCGGCGCTGGGCCCCACCGAGTCGCCCGCGTTGTCGCCCGTGCAGTCGGCGATGACGCCCGGGTTGCGGGCGTCGTCCTCCTTGATCTTGAAGACGATCTTCATCAGGTCCGAGCCAATGTCGGCGATCTTGGTGAAGATGCCGCCGGCGATACGGAGCGCGGAGGCCCCGAGGGACTCGCCGATGGCGAAGCCGATGAAGCACGGCCCGGCGTAGTCCCCCGGGACGTAGAGCAGGATGCAGAGCATGATCAGCAGCTCCACGCTGATCAGCAGCATCCCCACGCTCATGCCCGCCTTGAGCGGAATCGCGTAGACGGGGAAGGCCTGACCGCGGAGGCTGGCGAAGGCCGTGCGCGAGTTGGCGAAGGTGTTGATGCGCATGCCGAACCAGGCCACGCCGTAACTGCCGGCGATCCCCACCACGCTGAAGAACAGGATGATGGCGACCTGCGGGACGGCGAAGTGCTGCAGAAACCCGAAGTAGACGACCACGATGATCGCGATGAAGACCCACAGGATCGCCAGGAACTTGCCCTGCGTGATCAGATAGGTCTTGCACGTCTCGTAGATCAGCTCCGAGATCTCCCGCATGGACTGATGCACGGGCAGACCCTTGAGCTGGTTGAAGAAGACCATCCCGAAGGCGAGGCCGAGCACGCAGACGAGCAGACCCCACTGGAGCAGGATCCGGCCGGTCATGCCGGCGAACGTCACCTGCGAGAGGTCGGGAATCCTGAGGTTGGCCTCGCCACCGCCCTGATGGCTGGGCGGGGCGGCCGTCACCGCGGCCGCCGGGGCGCCGGCGGGGGCGGGGCTCTGGGCGGAGGCCGCGGGCGCCAGGGCGACGAAGAAGAGGCTCAGGAGGACGAGCGCCGGGACGAGCACGACGAGCGCGCGCCGGCCCGTACTGCCAAATCGGTTCATGAGAATCTCCTCAACGCTCAGATTGGATGGGGCGGAACGGCTGTACGGCCGCGGGCCCGACGCGTGTTTATACCCCAGCCGGGGCGCAGGAGTCAACGCGCCGCGTTGCGCTCCCCGCT
>DASSSH010000292.1:0-21235 GCA_035708525.1 Candidatus Methylomirabilota bacterium
TTGTAGCCGACCGGGACGGCCGTGCTGCGGTAGCGCGACGGAATGCTCTCGATGCCGTTGCTGTAATGCGTCTGCCCTTGGTCATCGGTCCAGCGGTAGATCTGCGCCCAGGCGGCGAGCGGCGCGGTCAGCAAGACGGCAACGAGCGTGACGAGCGACAGGAGCCTTCTCGGCCTCATCTCCGGTCTCCTCCTCCTCTTACCGGGTACCCTTCGGACTCAGGATCACGACCCCCGCACCACTGTCGATGCTGACCGCGAAGTTGTTGAGAAAATCGCGTCCGAGCAGCCCGTCGTATTCGACTCCCCAGCCGATGTCATGGGACATCACCATCAGGGGGCCGAACCTCGCCTCCCCGATCTCGATCGTCTCCACGCGCACGAAGTATGCGTGGACCGTCCCGCCGATACCCCTGCCTCGGCCGGGCCGGGCATTTCGATAGCTGACCCCCAGCGCGTTGAGTACCACCGGATTGATCAGGGTGCCGTCGGCGCCGGTGTCGAGGATGAGCCGTGCGGAACCGCGGCCGTTGATACGCGCCTCGACCACGATTTTCTTGCCGGGAGTGAATTCGATTCGCGCCCCTCCCGCCGGCGCTTTGAGCCCCTTGGTTGTCGGCTGGACCGCGGGGGGAGCGGAGGCGGGCTGCGCGGTGTCGCCCATCAGGACTGCGCGGGGTCGAAACCGGGGCGGAACGCTCTCGAGACCCTCGGTGAAATGGGTCTCTCCGCTGTCGTCGGTCCACCGATACATCTGGGCAGACGCGCTTCGAGGCTCGGCGAGGACGCCGAAGCCGAGCATGGCGACGACGACGAGCGCGGCCACTCCCTGCTGGCTCATGGTCCGGTTGCTCTACCCTTCCCAGGGGCTCGAGCCGCCCCCTGAGTATTGACCTTTGATTATACGAAGGAGCACAGGCGTCCCGAAAGGGCTTTGGAAGGCCCTCAGCGGCCCTCCTGCCCAGGGCACGGACGGGGGGCGGGGCGCCAGCGGTTCCATGCCGTCTCGTACACCACCATCTCATCGGCTCCGGCGACCGTGTTGTGCTCGAGGCGAAGGCGATAGATCGGAGTGAACCGGTCGGCCCGGGCCGAGAGCTCGGGAAACCAGGCCGGAAAGATGACGAGATAGTCGGGGCAGGTGCGCTCGAGATAGCGGAGCACGCCCGACTCGCCGTCGCGCCGATACGGAATGATGGCGGGGGTGACGAGCCCCATGAGATCCAGGACTTCGCGCCGCGAGATATAGGCGATGGCGCCCACGTCGTTGAGCCCGAGGCGCGCATCGCGCGGGGTGTGCAGGGCAGCCCACCGTCCCAGCCGCACCTGCATGGCCTCGATATTCTGCACGGCCCATCCGTAGCGCTCCGCCGCGGCGGGCAGCGCGGCGAGCCCAGCGACGATGAGCGCCGCTGCTGCCAGCCTCCGTGGCCACGAGCTGGCACCCAGCGGGATGAGCGCCATCGTGGCGACGACGATGGCCAGGGGCAGCAGCTGGCTGGCGTAGCGGCCCTCCTGGAAGGCCGGACCGCGATAGGGGGCCAGCAGCGCCATCCCCACGGGCTGCAGCAGGAGGACTGCCGCGGGCAGAGCCGCGCGACCGAGCCGGCGCGCGAGCACCCAGAGGCCCGGAACGAGCAGCAACGGGAGCAGCATATTGGCCCGCCACAGGGTCTCGGCCCATTCGACCTCGAATTGCCAGGGCCGCCGTATGAGCGTGCTGGCCACGGGCTCACGCATGCCCCTGAGCAGGCCGACCAGGCCGCCTTCGATCTTGGCCGACGCGGTCGCGGGCCAGGGCGCCCCGGCGGTGACGAGGTTGAACGCCACCGCCGGCGCCAGCACGGCGGCGACCACTCCGAAGATGATGGCGGTGCGACGGAGCGTCAGCGGGCGCGCGAGCCAGAGCAGCGGAACCAGCAGGACGGCCTCGGGCCGTGCCAGCGTCGCCAGCCCCAGCAGCAGCGCGGCCGTCCATTCCCGCTGGGCGGTGTGCGCCAGGAGAGCCGCGGTGACGAGCAACGCCGCCAGCGAGACTTCCATTCCCGACAGCGCCCCCCAGACCAGCGGCGCGGCAAGCGCCGTGAGGATCCCGGCCAGGGCGCCGAGCATGGGGTCACCGGTCCAGCGGCTGCCCAATCGGCGCGCCAGCAGCGCCGTGCCGAGCGCCGCGGCGATGCCGATTCCCTTGGCGAGCGCCGGGTGGCTGCCGAAGAGCGCGAAGGCAGCCGCGAGCAGCACGGTCCAGAGCGGCGCCGTCGAGCCCGCCACCGGCACGCCCGGGTTGTAGGCGAAGCCGTGCCCTTCGGCCAGGTTCCGGGCGAACTGGAAGTGAATCCAGGGATCGTCGAGCGGAAAGCCGCTGAGCCCCACCGGCCCCGCGATCTGCCGCTCGCGGAGGACGAAGACGCCCAGGGCCAGGGTGAGGGCAGCCGAAATCCAGACGGCGCCGGCCGCCGGACGCGGGTTCACCGCCGATCGCGGACGAAGTTGTAGCCGGCGTACTCCACGCGCTTCCCGCCGAGCGGCAAGACGTAGAGGTAGCGCCCGTACGGCAGCTGGATCTCTCTCAAGTCCCGGGGGCGGGGCTCGATCGGGTCCCAGTGGTCGACGAACCAGACCAGCTGGCGCATCCGGCGCGGCAGCGCGATGAGCGAGCCGGGCGTGAGGATCATCGTGGCCGAGGATTGCGGCGCGTAGTAGCCACGCGGCAGATCGCCCAGCTGCACCTGATAGATCGCGTACTCGGGCAGGTAGTACATCGCGTGCCGCAGCCAGGGGTAGGAGCGCGGGTTGCCGACCTCGGTGACGAGCACCGTGTCCGTCGGATCGTAGACGGCGCGGATCGTCTCGACGTAGGTGCGGATCACCGCCTCGTGCTCGCGGAGCGCGGCCGCGGTGCGGCTGAGGATCCAGTCGTGCAGCTCGTCCTTGGCCCGCCAGACCCAGGCGTCACCCGCACGGTTGTTGAACTCGCGCTGAATGGGCCGGGCATTGACGAAAAATCCGGTGCTGATCAGCACGAGCGGCCCGAGGGCGGCCGTCGTGAGCGCCCAGCGCCAGTTGGGCCGGCGCAGCCGCTCCGAGCCGGCGGAGATCGCCTCGACGAGCGCGCCCGCCAGCAGGATCACGAGGGCCGGCAGGAAGGTCAGCACGTAGCCCGCCTGGCCGAAGTGGACCAGGACGTAGAAGGCGACCGGCGGCGCGATCCACGCGAGCAGGAACCACTCGCGCTGCCGCCAGCCGGCCCGGCGAATCGAGAAGGGAAGCGCGAGCAGCGCCAGGGCGAGCGGGCCCAGCCCGACCACCACCGACTCGAGCAGGTAGCGCGTCTGAGCGAAGATGATGTCGGGCGAGGCTTCCAGCACGGAGGTGCGCAGCACGACCGACGAGTACAGCTGGGTCGAGGCGGCCAGGTAGGCATCGAGGCCACCGGACAGCCAGAGCATCGGCAGAAGCCAGGACAGCACGGCGGCGACGAGCACGCCAGCCGCCGCCGCCAGCCGGCGGATGGAGCGGACGCCCATCACCGCGCAGCCGAGCCAGAGGGGGAAGAGAAGCACGAGCACCGACTGGCGCATCCCGCCCACCAGCCCGAGGGCCAGCGCGCTCCAGTAGAGATGGCGCGGGCTGCCGGTGAGGGCGCCGTAGGCGAACCAGGCGACGACGGAGGCCCCGAAGGCCTCGCCGGCATAGGTCAGTCCGACGGAGCCGTAGAACCAGAAGAGCGGGCTCACGGCGAGCAGCGCGGCGGCGGCGAGCGCCGTGCACCGGTCGTACAGGCGCTTGGCCAGCCCATAGACGATGACCGTCGTCCCGGCGCTGAAGAGCATGGCCAGCGCGACGTAGACCAAGGTGGGATCGCGCAGCAGGACATTCAGCAGACGCCCCAGGCCGACGTAGAACAGATATCCGGGCGGATGCGGCTGGTGCTTGGCGATGTCGAACTCGTGCAGCGCCAGGGCGAACTGGACTGCGTCCCAGTTGTAGAGCATGCGGGCCCGGTAGGGCCAGCGCGACACGAGGGTCAGGGCGCCGAGCCCCACGGCCAGGACCGCGTCGGCATGGCGGGACAGCCACGCGGCCGCCGACGCCCCGCGGGCCATGAGGGCCTGCCGCCAGCGGCCCGCCCTCACGCGCTCACCCACACGCGATCAGCCGCCCCGAAGATGCCGGCCGAATCGCCCAGCGCCGCCCGTTCGACACGCACGCTGCGCGCCATGACCGTCGTCGAGGCGCGCACGCGCTCGGCCAGCGCGTCGGCCAACTCGGGCACCGTGATCATCACGCCCCCACCGAGCACGAGCAGCTCGGGGTTGAGCAGGGTCACGTAGTTGGCCAGGGCCATGCCGAGATACTGCACGGCCTCGCTCCAGATCTGGCCCGCGAAGGCATCACCGCGCGCGGCCTCGCGGGCGACGAGCGCGGCCGTCAGCCGCCCGGCCTCGCCACCCGTCTCCTCAGCCAGCGACGTCCCCACGCCGGCGCCCAGCGCGGCTTCCAGCCGGCGGACGAAGCCCCGCCCCGACGCGTAGGCTTCGACGCAGCCGCGCTGACCGCAGGTGCACGGCAGACCGTCCGGGACGACCTGACTGTGCCCGACCTCTCCCGCGACATTGGTGAAGCCGTGCAGCAGCACGCCGTCGACGACCGCGCCCGAGCCTACGCCGGTCCCCACGAAGACGGCGATGAGGCTCTGGGCTCCCCGCCCAACCCCGAAGCGGTACTCCCCCCAGGCCGCGGCGCGGACATCGTTCTCGACATAGGTGGGCAGGCCGAACGCCGACTCGATCTCCTCGCGCAGCGGCACGTCGCGCCACTCGAGGTTCGGCGCGTAGACGACGGCATGGGTCTTGGGATGAATCTGGCCCGCGGCGGCGATGCCGATGCCGGCCACACGCGAGCGGTCGGTGGAGTCCAGCAGCCGGGTGACGAGCCCTTTGAGGTTGGCCAGGACACCGGCGGGACCTTTCCAGGCTTCCGTCTGAATCTCGAGACGTCCTGCCAATTGTCCCTTCTGGGAGAGCAGGCCGGCGCGAAGCTTGCTGCCGCCCAGGTCGATGCCGACCGCGTAGCGTTCGGGAGGCATGGGAACCCGGGCGCTGCGAAATGGAATGGAGCGGGGGGTTAGGACTTCTTCTCGTCGTCCTTCTTGGCGGCCGACGTCGACTCGTCCTTCGCGGCCTCGTTGATGCCCTTCTTGAACTCCTTGACGCTGGAGCCGAGGGAGCGAGCGAGATCCGGCAGACGCTGGGCACCGAACAAGATCAGCACGATGACGAGAATCAGCAGCAGTTCCTGATATCCCAGACCGAACATGGCGGGACTCCTTTCCTTTGCTGGGGCGTCCTTACACTACGCGGGCGCCTGAGGCTTGTCAACGCCGCCCCGGCCGGATGGCGGCGCGCTGGACCGGCGGGCAGGGCGCCTAGTGGCCGCCGCGCAGGACGCGCCGCTCGCCCTGGCGGACCGTCACCCGCTGGGCGTCGAAGTACTCCATCAACGGAATGGCGTACTTGCGGCTGACGCCGAGCAGATCCTTGACATCGCCCGGGCCGATCTCCTTCTTCTCGCGCAGGTGCGCGACCACCTTCTCCTGGATCGCGCGCAAGGCCTCGGCGTGAAAGTAAAGCGACTCCTTCACCCGGAGCAGCCGCCGGTCGGACACCAGGAGCTGGAAGAGCTCGTGCTTCTCGGTTCCCTGCACCCCGAGCCGCGCCAGGGCTTCCTCCGGGCTCGGCGGGGCGGCGCCCGCCTTGAGAAAATCGGACTCCAATCCCTTGACGATCCGCTCCTGCTCCGGGCTGAGCCGGATCACGTGGGAGGCCAGGCGCACCTGGTCCTTCTCGCTCTTGACCAGGCCTTCGGCCTCGAGGCTCACCAGCAGCTGGGCGAAGACCCGCTCCTGGGCGTGGCCCGCGCGGCTGCGCAGCTCCTCGCGCGAGATGCCGCCCCGCAGCGGGTTCTCGGCATGGAAGGCCTCCAGCAGCGCGAGCGTCTGGGAGCGCAGCCGGTCATTGGCCTCGCGGTGGAGGTACCACTCACGGTCCACCGCGACGATCGCACCGCTCTGGGCCAGCTCGTCGAGCAGACTCTTCAGCCGCTCGGGGCCGAAGGCGGTGCGCGCGCGGAGGTCGGAGGCTCGGGCGCCGGCCGGCCCCGCCTGCCTGAGGTGCTCCTCGAGCACCTGAGCCGGCGTGCCCTGTTCGAGCAGGGCCAAGTGCGCCAGCAAGGCCGGCGCCTTGCGCTTGAAGCGCGGGGGCGCGATGTCCAGGAGCGTTCCGCCTCCGATCGTGACGATGGGTGAATACGAGCGAATGACGAACCGATCGCCGGGCCGCGCCACCACGGGGGCCTCGAGCCGGAACCGGCCGTAGGACCTCTGGCCCGGCTCGAGCTCGGCGCGGTCCACGAGCAGCACGCGGGCCATGACCTCCTGGGTGCCCACGTGGAAGCGCACGCGGTCGCGCGCCTTGAGCGGCCGTGGAGCGTCGGCGAGCAGCTCGAGGGTCGCGTCGGCGAGCAGGCTCGGCACCAGGGTGCCCGGCGGTGCCACCACGTCGCCGCGCTCGATGGCGGCGCGCTCGACCCCCTGGAGATTCACCGCCGTCCGCTGGCCGGCCGCCGAGCGCTCGACGGCCTTGCCGTGGACCTGCAAGCCCCGGATCTTCGATTGCACCCCGCGCGGGAAGACCTCGACCTTGTCGTCCACGGCGAAGGCGCCGGCGGTCAGCGTGCCGGTTATCACGGTGCCGAACCCCTTGACGGTGAAGACCCGATCGATCGGCAGGCGCGCCGTCTGGTCGGCCGCCTTGGCGGGCACCTGGCGGGCCAGCTCGGCCAATGCCTGGCGCAGCTCCACCAGTCCCGCGCCGGTCTTCACCGAGACCGGCACGATGGGGCAGCCGGCGAGAAAGGTACCCCGCACCAGGTTGGCCACATCGTCGCGCACGAGCTCGACCCAGTCCGGCTCCGCCAGGTCGCTCTTGGTGAGCGCCACCATCCCCGACTTGATGCGGAGCAGCTGGCAGATGGCCAGATGCTCCCGCGTCTGGGGCATGACGCCCTCGTCGGCGGCGACCACCAGCAGGGCCAGGTCGATCCCGCCCACGCCCGCCAGCATGTTCTTGACGAAGCGCTCGTGGCCCGGCACATCCACGATCTCGATGACGAGATCGCCCGGCTCTTCCAGAAACGCGAAGCCCAGGTCGATGGTGATGCCGCGGGCTTTCTCCTCGGGCAGCCGGTCGGTATCGATGCCGGTCAGCGCTTTGACGAGCGAGGTCTTGCCGTGGTCGATATGCCCCGCGGTCCCGACCACTATATGCTTGGCGGGGACACGGGCCTCACCCATCGTTCAGCTGCGGGGGCCCCGACATGGCCCCCGCACTCCCCCCACTCGCGCCTGCGTGCCCTCGACGGGCACGCTTACCCCTCTCATTGCGCCTCACCATCTCACGCGCCATGGCGTTTCAACGGGGGCCCCGACATGGCCCCCGCACTCCCCCAACCGCCGAGTCACCCGGATCATGTCAGAGGGCGGCGATGAGCTGAGCGAGCGTTGCGACGTCGCCGGGCAGGACGGTGCGGCAATCGAGCAGCAGGCGGTCGTCCAGCAACCGACCCAGCGCCGAGGGCTGGCTGGCCCGCAGGCGCGCGTCGAGCTCCACGGCCGGCCGCGCGGCGGTGCCGAGGGCCAGCGCCGCCGTCGGCAGCTCCACCGTCGGCAGGGCCCCGCCACCCACCTGGGAGCTGGCGTCGACGACCTCGGCACCGAGCGCGCGCTGGGCTTCGGCGGGCACGAGCCGGAGCAGCCGTCGCGCGCGCCGCCGGATGGCGCCGACCGGCTCGGTCAGCATGCGCAGCGTCGGGATCGTCTCGATCGCATTGCCGGCCTCGTAGGCGTACAGGGTGGCCTCGAGCGCGGCCACGGTGAACTTGTCGATGCGAAGCGCGCGGTTGAGCGGATTGTGGGCCAGCCGGTCGATCAGGTCGGCGCGGCCGACGAGGATGCCGGACTGCGGGCCGCCCAGCAGCTTGTCTCCGGAGAACGACACGAGATCGACCCCCGCCGCGACCACCTCGGGCACCGTCGGCTCGTGAGGAAAGCCGTAGCGCGTGAGGTCCACGAAGCAGCCCGATCCCAGGTCCTCCATCACCGGCACTTCGCGGGCGCGGCCGAGCTCCACCAGCTCTCTCGATGAAACGGCCGCCGTAAAGCCCACGACGCGGTAATTCGAGGTGTGGACCTTGAGGATCAGCGCGGTCTCCGGGCCGAGGGCATTGGCGTAATCCTTGAGATGGGTGCGGTTGGTCGTTCCGACCTCGCGCAGCACCGCGCCCGAGCGCCGCATGATATCGGGAATCCGGAACTCGCCGCCGATCTCGATCAGCTCACCGCGCGAGACGATGACCTCCTTGCCGCGCGCCAGGCTCTCCAGCGCCAGCAGGACGGCGGCGGCGTTGTTGTTGACGACGAGCGAGGCCGGCGCGCCCGTCAGCCGGCGCAGGAGCCCTTCCATGTGGGCGTAGCGCGAGCCGCGCTCCTTGCGCGCCAGGTCCAACTCGAGATTGGTGTAGCCGGCCGCGGCCCGGAGCAGCCGCTCCTGGGCCAACGAGGAGAGCAGGGCCCGGCCCAGGTTGGTGTGGAGCACCACACCGGTGGCATTGATGACCGGGGTGAGCGAGAAGACACCCCTCTGGGTGAGCTGGGTCACGACGCGCCGGCCCAGGGCCTGGGCGTCGGCCTGGGGGGCGCCGCCGCTCTCGAGCAATCGCCGGCGCTCGCCGGCCAGCACCTCGCGCACGGTATCGGCCAGCCGCCGGCGGGGGATGCCGCGCAGCGCCGGATCGGCTGCGAGCGCGCCCAGCAAGGCGTCCACCGAGGGCAGCGCCCGCAGCGCCGCCTGCAGCACCGCGCTCCCCTCGCCCTTAGCCGCCCGCGGCAAGCTCGGTCTCCACGCGCTCCTTGACACGGGCAATCACTTCGCCGGCCTCACGGCGGATCGCTTCCGAGCCGGCCCGCAGGTCGGTCGTCCGCAGCAGGCGGCGCACGGCCTCTTCGGTGAGGCCCGCCCAGAGTTCGTCCAGGTCGCGTGGCGAGAATCCCTGGCCGCGGAGCGCGCTCGACCACTCCCGCGCCAGGTCCTGGACCAGGCGGTCGCGCTCGCGTGCCAGCCGCCGCGCGCGGCGGATCAACTCGGGCAGCCGGGCGCCCATCGGGAGCCTCCTAGGGCCTGACCAGCCGCCGGACGCTGTCCAGCAGGTTGGCCTCCCAGCGACCGGTGGACACGCACTGAAAGACCCGGTCCGTCTTGAGGCTGCCGGAGCTCCCACGGCGGTAGGCGTGGGTCTGCATCTTGGCATTGACCTGGACCTCGGTGACATTCCGGCTCGGCTGGACGAACAGGGTGAAGGCCACGAGCGCTTCGCCCTCGATGGGCACGTCGCCCAGGCGGCCGCAATCGGCGTAGACGCCGATCGGAGAGACGAAATCATCCGAGGCGATCACGCCCGAGTCCTTGGCCACGGTCCGCAGCGGCACGTTCTCCATGGCGAGCGCCCGGATCAGCGCCCGCCAGGTGGCATCGTAGGACGCCGGCGCCTCGTCGCGGTAGGGTGGCGGTGGGATCGGCGAGACGAAGGGCCGCGAGCAGCCGCCGAGGGCCGTCGCGCCGGCGGCGAGGACCACCAGGAGGACGCAGATGCCCAGCCGCGGCGTCATGGCGCCCATTCTACCCCCGGTGATGGTCGATGCCCCGGTAGGCGCGGATGAACTTCACGATCCGCGCTTCATCGAAATCGTCGAAGGCGTCCAATCGGGTCCACGCCGTCAGCGCGATGCGCGTCTTCATTCCGGGATACGGCGCCAGGACGACCTGCCGCTCGTAGCGCTGGACGATGGCCTTGAGCTTGTCCACGAGGTCCGGGCACAGCGTCGGGCAGTTGTATTGAACGACCACGCCGCCGTCTTCGAGGTTGTGGATCTGCAGCTCCTTGGTGATGGGTTCGGTGTGGACACCCCAGGGGGCCAGATAGGGGAGGTGCGGCCCGGAGGTCGGGGGATCGGAGTTGTACGGGGCATGGGGCTCGCTGAGCGCCTGGATATGCGCGTTGCCCTGATCTGGATACGAGACCCCGGGCAGATCCGCCACCGCGCGGTAGGCGAAGTACCCCACTACGACGGCCGTCACGACGGCCACCGCCCCGCCGATGAGCCATTGCTGCCGGCGCCGCGCCGTCCGGCTGACGCGCCTCGGTTTCTCGATCCGCTCCTTCTTTTCCTTCGCCATGCGGTCGCTCTCCTGACACCGTAGTGGCGGAAGCGTGTGGGAGTCGAACCCACCTCCGACTTGTCTAGAGCCGGACGCCGGATTTGAAGTCCGGGAGGCCCACCGGGATCCTAGACGCTTCCGAGGGCTAACTACGCTTCACGACAGCGTTGTGAGTTTACCATCCCGCCCCCGATTCCTGGGATGCCCCTTGCGAGGCGAACCCGCGGGCCCTGGAACGCATCTTGCTTAGCCAACGTTGCAGAGACGGAGGAGAAGCCCCTTATTAGGCTCGATTTCCGGGGCCTTGGTGGTCCCCGGGGGAGGTCACACGATGCTGACGATCCCGATCAGCCCAGCCCGGCCACGTCGGGGCAGCGGCCGCCGGCGCTCAGTGCATTCGTCGGACGCCCAGGCCCCCCCACCACCGGTCAGGACCGTGTACATCGGCTCCGACGGAACCATCTATCACGCCCGCTGCGGCCAGCCGACGGAATACCTGCGCACCCGAGGTAGGCTCGAGCTGGACTTCTACTGCCTGGCCTGCGTGGAGCACATCACCCTGGCAATCAATGCCCTGACCCAGGTGCCCATGATCGGCCGGACCCCGGAGCGGGAGGGCGCGGCAGCGCCCAGCCGCTGACCGGCGGGCGCTGACGCCCGGCGTCGCCGCCCTCAGGCCTGCGCCGGCTTGAGGGCGCGGACGAACGCGCTCATGAACTTGCCGTCCACTTCGGGCGCGATGGCCTCCGCGTCGATGCCCGACCCGGCGAGGAACTCGCGCGCGTCCTCCATCCGGTAGATCCGGGTCGGCTCCACCTCGATGGATTCGAAGCCGGCCTTGGCCAGCTTGGCCCGGTACTCCTCCTCCTCCAGCGCCCCGGCCACGCAGCCGATCCAGAGCTCGACGCTGCGCCGGATCGCCGAGGGCACCTCGCCACGCACGACGACGTCCGAGACGGCGAAGCGGCCGCCTGGTTTCAGCACCCGGAAGGCCTCGGCTAGCACCCGGTCTTTGTCGGCGGAGAGGTTGATCACACAGTTGGAGATGATCACGTCGACGGAGTTATCCGGAAGCGGCACATGCTCGATCTCGCCTTTGAGGAATTCGACGTTGTCGAGGCCGGCCTTCCGCTGGTTCTCCCGGGCCAGGGCCAGCATCTCGTCGGTCATGTCCAGCCCGTAGGCCTTGCCGGTCGGCCCCACGCGCCGCGCGGACAGTAGGACGTCGATGCCGCCGCCCGATCCCAGATCGAGCACGACCTCACCCGGGCGGAGCTGGGCGAGGGCCGTCGGGTTGCCGCACCCGAGCGAGGCCGCGGCGGCCTCGGCGGGCAGGTCCTTGATCTCACCCTCGGCGTAGAGGTTGGAAGTGATCGGGTCGCACTCCCCCCGCGAGGAGGTCGAGCCGCAGCAGCCGCTGCCCTGGCTGGTCACCCGGAGTGCCGCTTTTCCGTACTTGTCCTTGACGATCGCTTTGATGTCCTCGTCCGCCATCATGCCCTCCGTGCCGCGATCCCCAGGCCGCCCCGTCGCTGCTTGAGGGCGGCGACGACCCGCTCCAGCTCATCGAGCGCCTCGGGATCCAGCGAGTAGTAGATCCAGCGTCCCTGCCTCCGGTCCCGCACCAGCCCGGCGTCCTTCAGGGTCTTGAGATGGAAGGACAGCCGCGATTGCCCCGTGTCGAGCACGTCGGTGAGATTGCACACGCACTCCTCACCCGCGCGCAGCCGCCCGACGATCCGGAGCCGGGTCTCGTCGGCCAGGGCATGGAAGCAGCGCGCCGCGTGCAAGAGGTCGGCCGCTGACTGAGTCGCCATGGCCGGATCATATCAAGATTTCTTGATTTGTCAACCCGGCGGCGGTGCCCCGCGGCGCGTCGCGAATAGGCTGCAGCCGGAGCGTGCTACCCTCCGCAGCCATGAAGACGCTCGGCGCCCTCGTGCTGGGGGTCGGTCTCCTTGGCTCAATTGTCGCGCCGGCATTCGGCCAGACGCAGCGGCCATCGGGCCTGTCCGCTGCCGAGCGGGACTTCCTCCAGCGCCACTGGCGCCGGCCGATCCCGCCCCAAGGCGAGGCTCCCGAGGCCTTCACCCCGCTCGAGCGGTCGCTGGCTCCTGCCAGCTGCGGCAGCTGCCACCCGCTGCAATACGCGGACTGGCAGGCGAGCATCCATTCGCGGAGCATGGGGCCGGGCATCGCCGGACAGCTGGTGGAGATGACGCGGAGCGATCCCGCGGCCGCCCGCTCGTGCCCGGCCTGTCATGCGCCCCTGGCGGAGCAGTCGCCGGAGCTTCGCGGAGCCGATGGTCCCGCGCCGAATCCGGCGTTTGATGCCTCCCTGCGCCACCAGGGGATCGTCTGCGCCGCCTGCCATGTCCGCGGCCACCGCCACTTCGGACCACCGCCGCGTCGGGGCTCTCCCGCCGCGGCCCCGGGCACGCGCCCGCCGCACGGTGGCGCGACCCATAGTGCGGCCTACCTGCGCTCGGAGTTCTGCTCGAGCTGCCATCAGTTCGAGCCTGGTGGACCCAGGCTGAACGGCAAGCTGCTCGAGAACACCTACGAGGAGTGGCGCGCCAGCCCCGCGGCGCGTCAGGGAGTTCAGTGCCAGGACTGCCACATGCCGGACCGGCGGCATCGCTGGCGCGGGATCCATGACCCCGACATGGTCAAGAGCGGACTCCGGATCGGGCTCGCGACCGAGCGTACGCGGTACCGCCCGGGACAAACGCTTCGGGCGACGCTCACCATCACCAGCGTGAAGGTGGGGCACTACTTTCCGACCTACGTCACCCCGCGCGTGGTGGTGCGCGCGCTGCTCCTGGACGTGGCGGGCACGGCCGTCCCCGGTAGCGCCGAGGAGCGTGCGATCGGCCGCGAGGTGCCGCTCGATCTCTCCCGCGAGATCGCGGACACGCGAATTCCCCCCGGCGGGCGGTTCACGCTCCGCTACACGCGCCGGCTCGATCTCAGCGGCCTCCGGCTGCGGGTGACGGTGACGGTGTACCCCGATTACTTCTATACGGGTTTCTTCGAAGCCCTTCTGGCTGGTGGCGCAGGACGGGGAGAGGGCGAGATCCGCGAGGCACTCGAGGGGACGCGGCGGTCGGCGTTCGAGATCTTCGCGCGGGAGCTTCCCTTGACCTGATGCTCCTGGCCCGGGTCGGGGCGCGCGACGCCTCCGGGCGCGGGCGAGCGGTCCACGGGAGCGAGATCGGCCATATCCGGCTCGAGCTGGAGCGTGTCGGCGATCTTGGTGTAGCTGGAAAACATCTGGCTGACGCCCAGGATCTCCATCACGCCTCGGGACCCCACGCCGAGCCGCCGCATCTCCCCCAAGTGGAAGGCCGTCCCCCAGGGCGAACGGCACGTGAGCGACACGGCGAAGGCCAGGGCCTCCTTGAGCCGGCGGGAGAGGCGGTTGTCCGAGAAGGCACGCACCGTCGCGGCCCAGACCTCGGCCGCATAGCGCGGGTCGTGGGCCATGAAACGGAAGGGTAACGGTACCTCGCGGCTGGCGTAAAACACCCGGATCCCGGCGAAGAGCTCGCGGGCTTCCTCGGGCGGCGCCGTCTCGTCCACCGGCACCACGGCCGGCTGCCCTCCCGGCGCCGCTGCAAGCCCATCGGCGACGACGTTGAGGGCGTTGGTCACGCCGACGACCTGGGCGGCCTCGTACCAGAAGGCGTCGTCCGCCATCCCCTGCAGCTTCCCGGCTGCAGTGTGGGCGTGGACTCAGTAGGCGCAGGCGTTGACGCCGCTGACGACGGCGGCGACCATCTCCTTTTCGGCGCGGGTGAAGTCGCCGGCTGTCATGGCCCGGCGCATCGCGCGCCCGTGCGGCGCGCCGAATTCAAGATCCCAGGCCATGACGCGGCTCATGGCGGGCGGCTGGGTGAATTCGTAGTTGAACCAGCTCTGAGTCAGCTCGAAGAGCTTTCGAGCCGGCTCGGGATACTCGGAGCTGTCGCGGAGTCTTACAGTGGGCATGCGGTTCTCCTCCGGTACTGCGGTGGCGACGCGAGCGCGGGCTAGCGACCGCCCGCCAGCGGCGGGAACACCGACAGGATATCGCCCTCGGCCAAAGTCTGCTCCGGGGAAGCGTCGCGACCGTTGACGACGGTGAGCGTCTCGAGCTCGGGGGGAACCTTGAGCAGCCGCATCACGTCGGCCACCGTGACGCCAGGGGGAACATCGAGGACGGCGCTGTCACCCCGGGTGCCCGGGGGGAGGTAGACGGCGAGGGTCGCCGTCAGGCAGACCTCCACTTTCAATGAAATCCGCCCTGCTCCGACTCCTCAGCGCGGGAGATGACCGACGCCACCCGGAGCCGATCGCCCGGGAAGATGCGTGCCGTCTCGGCGAGATCGTTCCAGTGCAACAGCTCCTTCAGGGAGACGCCGTAGCGCTTGGCGATGGCCGAGAGGGTCTCGCGCGGCTGGACCACATGGATCTGGGAGGTCGAGGCCTTCACGACGAGCGGCTTGCCGTGGGGGGGACGCGCCGAGGCCACATGACGCGGCGCCTGGGCGCGCTCGAGGGCGGCCTGGATATGATCGGCGCCGCCTACCGGGACCTTGAGCGCATAGGGGCCGGGGGGCGTCTGCTTGAGCCGGAGCTCCGGGTTGAGCCGCTCGAGATCGTCGAGCCCGACGCCCGCCTGGGCCGCGATGCGCAGCAGCGGCGTGGCGCGGGTCACCGTGACGATCTCATAGCGCAGCGGATCCTCCGGGGCGACCACGAAACCGTAGCGTTCCGGCTCCCGCCCGATCAGGGTGGCGGCGTGAATGGCCGGCACGAAATCCTTGGTCTCCTGGCGCAGGAGCCGACCCCGGGCCAGAGCCCAGAAGTCCTTCGTGCCCATGCCTTGGATAGCTCGGGTGACCTTCATCTCCCCCGCGTTGTACGCCGCCTGAACGAGATCCCAGGAGCCGAACATCGTGTACAGGTCCTTCAGGTAGTTGGCCGCGGCCACCGTCGACTTCTCGGGATCCAGCCGCTCGTCCACCCAGCGGTCCACGCGCAGCCCGTACCGCCGCGCCGTCGGCGCCATGAACTGCCACAGCCCCTTGGCTCCGGCCCGCGATACGGCCACCGGATTGAACCCGCTCTCGATCATGGCCGTGAAGACCAGATCTTCGGGTAGCCCCTTTTCGCGGAACACCCCGAAGACCATCGGCAGGTATCGACCGGCACGCACCAGCCAACGCTCCACGACCGCGCGGCGATATCCCGTCTGGAATTGGTCCAGGAACTGCTGCACCCGGGCGTTGTCCTGGATCCGGTACGCCCTCGGGGTCACAGCCGAGCCCTCATCCACGTCCGTCGGGAGGCTGACGGTCTCAGGCCAGGGATCTCGAGCGATCTCGGGGGCAATGGCGGTGGCGGAACCATCGCCGTCGGCGGTCTGTTTCACGGACAAGGAATCCGGGGCGAGACGCTCCAGCGGCACCTCGGAGCCGTCGGCAAGGGATCCGGAAGTCGAGAGAGGGATCGGCAGCGGCTCTGAGCCAGCTTCACCCGGGATACCCGGGAGGCCGACGATCAGGAGCAGGGACACAATCGAGATTGCCCGGATTGGGCGGGACATGAACGCGCGTAAGCGCACGAAATTTCTACCATAAGGGAACCATCGGGTCAACAGGCCGGGGAGGTTTTCTCCTTGACACCCTGCGGCGGTGCCCCTATGCTAGGCAGCCGGAATAAAAGTCCTTTAATGGTAAGTAGTTACCTCAGATCGAAGGGAGGTGAGATCGCATGAAGACGCTCATCGCGCTGGCTGTCAGCATCATGTTCTCGCTCAGCGTCGCCGGCTTCGCGGCGGCGCAGGCCCCCGCGCCGAAGCCCGAAGAGAAGAAGACCGAGAAGATGGAGAAGAAGGAAACCAAGGCCGACTGCCTGAAGATGGCCAAGGACGACGCGGCCAAGAAGGCGGACTGCGAGAAGAAGTACGCGAAAAAGACGGACAAGAAGGCCGACAAGAAGGACGCCGGGACCGACAAGAAATAGGGTGCGAGGTCGCCCAGCCCATTTAGGGCGCCACCTGTCACCAGGGTGGCGCCCTAACGGCGTCGCGGCACCGGGGCTGGCTGATCCGGGTACCTCCGCTCTTCCTTCAGCGCCGTAAGCCAGATGTTGCGATCTGTCAATGTGACCTCGGTGGACTCACCCGCCCGGACAGTGACGCGCACTCGCCAGTACTCCATCATGGTGTAGCCCATCCCCGTCGGCACGTCGGGGAAGTTCTTTGCGTCCTTCGAGCGCATCCTGAAGCGCGTGCTCGAATGGCCCGCCTCCTTCCAGCCCAGGAGAAGCCAGTCTCCGGCCGGTACCCCGGTGAGCCGAATCCGCCCCTGCTGGTCGGCCACCTCACCCAGGATGAGCTCGCCCCCGCCGGCGAATCGCAGGGCACTCTCATACCCGGCGCGGGCCGTCTCGACCCGGCTGCCCGCAGCCGAGAGATCCCCGAGTGAGTCGCGCTGGCTCGCCTTCACGGCGTCGAGCTGGGCTTCGAAGGCAACCGAGTAGGGCAGGAGCAGCACGGAGACCGACGGGTCGGGCAGCTCAGGGCCGCCCGGGCGCGCGGGCTCGGCCCAGGCCTGCCCTCGGACTTCGCCCAGGGCGCCCGCCTCCCGGGCGCGGAGGAGGGGCGCCACGACCTCCCCCGGATCACCAGCCCACGTCGGCAGGACGCCCACGGCGGCGACCAATGCCGTGGCGATGGGCAGGCGCAGGCGGGACATCATGCGGCCGCGTCGGCCCGCGGCCGCGTCCTCCAGCGCGCGTGCATCCAGAACCACTGCTCGGGTGCCCGCCGGATCGCGGCTTCGATCGCACGGGTGAAGGCGGCGGTATAGGCGGTGGCGTTCCGGTCGGCGGGGGGCGGGAGCGCGGGCTCGATGTGGACCGTATGGTGGCCGCTCGCGTCGCGGCGGATGAACACGGGCGCCACCGGCGCCCCCGCCCGGAGGGCCACGACCGCCAGCGCCTTGGAGGTCGATGCCGGCACGCCGAAGAACGGCACAAAGACGCCTTCGCTGCGGGCGGCGTTCTGATCGAGGAGGACCCCGACCATCCGCTGGCGGCGCAGCGCGTCCAGCACTTCGCGAACCGCCTGGCGTTTGGTGATCAGCTCGACGCCCGCGCGCCGGCGCAAGCGCGCGACCACTCGATCGAGGACCGGGTTGTCGAGGGGGCGCACCACGACGGAGAGCGCGAAGCCACTCAGGGCGTGGGCCGCGGCCAGCAGCTCCCAGTTGCCGAAATGCGCCGTGAGCAGCAGGATCCCTCGGCCCGGCGTGGCGGCTGCCTTGAGATGCTCGACGCCTTCCAGCGTCACGCGTGACAGCAGCACGTCGGGCGGCCGGAAGAAGAACACGCAGGACTCCACCAGGTTCATCCCCAGGTGCTCGAACGAACGCCGGCCGAGGCGACGGAGTTCCGCGGGGTCCTGCTCACCGCCGAAGGCCCGCCGCAGGTTCTCGAGGGTCAGCGCGCGTCGGGCGCTCAGCGCCACCCAGGCCAGATCGCCGAGCCGGCGCCCGACCCAGAGCCCGAGCCGCGTGGGCAGCCAGGCCAGGAGCATCCCGACCGGAGCGAAGAGCGCCAGCCCGACCGCTCCCAGCACGGAGGCCGCGGCGCGGCCCGGCCGACTCATCCGTGGGGCAGGACGAGGGTGATCAGGATCCAGCTCGCCGCCGCGATGAGAGCCGACAGCGGGATCGTCAGGATCCAGGCCCAGACAATTTCACCGGCCACTCCCCATCGGACGGCCGAAAGGCGATGGATGGCGCCCACCCCCATGATGGAGCCCGTGATCGTGTGGGTCGTGCTGACGGGAATGCCGCCGACCGCCGTGCCGATCAGCATGACGGCGCCAGCCGTCTCGGCGCAAAAGCCGCCGACCGGCCGCAGCTTGGTCAACCGCATCCCCATGGTCTTCACGATGCGCCATCCGCCGGCAAACGTGCCGAGGCCGATCGCGGCATGCGCCGCCAGGATGACCCAGACCGGCACATAGAACTCGGGTCCCAGGTAGCCGGCCGAGAAGAGCAGGATCGCGATGATCCCCATGGTCTTCTGCGCATCGTTGGTGCCGTGGCCGAGGCTGTAGAAGGCGGCGGACACCAGCTGGAGGCGGCGGAAGAGCCCGTCGACGCGGCTCGGCCTGAATCGGTAGAAGATCCACTGGATCGCGACCATCAGCGTGAAGCCCAGCGCGAGTCCGATGACGGGCGCCAGCACGATGAAAACGACGATCTTGAGGAGGCCTGGCAGCAGCAGGGCTCCAAAGCCAGCCTTGGCGACGGCAGCGCCGGCGAAGCCACCGATGAGCGCGTGCGAGGAGCTGGTCGGAATCCCGAAATACCACGTGATCAGATTCCACGTGATCGCACCCAGCAGGCCGCCGAGGATCACCCACTGGTCCACGACGGCCGAGTCCACCACGCCCTTCCCGACCGTCCGGGCCACCTGAACGCCAAACCCAAAGGCGGCGGCGAAGTTGAAGAAGGCCGCCCAGGCCACGGCCTGCATGGGCGTGAGCACCCGGGTGGAGACGACGGTGGCGATGGAATTGGCAGCGTCGTGGAACCCGTTGATGTAGTCGAAGACGAGCGCGACCAGGATGATCCCAGCGACCAGCACGACGGACCAGCTCATCGGCAAGGGACGGAGCCCGACCTCACGCCATCTTGAGAACGATACCCTCGATGACGTTGACGACGTCTTCGCACCGGTCGGTCACGGACTCCATGGTCTCGTAGAGCTCCTTCCACTTGATGACCTCGATGGCGTCTCTGTTCCCCTCGAAGAGCAGCGCGAGCTGGTCACGCAGGAGACGGTCCGCCTCGTTCTCGAGGCGGTTCACCTCGACGGCGTGCTTGTGGTAATAGGGCGACAACGTCCGCAGGCAGTGCACCGCCCGGTCGGTCTCCTCGGCGGTCTTCACGATGATCTTGGCCATGGCGATGCACCCCTCGGTAGGGGCCACGATCTTGTAGAGCGCGAGCCGATCGGCCACGGCGTCGATCAGGTCCAGCACGTCGTCCAGACGGCTCCCGAGCGCGTAGATGTCCTCGCGGTCAATGGGCGTGATGAAGGTCGTATTCAGCCGCCGCACGATCTCGTGCGTCAGGCTGTCGCCGGCGTGTTCCAGGTCCTTGATCTTCTGGGCGGCGGCCTTCGCGTCCGCGTAGTTGAGCGTCAGCTCCTCGAGAACGCGTGACGCCGAGACGATGTGGGAAGCCTGCTGCTCGAAGAGGTCGAAGAACTTCTCCTCCCTCGGAAGGATCCGGAACACGGCTGTATCCTCTCGCGGCCGGGCCTGGATGTCAACGACCTGCCCGCTGAGTTGACACCTCCAGGGGCCGGCCGATAGGATGGCCTCGTGAAATCCGCCGAGTCCACGGCGGTTCGCCGGGTGCGCTGTCCCCAGTGCGGGAGTGCCGCAGCCTGGGGCGGGAATCCTCATCGACCCTTCTGCTCGCTCGCGTGCCGCCTCATCGATCTGGGCGTCTGGCTCGACGAGCGCTACCGGATAGCCGGCCCTGAGTTCCCCAGCGAGCCGGGCTCGGACGAAGGCGCCGGCCCCGGAGGCGGATGAGCGATCTCTTCGGCGATCCGACCGTCTTTCTTCAGCGCCTCATCCTTCAGATCCCGGCCCTCCTCCTGGCGGTCACTGTGCACGAGCTCGCCCATGCGCTCGTGGCCGACCGGCTGGGAGATCCCACGGCACGGCGGCAGGGCCGCATCACCCTGAATCCGCTGCCTCACATCGATCCGCTCGGCGCGCTGGCTTTCGTGCTGGCTGGCTTCGGCTGGGCCAAGCCCGTTCCCGTGAACGCCTCAAACCTCCGGCACCCCGTGCGGGACATGGCGTGGGTGGCCGCGGCCGGGCCACTGTCGAACTTCGTGGTGGCGTTCCTGGGCCTCTTGGCCTTGCGCCTCCTCCTCCCGCTGTTCCAGCAGCCGTTCATCGGGGAACCGCTGCGCGGCGTCCTGCTCTACATCTATCTCTTCAATCTCGGGCTGGGGATCTTCAATCTGATCCCGCTGCCGCCGCTCGACGGCGGCCACTTCCTTCCCTATTTCCTTCCGCGCGGCAGCCGCTGGACGCTCCTGCACCAGCTCGAGCAGATGGGCCCATTCATCCTGATCCTCCTCGTCATGAGCGGCGCCACGCGCTTCATCATGGGCCCGCTCTTCGCCGTCATCAGCGGGTTCTACCTCTGGCTCGTCCGGCTGATCGTCTAGAGCGCGGGGAGATCCGAGGAACGTCGAGCGGTAAGCTGAGAAACGAAGGCGCCCGAGCCGTGCGGCTCAAGCGCCAGTTTTTTCCGAGCGCCGGCTGCGCCGGCGCAATCGAACGGGGGATGCTCAAAGGGGGCCTCAATGGGCCCCCTTCGATGAAATTACCCCGGCGGCGACCTACTCTCCCACGCCGTTACCAGCGCAGTACCATCGGCCCTGGAGGGCTTAACTTCCGTGTTCGGGATGGGAACGGGTGTGGCCCCTCCGGCAACGCCACCGGGAATCGGATGGCAGCCGAATACGTTGATTCTCGAGTGCAGCCAAGCGATGTCAGAAGCATGAGTGCACCGTGGTCAAGCCGCACGGCCGATTAGTACCGCTAAGCTGAACGCCTTACGGCGCTTACACCCGCGGCCTATCAACCTGGTAATCTTCCAGGGGCCTTCAGAGGGCTTACGCCCTGGGAGGTCTCATCTTGAGGCGGGTTTCGCGCTTAGATGCCTTCAGCGCTTATCCCTGCCGGACATAGCTACCGAGCGATGCTCCTGGCGGAACAGCTCGCACACTAGAGGTCCGTCCACCCCGGTCCTCTCGTACTAGGGGCAGCTCCCCTCAAACCTCCTACGCCCGCGACAGATAGGGACCGAACTGTCTCACGACGTTCTAAACCCAGCTCACGTACCGCTTTAATGGGCGAACAGCCCAACCCTT
>DASSSH010000293.1:0-26116 GCA_035708525.1 Candidatus Methylomirabilota bacterium
GAGCGCGGGGCCGTTCATGTCCAGCGTGCCCAACCCGCCCGCCACCTGGTCGGCCTACGCCTACACCTCCTCGACCTCGGGCACGTTCCAGGTGCAGACGTCGAGCGCCAGCGACGCCTCCACCGTCACGCTTCCGTAGGCGCGGAAGCGGCTCCTGGCAGGATGCTGAAAAATTCGCAGGCCGATCAAAAAAGTCCAGATGCGAGGTGGTGAGGGAGGCCGCTGCCCGAGGCGTACTTGCTGTAGGTTGAGGGCGGCGGCGACCGAGCCAACGAAGCAGATGGGCCTTCTTCAGCGGCCTGCTAGGGTCGACCGTCGAGCGCCCGCCTGAGCTGCCCCAGGTGGTTGTCGTCGTGCCAGGCGATCACGCTGAGAAAATCGTCGATGGTGCGGCGGCCGCGCGAGTCGGTGTGGATGCCCGCCCGGTGCCAGTCGTCGGGCTTGAGCCCGCGCAGGAAGGCCAGCGTCTCGCCTCGACGCCGGGTGAAGGCCGCCAGGGCGGCGGTCGGATCGTTGCGCAGGTACTGCCGCTCCTCCGCCCAGCGGTCCGGATTGGTCGTCGCGAAGCGGGGCTCGTCCATCAGCATGATCTGCTGCAGTCGCAGCAGGAAGGACTCCTCGTTGTCCCGGAGATGGCAGATCACCTCCGTGGCTGCCCAGTTCTTGCCGTCCGGCCGGCGCGAGAGGACGGCCTCGCTCTGCCCGCTCACGGCCTCACCCAGCTCGGCTGGCATGCAGGCGAGCCGCGCCAGGCGCTGCTCCCGCGGCAGCTGCGCGAACTCCTCGATCGAGGCCACGCCAAGCCTCAGCCCGGCAGGACGCGAAGAATGGGCTCGAGGTTCCGGGGATCGGGCTTGAGCGCGCCCACGGGATAACGGCGAATCTCCTGGACCACGGCCTCGTTCACGGGCGTCTTGATGCCGAGCTGGCGACCCTGGGCGCAGACATAGCCGTTGAGATAGTCGATCTCGGTCCGGCGCCCCTTCATCACGTCCTGCAGCATCGAGGGTCGCCCGCCGCTCAGGAACTTGGCACTAGCGGCCATGTCGCTGGTAACGGCGTCGAAGCCTCGGCCCGCGGCGGCGTCCACGAAGCGCTGGGCCTCGATTCCGTAGATCGGCTCGACTTCGTAGCCGCGTGCCCGGCCCACCTGGATCACCTCGGCGGCGACGTGGATGGCGATGCGGCTCGGCACCGGCTGGCTGCGCACCTCGGCCGAGCCGAGACCGCTCAGGCCGGCCAGCGGGTTGGCCATGCAGTTGACGCTGAGCTTGGACCAGCGCTCACCCCAGAGATTGGTCGTGACCTTGGTCGGCGCCACCGCGTTCATGATCTCCGCCAGCCGGCGGCAGCGCTCGCTCTCCCGGCCGTCGTGCTCGCCGACCTTGAAGCCGATCGTGCCCGCATCCGTGCGGATGGCGTGTCCGGGCTCGTACATCCCCGCCCCGATGGTGATCACGCAGCCCAGCGCCCGCTCGGGGCCCGCCAGTGCCGCCACCCGCTCGTCATTGACGCCGTTCTGGAAGTCCACCACGAAGCCGTCCGGCTGCTTCAGATAACCCAGCCCGAGCTGGGTCGCCCACTCGGTGTCGTACGACTTCACGGCGATGAAGACGGCCTCGAAGGGTTCGCTCACGCTCTGGGCTTCATGGACGTGCAGGGCCCTTACCGGGATGAGATGCTCGCCGCAGGTACCGCTCAGCCGAAGCCCGTCATGCTTCATCGCCTCCACGTGCTCCGGCCACTGGTCGATCAGCGTGACGTCCTGCCCGGCCTTGGTGAGCAGGCCGCCCACCATGCTTCCGATCGCGCCCGCGCCGATGATTCCGATTCGCATGTCGTTGTGTTCCTTTCTCGAGGTGCTCAATTTCATAGGCCAGAACAACAAGGCGTCACGCGCAGCCTAGCACGCTAGGAAAAGACTCAACCTCTCGATCGGGCTACTTTAGGTCCTGAAGTACGTATTCAGGTGAACGGTTACGGTGGGTCTCCCGATCAACGACATCGGCTCGGAAGGCACCGTCGGATTGACCATTAAAGATCACCACCAAAAGCGCACACAATCCCAGGACCCGCCCGGAAGCTGTCGTGGCTCTCCTATCCCGACGTATGCGACGTAGACAGGGAACGCGGTCCTTGTCTCTTTGGGGTCTACTTTTCTAATCTCATCACGCCAGACCCCGGCGCGGCAGCTCTCAAGGTCTATCCCAAATGATTCTGAGCCAGCTGCTTGGGCTTTCACTTGAGCTATGGCTTTCCCGAGCGCTACCCGATCTCGGTCCGCGACGCCCCCCAATGGCGCGGAAGAATGTGCGCTTAGGCTACACGCCGAAAGAGCTTCAATGATCAGAAGCAATGCGACAACCTGACGCAACACCTGATTCATCCCCCTCACCCTGCCCTCTCCCCAGAGGGGAGAGGGATGGTCGTCGTCAGACGGCGTCGGGGTCGATGCCGTGCTCCTTGAGCTTTTTCCTCAGCGTGTTGCGGTTGATGCCGAGCAGCTGGGCGGCGCGGACCTGATTACCCCGCGTCTCCCGCATGACGGCGCGGAGCAGCGGCTTCTCCACCAGGCCGACCATGAGGCTGTGGAGGTTGGCCGAGGCGTGGCCGCGCAGCCCGCGGACGCACTCCTGCATCTTCTTCTCGATGATCTCCTCGAGCGAGGCGTCGGTGCCCACGGCGGCCGCGGCCGAGACCGGGCCGATGGGTAGGTGCTCGGGCAGGATCACGCCCGTCGTGGCCATGACCATGGCGCGCTGGATCACGTTCTCCAGCTCGCGCACGTTGCCGGGCCAGTCGTAGCCAACCAGCCGGTCCATGGCCTCGGGGGCGATGATCCGCTCGCCCAACGCCGCGGCGTACTTGGCCAGGAAATGATCGGCCAGCAGCGGGATGTCACCGCGCCGCTCGCGCAAGGCGGGCAGGGACAGCGTCACCACGTTGAGGCGGTAGAAGAGGTCCTCGCGGAAGCGCCCCTCCTTCATCATGGCTTCGAGATCGCGGTGGGTGGCGGCCAGCACGCGGACGTCCATGCGGATCAGCTCGTGGCCGCCCACCCGCTCGAACACCCGCTCCTGCAGCGCACGGAGGAGCTTGACCTGGAGCTCCGGCGGCATGTCGCCGATCTCGTCGAAGAAGACCGAGCCCCCGTGGGCCAGCTCGAGCTTGCCCAACCGGCGCTCCTTGGCGTCGGTGAAGGCGCCTTTCTCGTGACCGAACAGCTCGGACTCGAGCAAGGTCGCCGGAATCGCCGCCGCCGAGATCCCGACGAAGGGCCGGCCCGCGCGCCGGCTGTAGTGATGGAGCGCGCGCGCCACGACCTCTTTGCCCGTCCCGGACTCGCCCCGCAGCAGCACGCTCACATCACTGGCGGCCACGCGGCCGATGGTCTTGTAGACCTCCTGCATGGTCGGATGGCGGCCGACCAGGGCGCCGAACTCCCAGACCTCCTTGAGCCCGGCCTTGAGCGAGGCGACCTCCTGGGTCAGGCGCCGGGCGGTGAGCGCCCGCTCGGCCAGGAGCAGGGCCTCGTCCAGGTCGAAGGGCTTGGTCAGGTAATCGTAGGCTCCGTCCTGCATGGCCTGGACGGCCGTCTCCATCGTGCCGTGGGCGGTCATGATGACGACCTGGGCGTCGGGGCGCCGCTCGCGCACCTGCTTGAGGAGCGCGAGGCCGTCGATGCCCGGCATACGGACGTCGAGGAGGATGAGATCGAAGGGTTGGCTCTCGGATTCGCGCAGCGCTGCGGTGCCGTCTTTGACCGCCGTCACCTGATACCCCGCGCTGCGGAATCCTTTCTCGAGGACCCAGCGCAGGCTGTCTTCGTCGTCGGCGATCAGGATGCGGCCGTCGGACACGGTCATTCGAAGTGGAGGGGAGCGACCGCCGCTCCTCCCCCACGCCCCCCCACTGGATTCGAACGAGCCGAGTTCACCGCGCTCTGTCGCCTTATCGCGCGAGCGGTAGGAAACAGGAGACCGCGGTCCCCTTGCCCGGCTCGCTCGTGACCTGGATGACGCCCTTGTGCTCCTCCACGATCCGATGGCAGAGCGCCAGCCCGAGTCCGAGCCCGCCGTCCTTGGTGGTGAAGAAGGGCGTGAACAGCTTGGCGCGTGTGGCCTCGGGGATCCCCTCGCCTTCGTCGACGATCTGCACCTCGGCCATGCTCTTGAGCCCCCGCCCCAGGTCTACCTTGGCGAAGAGCGGGTTCATGCTGAGCCGCGTGATCAGGGTCAGCCGTCCGCCGCGCGGCATCGCCTCGATGCCGTTGCGCACGAGATTGTGGAAGACCTGCAGCATGCGGTCTTCATCGGCCATGATGGGCGGCAAGCTCGGGTCGTAGCGCCGCACGACCTGGACGCCGCGCCCGGTGGCCAGCTCCTCGGATATGAGCGCCACGCGCTCGAGGAGCTGGTGGACGTTGAGCGGCGCCGAGCGGAGCGTGACCGGCCGGCCCAGATCCAGGAGCATCTCGATGGTGCGGTTGACCCGGTCCACCTCCTTGAGGAGCATGTCGGTGTACTCGCGCCAGCGAGCTTCATCGCCCAGCTCGCGCTTCATGAGCTGCACCGCGCCGCGGATGGCGCTCAGGGGATTACGGATCTCATGGGCGATGCCGAGAGCGATCTGCCCGGCCGCGGCCAGGGTCTCGCCGCGCCGCACCTCGGCCTCGAGCTGGTGCAGACGGGAGACGTCGCGGACGACGGCGACGGCCGCCTCGACGCCTCCCCTGCGCCCGGCGAGCGGTGCGGTGACGATGCTCACATGCACGGGCCGTCCGTCGCCGCCGTCCACAACCGCTTCAGACTCGGACCGGCTCTCTCCGGTCGCGAGCGTGTCCGCCAGATGCCGGGCCAGGGACGTCTCGGGCGGGAAGACTTCCTTGAGCGTCCGGCCGAGGGTGCGCCGGGCCGAGCGCCCCAGCAACGCCTCCGCGGCGGGATTCCAGAGCACGACGCGCAGCGCCTCGTCCACGCCCACCACGGCGTCGGGAAGTCCCGCCAGGAGCGCTTCGTAATCGAGCCTCGCCATGGAAGGCCCTCAGGCGAGAGCCAGGTCGGCGATGGCGTTCATGGTCAGCGGCGCCCGCTCGCCCGCCTCGAGCCGGTCGTGGCCGGCGGCGGCGATCATGGCGGCATTGTCGGTGCAGAGCCGTCGCGACGGGACGTGCAGCGACCAACCGCGCTCACCACACTCGGCCTCGAGCGCCGTGCGGAGCGCGGTGTTGGCCGCCACGCCCCCGGTCAGCACGATCCGGCGGACACCGTGGCGCAGCGCGGCCTTGAGCGTCTTGCGCACCAACATCTTGACGACCGTGGCCTGGAAGGAGGCGGCGATGTCGGCGACCTGGGCCGGGTCCAGCGTTCCGGCGCGCTTGACATGGAGCGAGACGGCCGTCTTGAGCCCGCTGAAGGAGAAGTCCGGCGCGCCGTCGCTCATCTGCGCCGTCGGGAAGAGGATAGCCTTGGGATCGCCTGATCGCGCGAGGCGCTCGATGGCGGGCCCGCCGGGATATCCGAGCCGGAGGAGCTTCGAGACCTTGTCGAAGGCCTCCCCGGCAGCGTCATCGCGGGTCTGGCCGATCCGCTCGTAGCGCCCGCACTCGCGCGCCAGGTAGAGCGCCGTGTGACCGCCGGACACGACCAGCGCCAGGAACGGATAGGCGGGCGGGGGCCCGTCCAGCATGGCCGCATAGATGTGGCCCTCGAGATGATTGATCCCCACCAGGGGCTTCCGGCGGGCGTACGCGATGGCCTTCGCGGCCGAGCATCCGACGAGCAGCGAGCCGACCAGGCCGGGACCCTGGGTCACGGCGATGCCGTCCAGCTCGTCGAGGTCCACCCCCGCCGCCTCGAGCGCGCCCCGGATCACGGGCACGATCATCTGAAGGTGCCGCCGCGAGGCCAGCTCGGGCACGACACCGCCGTAGGGCGCGTGCACCTCATCCTGCGAGGCGACGACGCTAGACAGGATCTTGCGCCCGCCGTCGAGCACCGCCGCCGCGGTCTCGTCACACGAGGTCTCGATACCCAGAATGACCATGCCGCTTGATTGTCTCCCGAATGCAGCTTATCGCACCAGCTGGGATACCGGCACCAGCCGCAGTCCCCGCGCCTCCCAGCGCGGAACGTACTCCTTGAGGAGCCGCACCGTTTGCGGATGCCCGTGGGCCACGACCACGACCTCGCCGCGCCGCTCGGCCCAGCCGAACACCTCGTCCCACTGCGCGCGGTCGCCCGCCTCGCCGCGGGTGTGATCCACGAGGAGCTGCCGCCGCGCCGCCCGCACGCCCATCTCCTTGGCCTCGTCATAGGCCACCGAGAGGCTCGACGCGTAGCCGTCGACGAGGAAAAGCCGCCGCGCCGCCAGCACCTCGAGCACGGCGCGCATGCGCGCCCGGTCCTCCGTCATCCGCGAGCCCAGGTGATTCTTCACCCCGGCCACCGCCGGCAGCTCCTCCAGATGCGCGGTCAGTCGTCGCTGCAGCTCGTCGGGCGTCATGGACATCAGGAGCGCGCCGGGCCCCGGATCCAGCTCGGGATAGCGATAGGGCTCCATGGGCAGATCCAGCAGGACTTCCATGCCGGCGCGCGTTGCCTCGCGCGCGATGGCGCCGGACAGGGGCAATCCGGGGAGCACGGCGATCGCCACGGGTCGTCGCAGATCTCGAACCAGCTCGAAGACGTCACGGCGGCCGCCGAGGTCATCGACGATGATCGCCACGCGGGGCGCCCCGCCCGCACCGGACGGCACGGGCCCTGGAGCGGGCCGCGGTGGAGCGCTCGGCGCCGGGACGACCGCGCGCCGCGCGCCCGACCAGAGCCCGAAGATGCTGGCCTCACCGCGCCGGGCTTGCCACTGGTCCAGCCCGACGACGGCGACCAGCAGCAGGACGATGAGGCCGGCGAGAGCCTGCCAGACTCTCGCCGGCATCAGCCGCTCCTAGCGGGTGTGGGCCTGTGGCCCGGTGGGCCCGGGACGGCTCTTGTCCAGGATCTTCATCGCCTTGAGCAGGTCCAGCGCCCGCTGCAGCTGCGGGTCGCGCTTGAGCTGCTCCTGCGGGGTCTCGTTGGCCGACGGTGCGGGTGCGCCCGACCCCCCGGGCGTGGGCGTCACCGCCGCCGTGGTCTTGGGTCCCTCGACGATGATGTCCGGGGCGATTCCCTTGCCGTGGATCGACCGCCCCTTGGGCGTGTAGTACTTGGCCGTCGTAAGCCTCAGCCCGGAGCCATCCGACAGCGGGATGATCGTCTGGACTGAGCCCTTGCCGAAGCTCTGCGTGCCCAGCACGACCGCCCGGCCCCAGTCCTGGAGCGCGCCGGCCACGATCTCGGAGGCCGAAGCGCTGCCCTGGTTGACCAGGACCACCATCGGGAAGTCGCTGAACACACGCTTGGAGTTGGCCTGGAAGCGCATGTTCTGGTTGCGGACGCGGCCCTCCGTGTAGACGACCAGCTTGCCGCTGTCGAGGAACTTCTCCGTCACCTCGACGGCGGAGGTGAGCAGCCCGCCCGGGTTGTTCCGGAGATCGAGCACGAGGCCCTGCATCTTCCCGCTCTTGACGAACTTCTCGAGCGTGGCTTCCAGATCGTTGGCCGTCTGTTCCTGGAACTGGCGCAGCCGGATGTACTCGATGCCGGAGTCGAGCTCGGAGCTCTTGACCGACTGGACGTGGATCTGCTCGCGCACGATCGGGAAGTCCCGGGGCTCAGTCCAGCCTTCCCGCACGATGCTGATGGTGATCTTGCTGCCGGGCTTGCCGCGCATGCGCTTGACCGCGTCGGCCAGCTGCATGTCCTTGGTGGTCAGCCCCTCGATCTTCACGATGCGGTCGCCCGGCTGGATGCCTGCGCGGTAGGCGGGCGTGCCTTCGATGGGCGCCACCACCGTGAGCACGTCATCGCGCAGCGTCAGCTCGATCCCCAGCCCGCCGAAGCTGCCGGAGGTCTCCACCTGCATCTCCCGGTACATGTCGGGATCGAGGAAGGAGGAGTGCGCATCCAGCCCCCGCAGGGTGCCGCGGATCGCGCTGTAGATGATGTCCTTGGGCGGGACCTCATCCACATACTGGCTCTGGATGATCGAGAGAACCTCGGTGAAGAGCTTGAGGTTCTCGTAGGTGGCGGCCGCGTCGTTGCTCTTGCTCGCCACCCCGCCGCCCAGCGACAGCGTGAGGATCAGCAGCAGGGCGGACACCATGAAGGCCTTCTTCATATGCCGAATAGCACCCATTTACTCCTCCCGTTCCCGGTTCAGCTCCGCGGCCTGAGCCATTGTGCGGGATCCTGCGGCTTGCCCTCGTACCGCACCTCGAAGTACAGGCGCGGCCCCTGCAGCGAGCCGGTATCCCCTACCGTGCCGATTGCCTGTCCTTGCTTGACGTCATCGCCCTCGGCCACCTTGATGTCGGCGGCGTGGGCGTACAGCGTGTAGTACTCGTGGCCGTGGTCCACGATGATCAGGTTCCCGTATCCGCGGAACCAGCCCGTGTAGACCACGTGGCCGGAGTACACGGCCACGATGGCCGACCCCTCGGTCGCTTCGATGTCGATCCCGCTCCGGAACGTCTTGGTTCCGAACCGCGGGTTCACCTGGGGTCCGTACTCGCCGACCACGCGCCCGTCGGCGGGCCACAGCAGCCGCCCCCTGAGGGCCCCGAACCCCACCGCCGGCGTCGTATCCCCCGGCGCCGGCCGGGGCCGAGTGCTCGGCGGCGGGACCTTGGCCAGGCGCCGCTGCTTCTCCTGGAGCTCCCTGATGAAGGCCTCCAGGCGTCGGCTCGCTTCCGAGAGCTCCCCGACCATCCGGTCGTGGTAGGCGCGCTCGTCACGGACGCGCGCCAGTAAGAGCCGCCGCTTCGCCGCCTCGCGGTCGGCTTCGGCCCGCTCCTCCTCGGCTTCGCTCCGGAGGGCCGAGAGCTCCTGTCGCCGGGCCTCGAAGCGCGCCTTCCGGTCCGCCAAACCCTCGGAGGTTACACGATACTCTCTAATCAATCGCGCGTCTACCGTCGCGAGCGTGGTCAGGTGGCGGAGCTGCACGGCCTGGGCGACGGGATCGTCTCCGGAAAACAGCAGGGGCAGGACGCCCCCCTGGGACTGCAGTTTGTAGAGCGCCCGCAGCCGCCGCCCGAGGGCATCCTCCTGGCCGGCGCGCTGGGTCTGGAGCCGAGCGATATCGCCCTGCAGCTCCGCGATGTCCGCCTGGGCCCTCCTGATCCGGCCGTCGAGCAGGGCGACCTGGCGGCGCTTCTCGTTGAGCCGCTTGTCGATCGTCTCGAGTTCCGCCAGCAGCCCCGCCTCCCGCTTCCGCGCCTCGGCGGCCTTCGCGCGCTCCTCCTTGAGCCGCTTCTGGGTCTGCTGGAGGTCGCGCTGCTTCTCGCCGATCTCGGCGCCGTCGCGCCGCTGGGCAGGCGCGGGGGCCGCGGCGGCCAGGACGAGCGCCGCGAGCACGACCACCGCCCGCCCGGCCTTCGTCACGACTGCGCCCGCCCGCGGGCCAGCAGCCCGCCCATGGCGCCCAGCACCGCGCCGCCCGCGATCAAGAGGAGCATCTCGGGCACGCTGAGGAAGGCGGCCCGCTGCAGCCCGAGCGTGACCGGCAAGAGAGGCTCGAGCCGCGGCGCCGCCAGCGCATAGGTCACCTCGAGGGCGGCCAGGGCAATGATGGCGGCGACGAGCCCCTGGGCCGTGCCCTGCAGCAGTCGCGGCAGCCGGATCACCGTCTCCGTCGCGCCGACCAGCCGCATGATCTCCATCTCGTCGCGACGGAGATGGAGCACGAGCGTGGTCGCGGTCGTGACAGTGAGGATGGCGGCGAGGGCCAGGACAGCGCCGACGCCGAGGCCGACCAGCTGGAAGAGGCGGCGGAACTGGGCCAAGCCATCGACCCACTGAGAGCCACCCTGCACCTCCTCGATCTCGGGCAGCGCCTGCAGCCGGCGGCCAAGATCGCGCGTGCCCTCGGGGGTCGCCGTGCTGGCGTCGGGAGTGACCTCGACCGAGGCGGGCAGCGGGTTTCGCGGCAACTGGTCGGCCACCTCCGCCTGGCTGCCGAGCGAGCGCTTGAGCGCCTTGAGGGCTTCGGCCTTCGACACGTAGCGCACCCGCAGGACGCCCGGGAGCGCCTCGATCCTCTCCGTGAGCTCGGCGACCTTGATGGCCGGCGGCTCCTCCCTGAGATAGCCGATCACGCGGACCCGCTCGCGCCATTGATCGATGGCGCGGCCCAGGTTGAGCGAGAAGAGCCAGAAGCCACCCAGCGCCGAAAGCGACAGCGCGATCAGCAGCACGGCGCTCACGCCGACCCGCCCCGCCCGGCGCAGATCCCTCAGCGCTTCGCCGAGGAGAAAGGAGAACACGGGCCTTACCCCCTCACCCTGGCCCTCTCCCCCAAGGGGGAGAGGGAATTGGCCGCGGTCTTCATCCTTCGTCGTTCATCCTCAACATGGCCAAGCCATGTTGACCGTGGGCCATCGCGGTCGCCGCGACCCGTCGCGCCCGGCTCATCCTTCGTCCTTCACGAGGTGACCGGACTCGAGCTTCAGCGTCCGCCGCTTGAGCTGGCTGACGAGGCGCGACTGGTGCGTCGCGAACAGCACGGTCGTCCCGCGGCTCCAGATGTCCTTCACGAGATCGAGAACCTCGCCCGCCATCTGCTCGTCGAGGTTGCCGGTAGGCTCGTCGGCCAGCAGCAGCGCCGGCGCCTTCACGATGGCGCGCGCCAGCGACGCGCGCTGGGCCTCGCCCTGGGAGAGCTGGTGCGGATAGGCCTGGGCGCGGGCCGAGAGCCCCACCGCTTTGAGCGCCGTGAACGCGCGCGGAGTGATCTCGCGGCGGGGCGTGCCGAGCACCCTGAGGACGAAGGCGATGTTCTCGAACACGGTTCGGCCGGCCAGCAGCTTGGCGTCCTGAAAGACGATGCCGATGGAGCGCCGCAGCCGGGGGATCTCGGAGCGGCGGAGCGTGGACACGTCGAAATCCGCGACCTCGATCTCGCCCTCGGTGGGACGCTCGTCGCGGTAGAGAAGCCGCAGGAGCGTGGTCTTGCCCGCGCCGCTGGCGCCGGTGAGGACCGCGAACTCGCCCTTGTCGACGCTGAAGGAGATGTCGGTCAGGGCGGGGACTCGGGCGGGCCCTTCACCGAAGACCTTGGAAACCCGCTGCAGCCGTATCATGGGCTGCCGTCATTGTATCCTAACTACTCAACCTTTCGGAAGTTTCTCCCCCAGGAGGCGATTGACGACCGCGGGATTGGCCTTGCCCTGGGTGGCCTTCATGACCTGGCCCACGAGAAAGCCCAGGGCGGCCTTCTTGCCGGCCTTGTAGTCCTCGACCACCTTGGCGTGAGTGGTCAGTACCTGATCAACCACCTTCGCCAGCTCGCCCGCGTCGGCCACCTGGGTCAACCCCTCGCGGCTCACGATAGCCTCGGCCGTCTCGCCCGACCGATACATCTTCTCGAAGACGTCCTTGGCGATCTTGCCGCTGATCGTGCCGTCGTCGATGAGGCGGAGCATGCCCGCGAGGTGAGCCGGCGGAATGGGGCAGGCGGCGACCGCCTTGTCGTCGTCGCCCGTCACCTCGCGCAAGAGCTCGTTGAGCACCCAGTTGGCGACGATCTTGGGCTTGCCGTAGCCGCGCGCGGCGTCCTCGAAGTAGTCCGCCAGCGCGCGCCCCTGGGTGAGCAGGTCGGCCTCGTGCGCCGCAAGCGCATAGGTCTCCATGAACCGGCGCCGGCGGGCGGCCGGCAGCTCCGGCAGCGCGGCGCGAATCGTCTCGGTCCACGGGCGCTCGACATTGAGCGGGGGCAGGTCCGGCTCGGGGAAGTAGCGGTAGTCGTGGGCGAACTCCTTGGAGCGCATGGAGACGGTGACGCTCTTGTCCGGGTCCCACAGCCGTGTCTCCTGCACGATGCGCTCACCCGATTCCAGCGCGCGCGCCTGGCGCTTGATCTCGTACTCCAGGGCGTGCTGGACGTTGCGGAAGGAGTTCATGTTCTTGATCTCGACCTTGGTGCCGTACTCGACGCTGCCCCGTGCCCGCAGCGAGATGTTGGCGTCGCAGCGCAGCGAGCCCTCCTCCATGTTGCCGTCGCACACCCGCAGGTAGATCAGGATGGCCCGGAGCGCCTTGAGGTAGGCCCCGGCCTCCTCGGAGCTCCGGATGTCCGGCTTGGAGACGATCTCCATGAGCGGCACGCCGGCGCGGTTGAAGTCCACGTGACTCGACTGCGCCGTCTCGAGCGCGCCCTCGTGGAGGAGCTTGCCGACGTCCTCCTCGAGGTGCACCCGCTGGATGCCCACGGCCCGCGCGGTGCCGCCCACCTCGATCTCGAGCCGCCCGTGCTCGGCCAGTGGCTCCTCGTACTGGCTGATCTGGTAGTTCTTCGGCATGTCGGGATAGTAGTAGTGCTTGCGTGCGAAGCGGTTGAGGGCATTCACGGTGCAGCCGAGCGCCAGCGCGGTGGTGATGCCGAACTCGATGGCGCGCCGGTTGATGACCGGCAAGGTCCCGGGCATGCCCTGGCAGACGGGACAGGTCTGGGTGTTGGGTGCGGCGCCGAAGGCCGTCGAGCAGCCGCAGAACATCTTGCTCTTGGTCAGGAGCTGGGCGTGGACCTCCAGCCCGATGACGGCCTCGAGGTTATCTTTCATCTTGCTTGAATCTCGGCTTGTTCGGTTTTGCGGTTCGGCCTCTTCGCCCCAAGGCGCTCATCGGGGCGTCCGCACCACTTTGGGCTCCTTCGCGCAAGCGCTCATCTGCCATCTCGCCTGAACGCAAAACCATCCAGTCCGGCGGTTCGGCTCCTTCGCGCAAGCGCTCATCCGCCATCTCGCTTAAACGTCGACCCGAACGGGTTGCGGTTTGGCTCCTTCGGGCAAGCGCTCATCCGCCATCGCGCTTGAACGTCAAACCCTCCAGTTGGGCGGTTGGGCTCCTTCGCCCAAGGGCTCATCCGAACTGCCTCGCTCGGCGGCGGAATCATGGCAGGGGGGGTTTGCGCGTGTGCCACTCGGTGGCGCGCTCGTAGGCATGGCCGGCCTGCAGCAGGGTCGACTCGTCGAACGGACGGCCGATGAGCTGCAGCCCGATGGGCAAGCCGGCCCGCGTGAAGCCCGCGGGCATCGAGAGCCCCGGCAGCCCCGCCAGGTTCACCGGAATGGTGAACACGTCGTTGAGGTACATCTGTAGTGGGTCTTCCTTTTCCCCGAGTTTGAACGCGACGTTGGGCGTCGTGGGAGCGACGATGAGGTCCACGCGCTCGAAGGCCTGCTGAAAGTCCCGCCTCACGAGGGTCCGGACCCGCTGCGCCTTGCCGTAGTACGCCTCGTAATACCCGGTCGAGAGCGCGTAGGTGCCCAGCATGATGCGCCGCTTGACCTCGCGGCCGAAGCCCTGGGCGCGCGTCTTGCTGTACATGTCCACGATGTCCCGGGCCCGGGGCGCGCGCAGGCCGTACTTGACGCCGTCGTAGCGCGCGAGGTTCGACGAGCACTCGGCCGGCGCGATCAGATAGTAGGCCGCGAGTCCGTATTCGGTGTGCGGCAGTGACACGGCCTCGGTGCGGGCGCCCAGCTTCTCCAGCGTCTTGATGGCGTCGCGCACCGCCGCCTCCACCTCGGGATCCATGCCCTCGATGAAATACTCGGCTGGGATCCCCAGCCGGAGGCCCGCGATCCCCTTCCCCAGCTCGGCGGCGTAGTCGACCACCGGCACGTCCACCGAGGTCGAGTCCATGGGATCATGGCCCGCGATCACGCGAAGCACGTGGGCCGCATCCTCCACGTCCTTGGCGAACGGGCCGATCTGATCGAGCGAGGAAGCGAAGGCGACCAGACCGTAGCGCGAGACGCGGCCGTAGGTCGGTTTGAGGCCCACGGTGCCGCAGAACGCGGCCGGCTGGCGGATCGACCCGCCCGTGTCGGTCCCGAGCGTGGCCGTGGCCATGTCGGCGCTCACGGCGGCAGCCGAGCCCCCCGAGGAGCCGCCCGGCACGCGCCCCAGGTCCCAGGGGTTGCGCGTCGCGAAGTATCCCGAATTCTCCGTCGACGAGCCCATGGCGAACTCGTCCATGTTGAGCTTGCCCAGCACGACGGTGCCCGCCCGGCGGAGCCGCTCCACGACGGTGGCGTCATAGGGCGGCACGAAGTTCTCGAGGATCTTCGAACCGCACGTCGTGCGGATGCCACGGGTGCAGAGCACATCTTTAAGGGCGATGGGAACACCGTCGAGCGGGCCCAGGGGCTGCCCCGCCTTGAAGCGCGCGTCGGCCTCCGCCGCCTGGCGCAGGGCGTCCTCCCGCGTGACGGTCAGGAAGGCCCGCACCTGGGGGTCCAGCGCCTCGATCCGCCTGAGGTAGGCCTCGGTCGCCTCGGTGGAGCTCACCGCTCCTCGGCGGAGCTGGGCGCCCAGCTCGTGAAGCGTCAGCGACGTCGACATCGGCGCGCGCTACTCCTCGATGATCTTGGGGACGCGGAAGAACTCGCCGCTCCGCTCCGGCGCATTGGTGAGCATCTCTTCCTGCGGGAACGACGGCCGTGGAGCGTCCTCGCGCATCACGTTGGTCATGGGGACGGCGTGCGAGGTGGGCTCGACTCCGTCGGTGTCCAGCGCCCGCAACTTGTCGATGTAGGAGAGGATGCTGTCCAGCTCCCGCCGCATCCGCTCCTTGTCGGCGTCGGACAGCTCCAGCCGCGCGAGCCGCGCCACGTGCTCCACTTCCTTCAGGGTGATCTTCGGCTCACTCATCGGCGACTCCCTGCCCTCTCCCCGCCGGGGAGAGGGAGAAAATGATCCGCTCCGGTCGACGAAGACACTCAGATCTCTTCCAAATGGGCGTACTGGAGTGACAACCTTTTTCGGCCGACGCTGGCGAAATGGACGGTGGCGATCACGTCGCTGCCCTCGCGCTGCAACCCCACGAGCAGCCCCTCACCCCAGCGGGCGTGGCGAAGCTTTGCGCCCAGGCGAAACGGGAAGTCCTCGCCCGGATCGGTCTCTGCCGCCATGGCCGCGGGGACGACGGGCTCGGCGCGCCGGGCGTTGAGCACGATGAGCTGCTCCTCGGGGATCTCCAGCAGGAAGCGCGAGGGCTCGGACACACCGTAGCCCTTGATGCGGCGGTGCAGCGCGTAGGAGAGAAACAGCCGCTGCTTGGCACGCGTGAGGCCCACGTAGCAGAGCCGCCGCTCCTCCTCCAGCTCCTCGGCCTCGTCCATGGAGCGCGAGTGTGGGAAGACGCCCTCCTCCATCCCGGTGAGGAACACCACCGGGAACTCGAGTCCCTTGGCCGAGTGCAAGGTCATCAGAATCACCCGGCCCGCCTCGGGGTCGAACTCGTCGGTATCGGCGACCAGCGCGATCGAGTCGAGGAAAGCCTCCAGCCCGGCAGGCTCACCCTCGGCCTGTCGCGCGGCGATGAACTCCTCGGAGGCGGCCACCAGCTCCTCGAGGTTCTCGAGCCGCGCTTCGGCATCCGCGGTACGCTCGGTCTTGAGCGCCTCCCGATAGCCGGACGCCGAGGCGACCTCGTCGATGAGCGCCGGGACGGCGAGGGCGCCGCGGCGCTCGGCGAGCCGCGCGATCAGTCGCGCGAACTCCTCCAGCGCGCGTCGCGGTTTGGCCGTGATGTCGGGCGGCAGGGTGGCGCAGGCGGCCAGGAGCGGCAGGCCCCGGGCGCGCGCGACCTCCGCCAGCCGATCGAGCGTGGCCTTGCCGATGCCGCGGGCCGGCGCCACCACCGCCCGACGGAAGGCCATGTCGTCCAGCGGATTCACCAGCAGCCGCAAGTAGGCCACCAGGTCCTTGATCTCGCGCCGCTCGTAGAACCGGACGCCGCCAACGATCAGGTAGGGAATGCTGGCCCGGCGGAGTGCGTCCTCGAGGACCCGCGACTGGGCGTTGGTGCGGTAGAAGACCGCCGCGTCGCGGTACTCGAGCCCCTCCCCGCGCAGCCTGCGGAGGGTCTGCGCCACCCAGCCCGCCTCCTCGTTCTCGTCCCACGCCCGGTAGACGGCCGCGCGCTCGCCCTCGCTGTTGTCGGTCCAGAGGCGCTTGTCCTTGCGCGCCGTGTTGTTGGCGATCACGGTGGAGGCCATGGCGAGGATGCGCTTGGTCGAGCGGTAGTTCTGCTCGAGCCGCACGACGCGGCAGTCGGGGTAGTCCTTCTCGAAATCGAGGATGTTCCGGAGATCGGCGCCGCGCCAGCGGTAGACGGACTGGTCCGGGTCACCGACCACGCAGAGGTTGCGGTGCTCCTCGGTCAGGCGCTGGATGATCCGGTACTGCGCCCGGTTGGTGTCCTGGTACTCGTCCACGAGCACGTGGGTCCAGACGCGGCGGTACCAGTGGAGCGCTTCGGGCACGGTCTCGAGCAGCCGCACCACGCGGAGCAGCAGGTCGTCGAAGTCCACGGCTCCGGCGGCGGCCAGCTGCTCCTCGTAGCGCCGGTAGAGGGCCGCGATCCGCTCCTCGCGCGGCGTGCGCGCCAGGGTCTCCACCTCGTGCGGCGAGAGCATCTGGTTCTTGGCGTGGCTGATCCGGTGCACCGCCGCGGCCCCCGTGAGGGCGCGCTCGTCGAAATCCAGCTCGCGCATGACGTCCTTGACGACGCTGAGCCGGTCCTCCTCGTCGTAGATCACGAAGCCCGGCCTGAGTCCGGCCTGGACGGCCCGCTCGCGGAGGATGCGCACGCACGCCGCGTGAAAGGTCGCAATCAGCGGCGGGCGGATCCCCGCCCCCCGCACCAGGTCCTCGACCCGCCGGCGCATCTCCTCGGCCGCCTTGTTGGTGAACGTCACGGCCAGGATGTGGCGCGGATCGACCCCTTCGACGCCCACGAGGTAGGCGATGCGGTGGGCGATGACCCGCGTCTTCCCACTGCCCGCCCCGGCCAGGACCAGCAGCGGGCCCTTCGTGGTCGTCACGGCCTCGCGCTGCGGCAGGTTGAGCGACCCGAGGATCGCTTCAGCGGTCACTGCGGAATGCAGCATGGGCTCTTACGATACCACAGGGATTCACCCCCTCACCTTGGTCCTCTCCCTCAACGGGGGAGAGGAAAGATCAAACTCTCTCCCCTTTGAGGCGAGGACTGAGTAGGGTGAAGGGAGGCTGACGGCTACTCGACGGTGACGGACTTGGCCAGATTGCGCGGCTGATCGACGTCGCGCCCGAGGCGCACCGCCACGTGGTAGGCGAGCAGCTGCAGCGGAATCGCCATCAGCATGGGCGCCAGGAGATCGGCCGACGCGGGCACCGCGATCATGGCATCGGCCTTGGCCGCGAGCTCGCGATCCCCCTCGTGACCGAAGGCGATCACGCGGCCGTCGCGGGCCCGCACTTCCTCGATGTTGCTCATCATGCGGTCGCGCGAGCCGTCGCGCGGCGCCAGCGCGATCACCGGCATGGTCTCGTCGATGAGCGCGATGGGGCCGTGCTTCATCTCGCCGGCGGGGTATCCCTCGGCGTGGACGTAGGACAGCTCCTTGAGCTTCAGCGCGCCTTCCAGCGCGATCGGATACTGGATGCCGCGCCCGAGGAACAGGAAGTTCTTGTACCGGGCCAGGTCCCGCGCCAGCTCGGACACCGCAGCCTCCAGCTCCAGTGTCCGCTCCATGAGCCGCGGCAGCTCGAGCAATCCCTGGATGTGCTTCTTGCAGTCCTCGGCCAGGAGCGTGCCGCGCCGCCGGCCCAGCCAGAGGGCGAGGAGGTGGCAGGCCACCAGCGTCGCGGTGAACGTCTTCGACGACGCGACCCCGATCTCAGGGCCGGCATGGGTGTAGAGCACCCCGGTCGCCTCGCGCGACAGCGCCGAGCCGACCACGTTCGTGACACCGACGATGGGCGCCCCTTTGAGCCGCGCGGCCTTGACGGCGCCCAGCGTATCCGCCGTCTCCCCCGACTGGGAGAGCGCGACCACGAGAGTGTCCGGGCCCAGCACGGCATCGCGGTAGCGGAACTCGGAGCCCAGGTCCACCTCGGCGGGGATCCCGGCCAGCCGCTCGAGCATGAAGCGTCCGACGATGGCGGCGTGATAGGAGGTGCCGCACGCCACCAGCACGACCCGGTGGAGCTGCTGCACCACCTCGGGGTCGAGCTGCACGTCCGGCAGCACGACCGTGCCGCCCTCGAGCTGCACGCGGCCGCGCATGGTGTCGGCCGCGGCCCGCGGCTGCTCGAAGATCTCCTTGAGCATGAAGTGCCGGTAGCCGCCCTTTTCGGCCAGGATCGGGTCCCACAGGATGCGGCTCGGCGTCCGCTGCACCGGCGCGCCGTCCAGGGTGGAGATCTCGACGCCGTGACGCGTGACGACGGCCACGTCCTCGTCCTCGAGCACGACCACATCGCGCGTGTGAGAGAGGATGGCGGGGATGTCGGAGGCGAGGAAGGTCTCGCCCTGCCCGAGGCCGACCACCACGCTGCCGGCTCCCTGCTTGGCCGCGATCAGCCGGTCGGGCATATTCCGGTGCAGCACGGCAATCGCGTACGAGCCCGCCAGCTCGCCGAGGGCCCGGCGGACGGCCTCGTCGAGGCGCGGGGTGTCCCGGAGATGGCGCTCGATCAGGTGCGCGATGACTTCGGTATCGGTGTCCGAGCTGAACTTGTGGCCGTCGGCCTGCAGCCGCTCCTTGATGGGCAGGTAGTTCTCGATGATCCCGTTGTGGACGACGACCAGGTTGCCCGAGCCGTCGGTGTGCGGGTGCGCGTTCTCGTCCGTGGGACGGCCGTGCGTCGCCCAGCGCGTGTGGCCGATGCCCACGGTGCCCTGCAGGGGCCGGTCCCGCAGCAGCCCTTCCAGCACCTTGATGCGGCCTGCCGCGCGCCGGATCTGAAGTCCCTCCGGCCCGACGACGGCGACGCCGGCGGAATCGTAGCCCCGGTATTCGAGGCGCTTGAGCCCCTCGAGGATGATCTCGACCGCGCTCCGCTCACCGATGTAGCCGACGATTCCGCACATGGCTCTACTCCGCCTTCTTGCCGTGGGTTTTCTTGCGCTTCTCGGCCCAGCCCTCGCGGATCTCCTGCTTGCCGCGCGCCACGGCCAGCGCCCCCGGGGGCACGCTCTTCGTGATGACCGAGCCCGCGCCCACATAGGCACCCTCGCCCACCGTGATCGGGGCCACGAGGCTCGAGTTGGTGCCGATGAAGGCGCCCGCGCCGATGTGGGTCTCGTGCTTGTCCACACCGTCGTAGTTGCAGGTGATGGCCCCGGCGCCGAAGTTGACGTCCTCCCCGAGCGTACTGTCGCCGACGTAGGAGAGATGGGGCACCTTGGCGCCGCGGCCGATGCGGGACTTCTTCAGCTCGACGAAGTTGCCGATCTTGGCTCTGGCGCCGACGTGGCTCAGGGGGCGAAGGTGGCAGAACGGACCGAGCTGGGCGCCCTCCTCCACCGTCGAGCCCTGCAGCACGCAGTACGGCTTGAGCGTCACGCGGTCGCCCAGACGGCTCTGGCTCACGTGGCATCCCGGCCCGATGACGCACTCGGCGCCGACGGCCGTCTGCCCTTCGAGCATCACGCCCGGATAGACGACGGTGTCCACGCCGATGCGCACCGTGTCGTCCGCCCACGTGCTCGCCGGGTCGAGGATCGTCACGCCCTCGGCCATCAAGCGATCGAGGATCCGGCCCCGCAGCACGGCTGCCAGCGCGGCGAGCTGCTTGCGGTCGTTGATGCCGAGGCACTCGGCCGGATCGGTCGTCGTCACCGCCTCGATGGAGAGACCGTCCCGCCACAGGAGGTCGATCACGTCGGTCAGATAGTATTCGCCCTGCTGGTTCTGCGGGGTCACCCGCGACAGCGCGGGCCAGAGCCGGCGCGCGTCGAAGCAGTAGACGCTCGTGCCGACCTCCCGGATGGCGCGTTGGGCCAGCGTCGCGTCGCGGTCTTCGACGATGGCGACCGGCTTGCCGCCCTCCCGCACGACGCGACCATACCCCGTCGGATCCTCCAGCTCCGCCGTCAGGAGCGTGGCCGCGGCCTTCGCCGCCAGGTGATGCTCGACCAGGCGGCGCAGCGTGGCCTCCGAGAGCAGCGGCACATCGCCCGGCAGCACCAGGATGGGACCGGCGTCCTCGCCGCAGGCCTCCCGCGCCTGCAGGACCGCATGGCCTGTTCCACGCCGCTCCGCCTGCTCGACGAAGCTCGCGTGGGTCTCGGCGCCGACCACGGCCCGCACGTCCTCGGCCGCCCTGCCGATCACCACGACGATTCGGGCGCCCAGCCCGCGTGCGGCGCGCACAGGGTATTCGATCAGGGGTCGGCCACAGAGCGGGTGGAGGACCTTGGGGCGGTTGGACCGCATGCGCTTGGCGTCACCGGCAGCCAGGATTACGGCGGTGAGGTCGCTCATGGCACCGACGATCTTAGCACGTGCCGTGCCAAAGGGGCTGGGAGCCCGGGGTCCCCGATCCAAGGCTGGTTTGCGCTTGGCTGCCGCCCGCCGTCTGCCCGGCCCTGTCATAGCGGCTAGGAAGATTTGTCGCGTAACCGGGACAGAATCTGCCCAATTCTGTTGGGAAGAGGAGACGAGAACTCGACGAGCTGACCCGTCGCCGGGTGGAGGAAGGACAAGCCCGCGGCGTGGAGCGCGACGCCGTCCAGAGCGGCGATCAGCACGCCGAGCTCCTGATCGGACACCGTGCGCAGCTCCCGGCGGCCATACGTCGCATCGCCCAGCAGCGGGTGGCCCAGCGAGGCCAGATGGACCCGGATCTGATGGGTGCGACCGGTCTCGAGCCGGCACTCGATGTAGCTGACTCCGCGAAGGCGCTCGAGCACGCGGAAGCGCGTGATGGCTCGCTTGCCACGCCCCTCGGCAGTCACGGCCATGCGGACGCGCGAGCGAGGGTCACGACCGATGGGCGCATCGATGACGCCTTCGGCCCGTGGCATGCTGCCGTGAACCAGGGCGAGGTAGCGGCGTGAGACGGCGCGGCGTGCGAGCTGGGCGGTGAGCGATTCGTAGGCCTGCGGCGTCTTGGCGAGCACGATCAGCCCCGAGGTACCCTTGTCCAGCCGGTGGACGATGCCGGGCCGCCGTGGACCACCCACGCCCGCCATCTGCGGCGCATGGGCCAGCGCCGCCGCGGCCAGGGTTCCGGTGCGCTGGCCGGGGCCCGGATGGGTGACCATGCCGGCGGGCTTGTCCACGACCAGCACGTGCTCGTCCTCGAACACGATCCGCAGTGGGATGGCCTCGGCAGCCATCTCCTCAGGCGACGGAGGGGGAATCTCGGCCTCGACCCGCTCGCCTGCCTTGAGGCGGTGGGAGGCCTTGCGCGCCGCGCCCTCGACCCGGACATGGCCGGCATCCACGAGCGCCTGGATCCGCGTCCGGGAGAGGTCCGGGAGTCGAGCGGCGAGCCAGACGTCCAGCCGGGTTCCTGCCTCGCGCTGCCCGACGGCGGCCGCCACCTGACGGGCGGCCCCCGCGCTCATGAGCGCGAGGCGGGAGCCACCAGCATCCGCAGGGCGAGCAGGGCTACGCCCACGCTGATGGCGGAGTCGGCGATGTTGAAGGCCGGCCAGTGGTATACGCGCCAGTAGAAGTCCAGGAAGTCCACCACGGCGCCGAAGCGCCAGCGGTCGATCAGATTGCCGACTGCCCCGCCGAAGACGAGACCCAGGGCGATCTCCGCGAGCGGCCCGCCGGTGGGCAGCAGCCGCAGGCCGACCGCGGCCAGCACCACGAGGGCCACCACCGAGAGCAGGGCCACGACCCACCGCCAGGCGGTCGGCGTGGCGCCGAGCATGCCGAAGGCGAGCCCCGGGTTGAGCACGAGGGTGAGCGAGAAGAAGCCGTTGACGATGCGCATCGGCTCGCCGGGCAGCAGCCGCTCGAGAGCGAGGAACTTCGTCGTCTGATCAAGCGCCAGGATGAGCACCGCGACCAGCGCTGCCAGCTTCATCGAAGGGAAAGGCCGCGGACGACGGGGACGCAGCGCTCGCAGAGCGTGGGGTGGGCCGCGTCCTCGCCGACCCGCGGGCTCCACATCCAGCAGCGCTCGCATTTCTTCCAGCCGAGCGACTGCGCGGGCACCACTTCCAGCGCGAGCCCCGGGATCTCCTGGCTCTCGTAGGCGATGCCGGCGCCGGCCGGGCCGCGCGCCTTGAGCCGCACGCCCGACACGTTGAAGAGGGTCGTCAACAGGGCCTCGCCCTTGGCATCGAGGAGCGGCCGCCACTGCTCCTCGGGGGCGCTCGTGACGAAGACCACGGCGTCGAGGCTCTTGCCGATCCGTCCCTGCTGCCGGGCCGTCTCGAGCGCGCGGGATACCTCGCCGCGCACCTCGAGGAGCCGCTCCCAATCGCCCGCCAGCTCCTCGCTGCCCCATTCGCCCCGCTCCTCCGGGAACGTGACGAGGTGCACGCTCTCCGGCTTGCCGCGGCCCGGGATGTACGACCAGACCTCATCGGCCGTGAAACTCAGGATCGGCGCCAGCAGCCGCGCCAGCGCCGTCAGCAGCTCGAAGCAGACGGTCTGGGAGGCGCGCCGCCTTGGATCGCTCGCCGCCGAGGTGTACAGCCGGTCCTTGATGATGTCCAGATAGAGCGCCGAGAGGTCCACGGCGCAGAAGTTGTGCGTCGCGTGGAACACCACGTGGAACTGGTACTGGTCGTAGGCCTTCCGCACGCGGGCGATGAGGTCGCCCAGTCGGAGGAGCGCCCAGCGGTCCAGCTCGTCCATCGCATCGTAGGACACCCGGTCGCGCTCGGGATCGAAGTCGGCGAGCGTGCCCAGCAGGAACCGGAAGGTGTTCCGAAGGCGCCGGTAGGCGTCCGCCTGCCGGTTCAGGATCTCGTCGGAGAGGCGGATGTCCTCGGTGTAATCCTCGGCCGCCACCCAGAGGCGCAGCACCTCGGCGCCGTACCGGGGCAGCACCTCATCCAGGTTGATGTAGTTGCCCAGCGACTTGGACATCTTGCGCCCCTCGCCGTCCACCACGAAGCCGTGGGTGAGGACGGAGCGATAGGGAGGCTTGTCGCGGGTCCCGACCGCTTCGAGCAGGGAAGAGTGGAACCACCCGCGATGCTGGTCCGAGCCCTCGAGGTACATCTCAGCGGGCCAGCGCAGGTCCGGTCGTGTCTCGAGCACGGCGGCGTGGCTACACCCGGAGTCGAACCACACGTCGAGGATGTCCGTTTCCTTCCGGAATTCGGCGCCCCCGCACTTCGCGCACCGCGTCCCGGGCGGCAGCAGGGCGTCGGCCTCCCGCCCATGCCATTCATCCACGCCCCGACCCCGCCGCATGATCTCGGCCACGTGCTCCACGAGCCGCTCCTCGAGTAGCAGGGTGCCGCAGGCCACGCAGTAGAAAGCCACGATGGGCACACCCCAGACTCGCTGGCGGGAGATGACCCACTCCGGGCGATGAGCCACCATGTTGTAGATGCGCTCCTCGCCCCAGCCGGGAATCCACTCCACCTCGTGGCGGATCGCATCCAGCGCCTTTTGACGTAGCCCGTTCTTGTCCAGCGAGATGAACCACTGCTCGGTGGCGCGAAAGAGCGTCGGGTTCTTGCACCGCCAGCAGTGCGGGTACTCGTGAGTCATCGGCTCCGAGGCCACCAGGGCGCCGCCCCGCTCGAGATGCTCGATGATGCGCGGATTGGCGTCCCAGACCGTCATCCCGGCGAAGTGCGCGACCTCGGGAACGAAGCGGCCATCGTCGTCCACGGGGTTGTAGACCTGGAGTCCCGCTTTTCGTCCGAGCTCGTAGTCCTCCTCACCGTGCCCCGGCGCGATGTGCACCAGCCCCGTGCCCGTGTCCATGGCCACGAACTCCGCGGTCACCACCGGCACCTCCCGGTCGATCCACGGGTGCCGACTGACGGTGCGCTCGAGCTCGGCGCCCGGGACGGATACCGGCAGCACGGTGCCGCGGCCACGCACGCCATCGAGCTGCAGGAACGCCTCCGCGAGCGACCGCGCCACGATCAACGCCTCACCGTCCAGCTCCACCGCGGTGTAGGTCTCATTGGGATGGACCGCGATGGCGAGGTTGGCCGGCAAGGTCCAGGGGGTCGTCGTCCAGATCACGAGCGCCGCGCGCCGACCACCGAGCGCCTTCGCCAGCGCGGACGACGGCGTCGTGATCGGGAACCTCACGTACACGGACGGCGTGACCTGCTCTTCGTACTCCACCTCGGCCTGGGCCAGCGCCGTCTTGCAGTGCATGCACCAGTGGACCGGCTTGAGCCCCTTGTAGACGATCCCGCGCCCGACGAAGCGCCCGAACTCGCGCACGATCACGGCCTCGTAGGCGGGCTCCATGGTCACGTACGGATTCTTCCAGTCGCCGAAGACGCCGAGCCGCTTGAACTCCTCGCGCTGGATGTCGATGAACTTCCCTGCAAACTCGCGGCACCGCCGGATCTTCTCAACGGGATCCATGGCCTGGCGCACGTCGGCACCCGGCCTGTCGAGCCCCAGCTCCTTGTCGACCTCGTGCTCGATGGGCAGCCCGTGGCAGTCCCAGCCAGGGACGTAGACGGCGTTATGGCCCAGCATCGCGCGGGATTTGACGACCAAGTCCTTGAGCACCTTGTTGAGCACGGTCCCCATGTGGATATGCCCGTTGGCATAGGGGGGGCCATCGTGCAGGACCCACAGCGGGCGCTTGGCCGAGACCTGCCGGAGCCGGCCGTAGATGTCCATCGCCTCCCAGCGCTCGAGCAGCTCCGGCTCGAGCTTGGGCAAGTTGGCGCGCATGGGGAACGCCGTCTTCGGCAGGTTCAGCGTGACCTTATAGTCCATAGAAAACAAACGATAACACCGGTGAGGGTTTACGGTCAAAGACGGGCGAGCGTAACTCGAAGCCTCCCCGAACGCGCGGTGCGGACTCGCGGGGACTCGCGGGCCCGGACAAGGGCCCGCTGGCATGGACTAGCGAGGGGTCAGTGTCAGAATCCCGCGCTTGTTGTCGATCTCGATGATGAACCGGGTTGTGAAATCGGCTCCGAGAATGCCGTCCCACTCCCGAAACAAGCCGTACGCGAGGATCTCCATTGGCCCGAGGCGGGCGTTACCGATCTGGAGACTCCGAATCATGGTCACCCGCGCGCTTGTGACGCCTCCGACGCCCGCGATCGCGACGACGGGCGCGTTCTTCAGATTGACACCGAGTCGCTCGAGGACTTCGGGCGACACCGCGCTATTCCCGGCCCAGCCCGTGTCGAACATGAATCTGAACGGTCCTTTGTCGTTGATGCAGCCGACGATCACCATGTGCTGGCGCTCGAGGGAGAACGGCACCCGCGTGGTTCCTTTCGAGTCGGTCGGGAAACCCGAACAGCTCTCGTGGGGCTTGGGGCCCGGTTGAGTGATGGATGTTGCGCGACCGCGGTACTGCTCCGGAACGTCCTCGATGCGGCTCGCAATGTGAGCGTCGCCGTTCTCGTCCACCCATCGGTACATGCCTTGAGCCGCCGCCGGGCCAATCCCGAGGAGAAGCAACGTCACCGCGACCAAAGCAAGCGCGCGAACCATCATCTACTCCCCTTCGAAGGGGCTCCCGGCGCTCGAGGCGCTCCCCCAGCGGCCTGCGATTTCGGAGTCAGAATGCAGATGCCGCGGGGCAGATCAATGTCGACAAAGAAGTCCTTCAAGAAGTCCTGTCCCAGGAGACCGACGATCGGGAGTGGGCCCCGCTCCTCGCCGAAGCTGATGTTGTTGCTCGCCACGTAAATGGGTCCAACTCGTGCTCCTTCGACCTGCAGGCTCTCCAGCTTGACGATGCGACCGGGACGCGCTCCGCCAACACCACCGACCGCGATGACGGGAGCACCCCTGAAATCCACGCCGATGCCGCGCAAGACACCGTCGTTGATCAAGGTCGCGAACGCGCCAGTATCGAGGATCAGCGCGAACGGCCCCTTTCCGTTGATACAGGCATGGACGTAGATGCGGCCGTGTTCATTGCCTTTGAACCGGATCTTCGCGCCTCCCTTCGGCGCGTCCTTCGCCGCGAGACAGGCAGGTGCCGTGGCCTCTTCCGGTGTGCCGAGCGGCTTGGCGAATTTCTTGTAGCGATCGGGAACGTCGTCCAGCTCGCCCAGGTGGACGTCGCCCTTGTCGTCGGTCCAGCGCACCATCTCGGCCCACGCGGCGCGC
>DASSSH010000294.1:0-8421 GCA_035708525.1 Candidatus Methylomirabilota bacterium
CCCGCCGCGCGGGCTCCGCGGGAAGCAGTCCGCATTCGCAGGTGGTCACGGCCACCTCCGGCTCCGCCCCTCAGGCCAGGCGGGGCGCCGGGCGGACTGCGGTCACGGCCGCCGCCCACGGCAGCTCGAGCAGGCTCTCGGCGCAGCGCGGGCAGTAGTTGGCGGACTCGAGCTCGTAGGAGCAGGCGGGGCAGCAAGCGGCCCCGCACTGGATGCAGCCCAGGTGATCGAAGGCGTGCCGAACCTCGGTTCCGCACCGGCATCGCTGACCCATGGCTCCCCCTTTAGCGCGACTTGGGCAGGGGAAGACTCAAGGTCCGTACCACTGACGTAAGTGGCTAGAAAACAGCGATTGTCACCGTCTACTGAAGCACGAGTGAGACTATGATGTCTCACCAAATCCCAGGAAGCTCAGGCTAATTCCGGACCTAACGTCCTGAAAATATTATAAATCGCCCAAAGCATATCAGTGAGACTCAAGAGACACAGATGAGACTCTCAATTCTCATTCCTGAGTTTTCTACTGTTTATCGAATACTTGGAGATCAGCCGATGGAAGTTGCGCCGAGTGATCCCAGCCCGCCGGGCGGCGAGTGAGATATTCCCCCTGGCCTCGGTGAGAAACCGCATCACCGCCTCGCGCTCGAAAAGGGCCACCACCCGCTCCTTGCCCTGAAGGAAGCCCTCCTGGGTCGTCACACCGATGGGCCCCGACTCCTGAAGATGCAGCGGCAGGAGGCTGGGGTCGATCTCCCGGTCGCTCGCCAGCACCACGGCGCGCTCGATGATGTTCTCCAGCTCCCGGAGATTGCCCGGCCACGGGTAGCGGCTCAGGAGGTCCAGCGCCTCCGGCGAGAAGCGCTCCACCTTCTTGTTCACCTTGGCCTCGGCCTTGCGCAGGAAGTGGTAGGCGAGCACCGGGACGTCCTCCACCCGCTCCCGCAGCGGCGGCAGCGTCAGCGTGAAGGCGTTGAGCCGGTGGAAGAGGTCCTCGCGGAACTCCCCGGCGGCCATGGCCTTGTCCAGGTCCCGGTTGGTGGCGGCGATCACCCGCACCCGGACCTTGCGGGTCGTCACGTCGCCGACCGGCTTGATCTCGCCGGCCTGGAGCACGCGCAGGAGCTTGCCCTGCATCTCAAGCGGCATGTCCCCCACCTCGTCGAGGAAGATGGTGCCGCCGTCGGCCTTCTGGAAGAGCCCCACCTTGTCGGCTACCGCGCCGGTGAACGCGCCCCGCCTGTGGCCGAACAGCTCGGACTCCAGCAACGTGGGCGTGAGCGCGGTGCAGTTGACGGTGATCAGCGGCTTGTCCCGGAGGTGCGAGTAGCGGTGGATGGCCCGGGCGACCAGCTCCTTGCCCGTCCCGGACTCCCCCCGGATGAGGACCGTGGTGGGATTGGGCGCCACACGCACCATCTGCTCGGCCATCTCCTTCATCTTGGGGGTCTGCCCGATGATGAAGTCGCCCTCGGCCTGGGCCTGGAGCTCCCGGAGCATGAGCGCGTAGCGGTCTTCGAGCTCTTCCGACCGCTTGCGCTCGGCCAGGAGGTCCCACACGAACTTGGCGCTGGCCCCGCCCATCACCTCCACGTTGGCCTGCTTGAGCCGCTGGATGACCGCCTGGATCTCGGGGTTGCCGGTGACGTCGATGATCAGGTCGACGCGCGGGTCGGTGACGAGCTCCCTGAAATCGGTGGTGACCTGGATGTTGAGCCGCCGGGCCAGCTCGATCCCGGGCGCCCAGGGGTTGACGTCGGCCACGCCCAGGATGATGACGGTGGGATCGCCGGAGAACATCTCGAGGAGCGCGCGCCCGCCCTTCCCCGCCCCGACGATGACGACCTTGGTCATGTCCTGCGTCCGCCCATAGGCCCCCGCCCCGGTGCGGCTAGAAGGGCTGGGGCTCGCGCCGCGCCAGTCGCTCGAAGGAGGCGTACTCGGGGATGAACGTGACGTTGATCTTCCCGGTGGGACCGTTGCGCTGCTTGCCGATGATGACGTCCGCCACCCGGTCGCCCTCCTCCGACTGGAGCCCGTAGCGCTCGGGCCGGTAGAGGAACAGGATCACATCGGCGTCCTGCTCGAGCGCCCCCGACTCGCGCAGGTCGCTGAGCTGGGGCTCCTTCCGCTCGCGCGATTCCACCGCGCGGGAGAGCTGCGACAGCGCCACCACGGGCACGGTGAGCTCCTTGGCCAGCGCCTTGAGCGAGCGCGAAATCTCGGAGATCTCCTGCTGCCGGTTCTCCTGGTTGCGCCCGCGCATCAGTTGGAGGTAGTCGATGATGATCAGGTCCAGCCCGTGCTCGGCCTTCATGCGCCGCGCCTTGGCGCGCGCCTCGAGCACGGTGAGCGCCGGCGAGTCGTCGATGTAGATGGGCGCCTCGGCCAGCCGCCCCGCGGCGTTGGTCAGCCGCGTCCAGTCGCGCTGGTCCAGGTAGCCCGTGCGGACCTTGTGCGAGTCCACCTTGGCCTCGGAGCAGAGGAGCCGCTGGACCAGCTGCTCCTTGGACATCTCCAGGCTCATGATGAGCACGTGCTTGCGGTGCTCGAGCCCCGCGAACTTGGCGATGTTCAGCGCGAAGGCGGTCTTGCCCATGGACGGCCGGCCCGCGATGATGATGAAGTCGCTGGACTGGAAGCCCGAGGTCATTTGGTCCAGCTCCTCGAAGCCCGTGGCCACGCCGGTGACGTGCTCCTTCCGGTCGTAGAGCCGCTCGATGTGCTCGAACGTGTCCTTGAGGATGGAGCGCACGGGGATGGCCGACCCCTGCATGCGCCGCTCGGAGATCTGGAAGATCACCCGCTCGGCGTCGTCCAGGAGCTTGTCCACGTCCTCCCGGGCCTCGTAGCTCTGCCCGATGATCTCGGTGGCGACGCGGATCAGGTCGCGGAGCAGCGCCTTCTCGCGCACCAGGGCGCCGTACGTCAGGAGGTGCGCCGCCGTGGCCGCCTCGTCCACCAGCGCCGCCAGGGCCGCGGGACCGCCGACCTCCTCGAGCTCGGCGCGCCGCTTGAGCTCCTCCGAGACCGTCAGGAGATCCACGGGCTCGGTGCGCTCGAACAGCGCGATCATCGCGTCGAAGATCTTCCGGTGGCCCTCCTTGTAGAAGTCGGAAGGCCGGAGCAGCTCGACCGCCTTGGGGAGGCTGTCGCGCTCGAGGAGGATCGCCCCGAGCACCGCCCGCTCGGCCTCCAGGCTGTGGGGCGGGATCTTGGAGGTCAGCAGGTCGGCGAGCGTGGCCACGGCTACTCGCGGGTGACCGAGACCTTGAGCTGGGCGGTGACGTCGTGGTGCAGGCGCACGGGCACGGTGAACTCGCCGATGCTCTTGATGGGCTCATCGAGCCCGATGCGCCGGCGCTCGACCTCGATCCCTTGCTGGGAGAGGAAGGTCGCGATATCCGCGCGGCCCACCGACCCGAAGAGTCGTCCCTCGTCCGAGGCCTGACGGGCCTGGGCGAAGTGCAGCGCCTCGATGGCCTGCGCCTGGGCCTGGGCCTCCTCCTTCCACTTGGAGGCCTTGACCTCCTGGCGCGCCTTGATCTGCTCCAGGTTCTTGAGGTTAGCCGGCGTCGCGTTGAGCGCGAGCTTGTGGGGCAGCAGGTAGTTGCGCGCGTAGCCGTCGGCCACGTCGCGCACCTCGCCGCGGCGGCCGAGCGCGGGGACGTCGTCGAGCAGGATCACCTTCATGGCCGCGGCGCTCTCACTCGCCCAGCTGGGACAGGAGCGCCATGGTCCGCGCGCGCCGGATGGCCCGCGTCAGCTGGCGCTGGTGCCGCGAGCAGCTGCCGGAGATGCGCCGGGGCGTGATCTTCCCCCGCTCCGAGACGAAGCTCCGGAGCCGGCGGATGTCCTTGTAGTCGATCATGGACACCTTGTCCACGCAGAACTTGCAGACCTTGCGGCGGCCGAAGCGGCGCCGCTTGACGGGCTTGCTCGCAGGCGGAATGGCTCTTGCCTCCTAGAAGGGGACTTCCTCGTCCCCGTCGCTCGGTGCTTCAACGGTCTCGGGGACCGCCGCCGCGCCCGCAGCCTTGGGACGGCCCATGAACTGCACGCGCTCCGCGACGACCTCCACGACGCTCCGCTTCTGGCCGTCCTTCGTCTCCCAGTCGCGGGTCTGCAGCCTGCCCTCGACCATGATCGGGCTGCCCTTGTCCAGGTACTCGCCGCAGGTCTCGGCTTGCTTGCCCCAGACCACCACGGTGAGGAAGCACGTCTCCTCCCGCTTCTCCCCGCCCTGCGTCGTGTAGTTGCGGTTCACCGCCAGGCGCAGGTCGGCCACGGCGGTGCCGCTCGGCGTGTACCGCAGCTCCGGGGGGCGGGTCAGGTTGCCGATGAGGAAGACCTTGTTCAGGCTCGCCATCAGACGCTCTCCTCGACTGCGGCCGGCTGCGGGCTCGGCGCCGACCGGACCCGCTTGCGCACGGGCACGCGGGTCGTGAGGAAGCGGAGCACCTGCTCGTTGAGCCTCATCTGCCGCTCGAACTCCTTGATCGTGGCCGGCTCCGCTCGGCACTCGATGACGGCGTAGGTCCCCTCACGCTGCTTGCGGATCTCGTAGGCGAGGCGGCGCTTGCCCCAGTTCTCGGTCTTGCCCACCTCGGCCCCGAGGGACTTCAAGGTTTCGGAGAGCCGGGTCAGCAACGCCCCGATCTCCTCGTCGGTCGGCCGCGGATCGAACACCACCAGGGTCTCGTAGGGGTACAGACGATTCACCTCCTTCGACTGGTACGGGCCATCTGAAAGCGCCTAACGGTACCAAAGCGCGCTCAATAAGGCAACCCTAGCGGGGCGCCGGCCGCCGGTCAAGACGTGGACAAAACGACACAGCCCCTGCCGGGGGTCCGGCAGGGGCTGCATCGCGGCGCCGGTCGCTGACCGGCCCGCCTAGAAGTCGCCGTGCGGCATGGCCGGCGCGGCCGCGGTCTTCTCCTCCGGCAGGTCCGTGATCAGGGCCTCCGTGGTCAGGAGCAGGGCCGCCACCGACGCCGCGTTCTCGAGCGCCACGCGCTCGACCTTGGTCGGGTCGATGATGCCGGCCTGCATCATGTCCACGAACTCCAGGTTCTCGGCGTCGAAGCCGCGCGTCGCGACCTTCTCCGCCTTGACCTTCTCCACGATCACGCTGCCCTCGAGCCCCGCGTTCTCCACGATCTGGCGGATGGGCTCCTCGAGCGCCCGCTTGACGATGGTGGCGCCCACCTTCTCGTCGCCCTCGAGCTTGAGGCTCTCGATGGCCGAGGAGGCCCGCAGCAGCGCCACGCCGCCGCCCGGGACGATGCCCTCCTCGACGGCCGCGCGGGTCGCGTTCAGCGCGTCCTCCACGCGGGCCTTCTTCTCCTTCATGGCCGTCTCGGTCGGGGCGCCCACCTTGATCACGGCCACGCCGCCGGCCAGCTTGGCCAGCCGCTCCTGCAGCTTCTCGCGGTCGTAATCCGACGTGGTCTCCTCGATCTGGGCGCGGATCTGCTTGATGCGCCCCTCGATGGCGCCCGTCTTGCCGGCGCCCTCGACGAGGGTCGTGTTGTCCTTGTCCACGACCACCTTCTTCGCCTTGCCCAGGTCCTCGAGCTTGATGTTCTCCAGCTTGATGCCCAAGTCCTCGGTGATGGCCTTGCCGCCGGTCAGGGTGGCGATGTCTTCCAGCATGGCCTTCCGGCGGTCGCCGAAGCCGGGCGCCTTCACCGCCGCGCAATGCAGCGTGCCGCGCAGCTTGTTCACCACCAGCGTGGCCAGGGCCTCGCCCTCCACGTCCTCGGCGATGATCAGGAAGGGCTTGCCCGAGCGCGCCACCTGCTCGAGCAGCGGCAGCATGTCCTTCATCACGCTGATCTTCTTCTCGTGGATCAGGATGATCGCGTCCTCGAGCACGCACTCCATGCGCTCCGGGTCGGTGACGAAGTAGGGGGAGAGATACCCGCGGTCGAACTGCATGCCCTCGACCACGTCCAGCACGGTCTCGGCCGACTTGGACTCCTCCACCGTGATGACGCCGTCCTTGCCCACCTTCTCCATGGCTTCGGCGATGAGGCTGCCGATGGTCTTGTCATTGTTCGAGGCGATGGAGGCGACCTGGGCGATCTCCTTCTTGTCCTTGGTCGACTTGGACATCTTCTTGAGCTCGGCCACGACCGCCTCGACCGCCGCGTCGATGCCGCGCTTGAGCCCCATGGGGTTGGCGCCGGCCGTGACGTTCTTCAGCCCCTCGCGGACGATGGCGTGGGCCAGGACGGTCGCGGTGGTCGTCCCGTCCCCCGCGATGTCCGAGGTCTTGGAGGCCACTTCCTTGATCATCTGGGCCCCCATGTCCTCGTAGTTGTCCTTGAGCTCGATCTCCTTGGCGACGGTCACCCCGTCCTTGGTGATGGTCGGGCTGCCGAACTTCTTGTCGATCACCACGTTCCGCCCCTTGGGGCCCATGGTGGCCTTGACGGCCGCCGCCATGATGTTGACCCCGCGCAACAGGGCGGCCCGTCCCTCATCGCTGAACAGCAGTTGCTTCGACATGCGTCTGTTCCTCCTAATCGTTGGCTGTTGGGACCGGACCGGGGTCCGGTCGGGTTGGCTCAGTTGGGCTGCGCTACTCCAGGATCGCGAGCACGTCCTCCTCGCGCAGGATCAGGTAGTCCTCGTCGTCCAGCCTGACCTCGGAGCCCGAGTACTTGCCGAAGAGGATTCGATCCCCGCTCTTGACGTCGAGCGGGATCTTCTTGCCCTCCTCGGTGACCTTGCCGTTGCCCACGGCGATCACCTTGCCCTCCTGGGGCTTCTCCTTGGCCGTGTCGGGGATGATGATGCCCCCCTTGACGACCTCCTTCTCCTCCAACCGCCTCACGAGAATCCGGTCATGCAGCGGACGAATCTTCATGGTCAACTCGCCTCCCAATAGTAAGATGTTGGCCCTCGAGATTCCCGGTGAGGAGCGTCTTTAGCACTCACCAAGTTCGAGTGCTAATATAGTCGGCGGCGGACTCCATGTCAAACGAAAGTTCGCTTTTAAAGTCAATGAGTTAGGAAAGGACCATGGCCAAGCCCCATATCCTTATATCTAGGATCATCCCCGAGGCCGCCCTCCAGCTGGCCCGAAGCCGGGCCGAGGTGGATGCCTTTGTCGAGGACCGTCCCATGCCCCGAGCGGACCTGCTGGCCCGGCTGAAGGGACGGCAGGGGCTGATCTGCGTGATCAGTGAAGCCATTGACGAGGAGCTGCTCAGCGCCTGCCCTGAGCTGCGCGTCGTCTCCAACGTGGCGGTGGGCTACAACAACGTGGACGTGGCAGCCGCGACGAAGCGGGGTGTCGTGGTGACCAACACGCCCGACGTTCTCACCGACACCACGGCCGACTTTGCCTGGGCCCTCCTCATGGCCACAGCGCGCCGCACGGTCGAGGCCGACCGGTTTGTGCGCGAGGGGCGCTGGAAGCAGTGGGAGATGATGCTGCTCCTGGGCGGAGACATCCACGGCAAGACCCTGGGCATCGTGGGCTTCGGCCGCATCGGGCGCGCCATGGCCCGGCGGGCGCTGGGCTTCAGCATGCGCGTGCTCTACCAGGACGCGATGCCGGCCGACCTGGCCACGGAGCGGGAGTTCCGGGCCACGCGCGTGGACCTGGCGACCCTGCTCAAGAGATCGGACTTCGTGACGCTCCACACCCCGCTGCTGCCCGAGACTCGGCACCTGATCAATGCCCAGACGCTTCAGACCATGAAGAAGACGGCGTTCCTCATCAACGCCTCACGCGGGCCCGTCGTGGACGAGGCGGCGCTGGTGCAGGCGCTCAAGGAGGGCTGGATCGCGGGGGCCGGCCTGGACGTCTTCGAGGAGGAGCCCAAGGTCCACCCGGGACTCATCGGGCTCCCCAATGTGGTGCTGGCCCCCCACATCGCCAGCGCGTCCCACGACACGCGCCTGAAGATGGCCGAGCTCGCCGTCGAGAACTGCCTGGCCGTGCTCGAGGGCAAGACCCCGCCCACGCCGGTGAACCCCGAGGTCCTCAAGGCCCGCTGAGCCGCCAGCCGTGGATCTCCTGGTCCTCGACCGGATCAGCAAGCGCTTCGCCGCCGACCAGCCGCCGGCCCTGGACCGCCTATCGCTCACGGTGGGCCAGGGGGAGATCTTCGCGCTCCTGGGCCCCTCGGGGTGCGGCAAGACCACGACGCTCCGGATCATCGCCGGCTTCGAGTCGCCCGACGCGGGCACCGTGACCATCCGCGGCCGGGTCGTGGCCGAGCCCGGGCGCGGCGTGCCGCCCGAGGACCGGGGCGTGGGGATCGTCTTCCAGGACTACGCCCTCTTCCCCCACCTCACGGTGGCGGGCAACGTGGCCTTCGGGCTCGCGGGCCTGGCCCGCAAGGCGCGCGACACCCGCGTGGCCGAGCTGCTCGACGCGGTCGGCCTGCCCGACGCCGGCCGGCGTTA
>DASSSH010000295.1:0-4994 GCA_035708525.1 Candidatus Methylomirabilota bacterium
CAGCCGAGAGCTCACAACGCTCCGACCCACCGACAGCGTCGGCCACGCGGTGCGGCTGATGCGGGAGAAGGCCATCCGCCGCCTGCCGGTGGTGGAGGAGACCGGGCGCGTCATCGGCATCGTCTCCATCGGGGACGTGGCAGGCGAGCGCGACCGCCGCTCCGCGCTGGCCGACATCAGCGCGGCGCCACCCAACGTGTAGCCGAGTGGGGAAGGCTGCGCATGGCACGCTGCGACGTGTGCGGGAATGAATACGACAAGCCGATGGAGATTCGCCTCCGGGGCATGACGGGCACCTACGACTGCTTCGAGTGCGCGATCCACGCCATGGCCCCGGCCTGCGAACACTGCGGCTGCCGGGTCATCGGTCATGGCGTGGAAGCCAAGGGGAAGATCTTCTGCTGCGCTCACTGCGCCCAGGAGATCGGCGCCCACACCATCCACGCGTGAGGGGGGTTCGCCCTGACGGGAAGTTTCGTTCCGCTTACCGGGTAATTGCTACCGAAGTCCGTCTGAGCGAATGATCCGCGCCGGCGCCTCGCCGGACACGGCGCTTTCGATGCGCTTGAGAAATCGTGGGGTTGTCCGTCTGCTGACCTGCCGCCTGGTTTGGAGCGGCGACGGCACGCAACTTGCCTCGGTGTTCGAGTGCGTTCCGGGATCGGAGCACGAAAGCTCGCGCGCGCTTCCTTCAAACGGAGTTCCGCAGCCCAGTGGTCGATCCCGGACGCATTGCTCGACCGATCGGAAGCGGGGCCCTGCAGATGACTTCATATGCCGTGCTGACGGCGTTCCTGCTGGCGGTCATGAGCATTGGCGCCTTGGCGACCTACATCGTGGCGCCGCCGGTCACCGTCGGGCTTCTCGCGAGCGCTTCGGAGAGCAGGACTCGGTCCGTCGGCCGTCAGGCGGCATCTCTCCCCGACTCGGTGGAGGCCTATCGGGAGCGACTGATCCTCGCCCAGGAGGCGCTGAGGGTCATGGGATACCGCCCGGGTCCCGTCGATGGGGTGTTTCGCCCCCAGACCGCCGCGTCACTACGAGCCTTCCAGAGAGAGCAGGGCATCCAGATCACCGGCCGACTGACCGCTGAGACACTGGAAAAGCTCGGGATCGACGTGCCGCCGACGCGGCTGAGAGGACGCCGAACCAGCCCCCTGGGGTTGGTCATCGCATCTGACCAGCAGCCGCTGATCGCCCCGCGCTCGGAGGATTGACCTCCCGCCGAGCCGTGCCCGCCCCTAGTCGGCGGGATTCCCCTTGTCCATCCGTTTCCTGCGCCGCCGGCGATGGATCCACCGCTCCCGCTGGATCCAGCCGACTGTCGCCAGGCTGCCGACGACGATCGCGAGAACGAGCCAGCCGGTGTCGCTCATGTCTTTCCCCTGCGGGATCCCGACTCGGGAGCGTCCGGCAGGGTCTGCCGGGACGTGAGATACCCCTCCCACGGGTCCTTCTTGAGCGACGCCAGCCGGCGCGGCAGGTTCTCGACGGTGTAGTGGTCCGGGCGCAGATCGGGGCCGAGCTCGTCCCAGGTGATCGGCGTCGACACCGGCGCGCCCTCGAGCGCCCGCGTCGAGTACGCCGCGACGGCCGTCGCGCCCTGGGCGTTGCGCAGGTAGTCGATGAAGATCTTGCCCTTTCGGCTCGCCTTGGAGAGGTTGATGGTGTATTCCCGCGGGGCGTGGCGGACCAGGGCCTCGCCGATGGCTTTGGCGAAGCTTCTCACCGCGGCCCAGGGCTGCTTCGGCGCAAAGGGGACGACCACGTGCAGCCCCTTGCCGCCGGTGGTCTTGACGAATGACTTCAGGTGAAGCTCGTCGCAGTGCTCACCAGGCCGAAGCTGATATGGCCCTTCCAGATCATCTGGGGCATGGCGGATCTCAGCGGTAGCTGCTGGCCCGACGAGTCACGCGGATGGACCGCGAGCACGAATCCCCGCCGGGACCATCGTCCAGCGACGCCGCCTCGGGATTCCCCATGGTCTCTTCGGGGAGCTCGGCCGTCATGGTGACGTACATCGGATCCCGGCCGTAGCGGAGCTCGAGCGGCACGACGGCGCCAGCCACCGGCTCTCGGCCGTAGGCCTCGGGGTGCTGATGACGGAAGCAGTCGTTGATCATGTCGAGTGCTGTCCGGGTCGAGTGACGAGAATTATTCATCGCCATACCTCGCGCCAAATGATGAAAGCAAGAAAGCTGCCAGGCGAGGCGAGAAAAATGATCAGAAGAGGTGGGCTTGACAGAGCGGGCGGCCAGCCCGAAGCCGCTGGGAGGGAAGTTTTTACCCGGTAGAAAGGTAAGTCCCGCTCTGTGGTGACCGACTCAGCGCGAGGTCCCGTATCCGGCGGGAGGTCTCCTCCCAGCGCATTCAAGCGAAGCGGCCATGGCGACCCTCGCCGGAAGCGAAGCGCGCGGCGCCCTGCAGGCTCTCGCCCGATTCGAGCGTCGCCCAACCCAACTCGAACTCGCGTGCGAGCGCGGCCTCGAGCCCGAGCCCCCATGTCTCGTAGGCCGAGCGGCGATCGCTCAACACACAGCGCGGCGGGAACGCGGCGATCTCCCGCGCCAGCGCTTCGGCGCCCTGTCGCGCCTGGCTCGGCGGGACGACACGGTTGGCGAGGCCGATGCTCAGGGCTTCCTGGGCGTCGACCGGCCGTCCGGTGAGGATCAGATCGAGGGCGCGGCTCAGGCCGATCAGCCGCGGGAGGCGAAGCGTGCCGCCGTCCACCAGCGGCACGCCCCAGCGCCGGCAGAAGACGCCGAAGGTCGCGGTCTCTTCCATGACCCGGAGATCGCACCAGAGGGCGAGCTCGAGGCCGCCCGCCACCGCGTGGCCCGACACGGCGGCGATCACCGGCTTCGACAGCAGCATGCGCGTCGGGCCCATGGGCCCGTCGCCCGTGGGCTCGAGCCGGCTGCGGCCGGCGCCGCTCAGCGCCTTGAGATCGGCGCCGGCGCAGAAGGTGCCGCCGGCGCCCCAGAGCACGGCCACGCGGGCGCTCTCGTCGCGCTCGAAGTCGCGAAAGGCGTCCGCCAGCGCACGGGCGCTGGGACCGTCGACGGCGTTGCGGCGCTCCGGCCGGTCGATAATGACGGTGGTGACGGCTTCGTGACGCTCGACACGAATGGACATGGCAAGACCTCCGCGGCCACCGTCAGCGGCGCCGGTTCAGGGCGAGGGAGAACCAGGCCTCGAGCGCAGTCTGCGAGCGCAGCTCGGGCGTGGTGTCGGGCAGGCCGAGGTAATACACGGTGAGCGCCGGGCGCTTGACGCGCAGGTCGGCGGCCGTCCGGTAGAGGTGGAACTCGCGGCGCGGGTAATCGGCATAGCTGCCGCGGGGACTGCGCAGGTCCACCTGGTCGTTGAGCGCGACGCCGTCGGCGACGACCGCGCGCCGGCCGGAAAACGGATTCACCGCCACGAGGGTGACGAACTCATAGCTCCGGGACGTGTTGATGACGCGGGCGATGGCCAGCGGCTGCTCTTGTTTCGGGTCGCTCAGCACGCCCCAGATGATGGTAACGGTGGGAGCGACCAAGACCGTGTCGGCGCCATGGAGCTGGGGCGTCTGGGCGCGCGCCACGCCCGGGCTCGCCAGCGCCACTAGCGCGAGCAGGCCCGCCACCGGGCGCGATCGCCTCATGCCGGTGCTCCCGGCAGCACGCGCACGGCGTCGGGCGGCACGTCGAGCGAGACCATCTGGCCGGGCTCGATCATGCCGGTATGGCTGGGCCGATAGTCGGTGACCTGGATCAGCTCGGGGCCCACCCGGACCTGGTATTCGACTTTCTCGCCGAGGAAGGTCCGCGTCACCACGGTGCCCTGCAGGCCGTCGCCGCCAACGACGGGCCGGAGCTCGACGCTCTCGGGCCGCACGACGAGGCGTACCGTCTGACCGGCCTCGAGCCCGGGCGGCGCGTGCGGGGACCAGAGCGCGCGGCCCTGGACCTCGAGGTCCACGCGCGAGGGACTCACGGCGGTCACGCGCGCGGACAGCAGGTTCGTCCGCCCGACGAACTGGGCGACGAACTCCGAGGCGGGGCTCCGATAGAGCGACTCGGCGGTGCCGTCCTGGACGATCACGCCTCCGTTCATCACTGCGATCCGGTCGGAGATGGCCATGGCCTCTTCCTGGTCGTGGGTGACGTAGACGGTGGTGATCCCCAGCGTCTTCTGCAGCCGCTGGATCTCCCCGCGCATCTGCACGCGCAGGCGGGCGTCGAGATTGGACAGCGGCTCGTCGAAGAGCAGCACGCGCGGCCGGATCACGATGGCCCGGGCCAGCGCCACGCGCTGCTGCTCCCCGCCCGAGAGCTGGTGCGGCATCTGCCGGTCGTAGCCTTCGAGTCCCACCAGCGCCAGCACGTCCGCCACGCCGCGCGTGATCGCCGCCTCGGGTTGCCGCTGCACGCGGAGGCCGTAGGCCACGTTCTCATGGACCGACAGGTGCGGAAAGAGCGCATAGTTCTGGAACACGAAGCCGATGTTGCGCTGATTGGCCATCCGGTTCGTGACGTCCTCGCCCCCGATGAAGACGCGCCCGGCATCGGGCTGCTGGAAGCCGGCGATCATCCGGAGCGTCGTCGTCTTCCCGCATCCCGAGGGGCCGAGCAGCGTGAGAAGCTCGCCCCCGTGGACGTCGAGGCTCACGTCGCGCACGGCGTAGACCTCGCCCTTCACGCGGTGCTCGAAGCGCTTGGACACGCGCTCGAGGCGGATGCCGACCGGCTGGCCCGATCCTGGCCTCACGCTAACGATCCTCGTGGAATTCAGTGCCGGGCGCGCCCGGGCGCGGAGGCGCCGTTCGCGCCGTATGGCGAGCCGCAGGACGTCGCGGGGCTGGGGCCCCGCCGTCCGAGGTGAGCGGATCTGGAGATGGACGGCGCTCTCGGCTCCCCCGCGCCCCGGACGCTCCTGGTTGACCGGATTGAGCCGGACTCATCAGCCTCCGAGGACGCTGGTCACGGCGACGGCGCCTGGCGCGCGGAAGT
>DASSSH010000296.1:0-2501 GCA_035708525.1 Candidatus Methylomirabilota bacterium
GACCTCCGCGCTGCGACCGCGCCCCGGCGTGCAGTGCTACTCCGCCTCCAAGGGCGCCGTCACCGTGCTGGCGAAGAGCCTGGCGCTGGAAGGGGCCCCGTTCGGGGTGCGCGTCGTCGCCATCGCCCCGGTCGCCACGGAAACCCCGATGCTCCCGACCTTCATGGGCAAGAAGGAGGTGGACGCTGAAGGGATGACCCGCTACCGAGGGACGATCCCGCTCGGCCGCCTGAACACCCCCGAGGACATCGCCAAGGCCGCCCTGTTCCTCGCCTCCGACGACGCGGCCATGATCACGGGCAGTACGGTCGAGGTCGACGGCGGCCGGTGCATCTAGCCCGAATTCTCCGCGACGCCGCGCTCCACCCTCACCCCAGGCCTCTCCCTCTGGAGGGAGAGGGAGTCGTGCTGATTCCCTCGCCCCCGGAGGGGGAGAGGGTCAGGGTGAGGGGGGCGCGGTGAACGTCGTTCCGCTGGCGGCCGAGTCGCTCGGCGCGCGCTCGGTGGCGACCTATGTCGAGTGCGGGGAGACCCGCATCCTCATCGACCCCGGAGCCGCGTTGGGGCCGAGCCGCTTCGGCCTCCCGCCGACCGACCAGGAGTGGGAGGCGCTCAAGCGCTCGAACGATCGGATCAGCGGCTACGCGCAGCGTGCCTCCATCGTCTTCGTGAGCCACTACCACGACGACCACTTCCGCTACGATGAGCACCTCTACGCCGGCCGCACCGTCTGGGCCAAGGATCCCAAGCGGAGCATCAATCCCAGGCAGGGGCAGCGGGCGGCGCGGTTCTGGCAGCAACTGACGGAAGGCTGCCGCCTGGACACCGCCGAGGGGCGCCGGCTCGAGACACCCGACGCGATTCTCAGCGCCTCACCGCCGCTGCCCCACGGCGCCGACGGCACGGTACTGGGCCATGTCGTCGCTCTCACTGTCACCGATCGGCAGGAGGGCAAGCGCTTCGTCCACGCCTCGGATGTGCAGGGACCGCTCTCGCCGGTGGCGACAGCGTACCTGATCCGTGAGCGCCCCCACCTGCTCTACCTCTCGGGGCCGCCTGCGTACCTCGAGGGCCAGCTGGGCCATGCCGCGATCGACGCGGGGATCGCCAATCTGCTCCGGATCATCGATGCGACGGGCTGCCGGGTCATCATGGACCACTACGCTCTCCGCGACGGCGGGTACCGCGAGCGGTTCGCCCCGCTCTGGGGCACGGGGCGAGTGGTCACCGCGGCGGGCTTCCTCGGGCTCGAGGACATCGCCCTCGAGGCCCGCCGGCGCGAGCTTTGGGGTGGAAAGCGAAAGCCCGCGGCGCCCGCTCCCGCGCGGACGCGGGATCGGCACCGCGAGGGCGGATTGAAGAGCCCGCAGCCGTCGGCTATGATGCAGCCTCGCAGGGCACATCCAAGGGCGAAAGGGGGGACCCGCTGAATGAGCGAGAACAAGACGTTGAATGTCGGCGACACGGCGCCCGACTTCACGCTGAAGACCATCGGTCTCAAGGAGATCAGCCTGAAGGACTACCGGGGGAAGAACGTCGTGTTGCTGTTCTATCCGCTCGACTGGACGCCGGGCTGATCCACTTGCATGCCCGCCTTCGATAAGCGCGTGAAAGACTTCGAGGCGGTCAATACCCAGGTGCTGGGTATCAGCACGGACAGCCCGTTCAGCCACGAGAACTGGGCCAAGACGGTCGGCATCTCGAACTACCCGCTTCTGTCGGATGTCCAGCGCGCGGTGTCCAAGGATTACGGTGTCTACTGGCCGGACTGGAACGCCAACGTGCGCGCCACCTTCATTCTGGACAAGCAGGGGAAGGTCCGCTTCGTCGAGCGATACGGGAAGGGCGAGCTGCCCAGCCCGGACAAGATCCTCGCCGAAGTCAAGAAGCTGAGCTAGGTGACGCGCTGGCCTGCGCGGCTGGGAGCCGATGGGCTCCCGGCCGCCGGCTGGCGCGTCGTGAGCCACACCCCCAGCAGCACAGCCGCACCGCCGACCAGCTCGGGCCACTCGATCGCCTCGCCGAGAAGCGCCCACGCCAGCAGCACCCCAACGACCGGCTGGAGGTTCATGAAGACGGCGGAGCGGCTCGGCCCAACGGCATTGACGCCCTCGTACCACCCCACATGCGCGAGAGCGCCGAGGAAAGCCTGATAGGCGACGACCGTCCACGCGACCGGCGACCGGAAGTCGGGCGCGGGAAAGAACGGCGCGGCGAGGAAGGCCATGGGCACGAGCATGGCCGAGCCGAGGATATAGGCGGCGGTGGTGGCGACGGCGGGGGAGTGGAGGGCGAGCACGTGCTTGCCGTAGATGGTGTAAGCGCTCCAGCCGAGCTGGGCGACCAGGAGGATGAAATCACCCGGGAGCAGATCCAGGTGCACGATCGCGCGCCAGCTGCCCTTGGTGACCACGAGCGCGACCCCGGCTGTCGAGATGAGCACGCCGGCCCACTGCCTCCGTCGGAGGCGCTCCTTGAGGTAGAGGCGCGCGCCGACGGCG
>DASSSH010000297.1:0-14326 GCA_035708525.1 Candidatus Methylomirabilota bacterium
GATGTTCCCCGAATGCCTCCCGCAGCACGCCGCAGATCTCGCCGACCGTCGCGTAGGTCTTGACCAGCTCGACGAGAACCGGCATCAGGTTCTCCTCGGTCCCAGCCGTCTCCCGCAGCCGGTCGAGCGCGCGCCGAACTCGGTCCGCGTCCCGCTCGGCTCTCAGCCGCCCGAGCGCCACCGCGCGCTCCGCTTCCACCGCCTCGACGTGTCGGTGGAGCCCGCACGCCAGCGGCTCCTCCTCGACGAAGACGTTGACACCCACGATGGGCCGGGTTGCGCTCTCGACCTGCCGCTGGTACTCCCAGGAGGCTTCGGCGATCTGCTGCTGCACCCAACCCGTCTCGATCGCCCGGACCATTCCACCGCGGCGCTCGATCTCAGCAATCAGCGCCTGCGCCCGCTCTTCGATCTGGCGGGTCAGCGCCTCGACGTAGTAGGAGCCCGCCAATGGATCCACGACCTCCCGTAGGCCCGCCTCGCAGGCCAGCACCTGTTGGGTCCGCAGCGCGAGGGTGACCGACCGTTCCGTCGGCAAGGCCAGCGCCTCGTCGTAGGCCGCCGTGTGCAATGACTGGGCGCCGCCGAGGATGGCGGCCAGGGCATTGAGCGTGACGCGGACGATGTTGTTCTCCGGCTGCTGGGCCGTCAGCTGGCTCGCGCCCGACCCCGCGCCCGTGCGGAACGCCCAACTCGCCGGCTTCCCCGCGCCAAGCTCCTCGCGCATCCAGCGAGCCCACAGCCGGCGCATGGCGCGGAACTTGGCCGCTTCCTCGAAGAGGTTCGTCCCCGCCGTGAAGTTGAACGCGAAGCGGGGGGCGAACTCGTCGACGGCGAGGCCCCGGCCGAGGGCAGCCCGGACATACGTCTGAGCATCGGCAAGGGCGAAGGCCACCTCCTGGACGAGGGTCGAGCCCGCCTCGCGGATGTGGTAGCCGCACACGTTGATGAAGTTCCATCGGGGGAGGTGTCGCGTGCAGTACTCGATCACGTCGGTCACCAGCCGCAGTGACGGTCCCGGCGGGAAGATGTAGGTGCCGCGCGCGATGAACTCCTTGAGGATGTCGTTCTGGGTGCTCCCCGAGAGGCGCTCCAGAGGGAGCCCCTGCTGCTCGGCGACCGCGACGTACATGGCGAGGATCACGGCCGCGGGGGCATTGATGGCATTGGCCGGGCTCACCCGGTCGAGGGGAATCCCGTCGAGCAGCGTCTCGAAGTCGCGGAGCGAGCTGATCGGGACCCCGACTTTGCCGACCTCGCCCCGCGCGCGGGGGTCATCGGAATCGTAGCCGTGCTGTGTGGGAAGGTCGAAGGCGACGTTGATCCCCGTCATCCCGTGATCGAGCATGTACCGGAACCGGCGGTTCGTCTCCTCGGCCGTGGCGAAGCCCGCGTACTGGCGGATGGTCCAGGGCCGCTCCCGGTACATCGACGGGTAGATCCCACGGGTGAATGGGTACTGCCCCGGGAAGCCCAGGTCACGCAGCTCGTCGAAGCGTTGCTCGGCCAGGTCCGCCGCCGTGTAGAGGGGCTTCACCTCGAGGCTGGGATCGTGCTGGACCTCGCGCCGGAGCGCCGCGCTGCTCGGGGCCCGGGCCGTCTCCCACGCCTCGCTCGCTTGCCGGATCGCCTCAACCTTGCGCTCATCGAACATGCCGCCACCTCCCGGACCGGTTCAGTCTCGGTACAGTGCTTTGGCCTGCTCCGGACACTGGAGCCTGACAAACGGGTCGCTGACCTTCGTGTCCTCGAACCGCTTCTGGAAAACCGGTAAGGCCTTTTGACACAGTCGCTGCTTTTCCTCTTCTGAAAGCTCAAAATACCCGAGGTCGTGTAACGTCAGCAGAGGCTCGGCCAGTCGCCCGTCACCCGGGGATCGCTGATGCGCACGCGCCGCCTTCTTCTGAGCCTCGGGGCAGGCTCGGGCGATACCCCGCGCGATGTCCTTCCGACGCGCCTCATCGTACGGCTCTTCCCCGGCCCAATGGACGCAGAGGGCGATCGCCTCGAGTGCTTCCCGCATCACGTTCGGCTCGACAGCAGGTGTCGTGGACACACCGAAGGTGGAAGCCAGGATGGACGCTCCAACGATGAGCGCACGGCAGGTCAACGGCATCTCATGGCCTCGCGCAAGGGGAAGCGTCAGACGATAGGGCGGCGGACCTTCTGCCGGCTCACCTTCTGATACAGGGCCGACACGCCCAGCAGCACCACCCCCAGGACGAGGAAGGAGAGGATGCGGTAGACCGTCTTCACCGCCGAGAGATCGAAGACGAAGATCTTCCCCACCGTGATGCCAAAGAGCAGCAGCGCCGCGTAGCGGATGGCCGGCGCGGAGCGAATGAACCCCCAGGCGAGCGCGGCGGCAGCGTAAAGCGTCCAGAGGACCGAGAGGCCCACGTGGGTCTGCCAGCGGATCTGCCCGACGACGTCGAACTGGCGCGTCCCCCGCGCCTCGCGCAGCGCCACGTTCTGGTAGAGGATCCACTGGGCGCTGAGGACGTAGAGGAGCGCGACACCAGCCGCGCCCGACAGCGTCCGCCCGACGGCCACCGCCTGCGCGGAGGCCGTCGAGCGCACGAGGCCGCCACCGGCCACGGCCAGCGCGGCGCAGGCGGCGATGCGCGAGATGAGCGGCGCGGTGATCAAGGAATCGGCGGCTCGACGCGCGAGGCCATCATCGGCGCCGAGCACTCGGACCAGCACGATCGCGCCGACCAGCGGCGCGGCCACGACGAAGGCCGGCGCGCTCGACACGCGCGCGAGCCAGCCCAGCGCGACGAGCTCGGCGGTGAGGAGCGTCGCCGGCCAGAGCCCCGAGGGCTCGCGCCAGAAGAGCACGGCGAGCACCAGCGCGGCCACGAGCCAGAGCACGCTCCGCAGCCGTTCCGCGCTGAGGCTGCCGAGGCGCTCGGGCCGGACGTTGACCGCGAGGATCCCCGCCCAGGCCAGCGCGACCACGACGAGCAGGTGAATCAGATAGGTGAGGTTCCAGACAGGAACCGTATCGGGATACCAGTACCGGTCCAGCGCCGCCACGCGCAGAGCGGCCAGGAGCAAGGCCGCGAGACCCCCCCACGCGGCGACGGGCGTCGCCATCCGCGACGCGACCCAGAGCAGCATGAGACCCTGAACGGCCCAGGCCAACGTCACCCAGTGGCCGTCCAGCGCCAGCGGGATCGCGATGGTCAGAAAGGTCCACGCCACGCCCTCGTGCACCACCACGGTCGCCTGGTCGTCGCGGACCCGCGCAGCGTAATCGGCCGAGACGAGGCGGTAGAGAATCGCCAGGGCGAGCGCGTAGGGACCTTCCGCCCTGGGCTGCCAGGGGTCCAGCGTGGTGTACACGGCCCAGAAATAGCCGGCCGCGTTGGCGACCACCAGGAGCAGATCGAGCTCGCCGAGGCGGATGTGCGCAGCGCGCTCGCGGAGCAGCGGCACCGCGACGAAGAGAAGGAAAAGGGCGGAGAGCAGCAGGAGCCGCGAGAGTGGATAGACCGGGTTGGGCTCGTGGGAGAGCGCGGCGAACGCGAGCAGCGCCGTGCCGCCCCAGGCCAGGCGGTTGAGCGCCGGCCAGGTGCGATAGCGGGCAATGGCGAGCACGAGGATATCGAGCACCAGCAGATAGGTGAAGAGCTTGCGCTCGTCCGGCTGCTCGACGGTGATCAGCACCGGCGTGAGCAGCCCGCCCAGCACCGTCAGCACGGCGGTGATCTGACGGCTCGAGACGATGGACACGATCGCCCCGAGGATGGTGACGGCGATCATGGCGACGAAGGTGGGCCCGGGACCGAGCAGTCCGTAGAGCGCGTGGGCTCCCCAGAGCGAGAGATACAGGATGCCCAGGCCGCCGCCGGCCAGCCCCTCGGACAGATAGGGCACGTCCCGGCGGCGGTGAAGCGCGAGCCCCGCCGCGAGCATGACGAGTCCGGCGAGCAGGCCGAGGATGACGCGCGCGCCAGGACCGAGATAGTTGTTGTCGAACGCCCACTTGAGGAAAAAGCTCACCGCGAATAGGATTGCCACGATGCCGACCCAGGTCGCCCAGCGCGCGCCGATGCGCTGCTCGAGGTCGAGCGAGGGAGCGGGGGCGGGAGCGGGCGCAACGGACTGAGACGGCTGAGGAGCGGCCGGATGTGGCGTCGGCCAGCGTCCGGGCTCGGGAGCCGGGGACGGCTCGACGGGTGGCGTGGGCGCTGGAGCCGGGGGCTGGACCGGCGGTGGAGCAGCGGGCGCGGGGCGCCCGCCCTGCTCGAGAGTCCAGACGCGATAGAGCAGACCCCGCACCTGCTCTTCGAGCGCCGCGATGCGCTCGTTCGGGCTCACCGCCTCCTGGCGAGCGCGGATCTGGCTCGCCGCCCACAGCGAGATGGCGATGGCCACAACCGGGAGCACCACACCGATCAAGAACATGAACACGGCGCCTCTCCGCTCAAGAGCCTACAACAGGAGGAGCCGATCGCCCGCCTCATTTCCACCTCCTGATGGCGCTTGACGGCTGGTTGATACTGGGAACGATGACCAACCGGCCACGGAGCCGACGGCTCACCGTGATGGCAGCCTGGCTCGCTCTGGCTCTGGCGGCTTGGAGCGGCGCGGATGCCGCCAATTCGCTGCGCTTCCACATCCAGCCGGAGGCCAGCGAGGTGGGCTTCTACGCCACGTCCCGGTTCATGAACGCCGACGGGCGGTTCTCGCGCTTCACGGGTGACGTGGTGATGGATCCCAACAATCCCGCCACCGCGAAGGTGCGGGTGACCATCGAGGCCGCGTCGATCGACACCGGCATCGGCATGCGCGACAGGCACCTCCGCAGCTCGGACTTCCTCGACGTGGATCGGTACCCCGTGCTGAAGTTCGAGAGCCGGAGCGTGGAGATGGCCGGGCGGCGCGCCACGGTGACGGGCGACCTCACCATTCACGGCGTGACCCGGGAGATCGCCGTGCCGGTGGACGTGCAGATGTCGGAAGCGGCGCTCGTCGCCACGGGCGAGTTCGTGGTCAACCGCCGGCACTTCGGCATCAACTACGACTCGTTCTTCCTTCCCGTCGGCAACGACGTGCGCGTGTCCTTCACCTTCCGCGCCCGCGCGTCCTGAGCGCCGGCCAGCCCCAGCCGACCGAGTACGTGGCAGTTCGAGCTGAGCCGCGCAGCGACGAGGCGAGGGCTGAGTGAATCTGGCGACGCCTATCGGCCCGTCTGCCACGCTATAATCAGGACCCCATGAATGCCCCCCTCACAGGCCTCCTCGTGGCCGACCTGACCCAGAACGTGGCGGGGCCCTATTGCACCCAGATCCTGGGGGACATGGGCGCCCAGGTGGTCAAGGTGGAGCGACCCGAGCGCGGGGACGACGCGCGCGCCTGGGCGCCGCCCTACTGGGGGGACGAGTCGGCCGCGTTCATGAGCGTCAACCGCAACAAGCGCAGTCTCGCCGTGGACATGAAGGCACCGGAGGGACGCACGATCCTCGAGCGGCTGGTCCGGCGCGCGGACGTACTGGTCCAGTCGCTGCGCGCCGGCGTCGTCGACGAACTGGGGCTGGGGTGGGAGCGGGCGCGGGAGTTGAATCCACGCCTCGTCTACTGCTCGGTCACGGCCTTCGGTCCCGAGGGACCGTACCGCGATCGGCCCGGGTATGACCCGCTCATGCAGGCCTACGGTGGCCTCATGTCGGTCAACGGCCATCCGGGACAGCCGCCGGTGCGCGTGCCCGTCTCGATCATCGACATGGGCACGGGGATGTGGGCGGCGACGGCCGTGCTGGCCGCGCTGCGCGAGCGTGACCGGACCGGCCGCGGCGCCCACGTGACGACGGCGCTCTTCGACACGGCGCTGGCCTGGATCACCTTCCAGATGACGAACTACCTGGCCTCGGGCGAGGTGCCGCAGCCGCAGGGCTCGGGCACCCCGATGATCGCGCCCTATGAGGCCTTCCCGGCGCGCGACGGCTGGGTGATGATCGCGGCCGGCTCCGACGCGCTGTTCGCCAAGTGCTGCGCGGCGCTGGGGCTGGCCGGGCTCCCGGCGGATCCGCGCTTCGCGAGCAATCCCCAGCGCGTCGCCAACCGCGCGACGCTTTTCGAGACGCTGGCCGCCGTGACACTCACGCTGAGCGGGCACGAGATCCTCGAGCGCCTTCAGTCCGCCGGCGTTCCCTCGGCGCCCATTCTGACGCTCGACCGTGTGGCCGCCGAGCCCCAGACCGACGCGAGCGGGATGCTCATCCCGCAGAAGCACCCGCGGGTGCCCGACTACCGCGCTGTCGGGCTGCCGATCCGCTGGGACGGCGAGCGGCCGGGCGTCGCGCGGGTGCCACCGCTGCTCGGGGAGCACACGGCCGAGGTGCTGGCCGAGCTGGGCTACGACGAAGGCACCATCAAGGAGCTGGCCGCCCGCCATGTCATCCAGCTATAAGACGCTCAACGTCACGGCGTCGTCCGACGGTCATGTCGTCACGGTGGAGCTGAACCGTCCCGAAGCCCTCAACGCCATGAACACGGCCATGGGTGAGGAGCTCATGCGCTGCTTCGAGGCGTTCCAGTGGGACAAGACGGTTCGCGCGGTGATCTTCACCGGAGCCGGTGACCGGGCCTTTTGCGTGGGCGGCGATCTCAAGGAGCGCAACGAGATGACCGATGAGGCCTGGCGCGCCCAGCACCTCATCTTCGAGCAGGGCGCCGCGCGCGTGCTCCACTGCCCCGTCCCCGTGATCGCCGCCGTCGAGGGCTTTGCCCTGGCGGGAGGGTGCGAGCTGGCGCTGCTCTCCGATTTCATCGTTGCCGGCGAGACCGCGGTCTTCGGGGTCCCCGAGACCACGCTCGGCATCTTCCCGGGCATCGGTGGGACACAGCTGCTGCCGAGGATCCTTGGCGCGCCCATGGCGAAGGAGATGGTCTTCACCGGGCGCCGCATGGACGCCAAGGAAGCGCTGGCCCGCGGCCTGGTCAACCACGTCGTGCCGAAGGGTCAGGCGCGGGCCAAGGCCCTCGAGATCGCGACGACCATCGCCCAGAATGGTCCCATCGCCGTCCGACAGGCCAAGAAGGCCATCAACTGGGGCAGCGAGACCGACCTCGAAACCGGCATGGCGCTGGCGATCGAAGCCTACAATGTCACCGTGACGACGGAAGATCGCTTGGAAGGTGTCCGGGCGTTCAACGAGAAGCGCAAGCCGCGCTTCCAGGGAAAGTAGCCGACAACTCCCTCTCCCCTCCGGGGAGATTGGGGTGCGAGCCGAGACGCGGCCGAGCTGCTGGAGGCACGAGCGCGGCGAGGCGAGCAGTGAAATGGATCGAAGAAGAGGGTGAGGGACCTATGAAGGACATGTCGTTCGCACTCACGGACGAGCAGCGCGCGCTCAAGGCCGCGGTCTATGAGCTCTGCAAGAAGTACACGGCCGAATACTGGCGGGAGCTCGACGCCAAGCGCGAGTACCCCGAGGCTTTCGTCACCGAGCTGACCAAGGCCGGCTACCTGGCGGCCCTGATCCCCCACGAGTACGGCGGCGCCGGGCTCGGGATGGTGGAGGCCGCCCTCATCCTCGAGGAGATCAACCACTCGGGCGGCAACGCGGCGGCCTGCCACGCCCAGATGTACATCATGGGCACGGTGCTCCGTCACGGCTCAGAGGCGCAGAAGAAGCAATACCTGCCCAAGCTCGCCTCGGGCGAGCTGCGGCTGCAGGCGTTCGGCGTCACCGAGCCCAACTCCGGCTCCGACACCACGAAGTTGCAGACGACGGCCGTCAGGAAGGGCGACCGGTACGTGGTCAACGGCCAGAAGATGTTCATCTCGCGCGTGCTCCAATCGGACCTCATGCTCCTGCTGGCGCGCACGACCCCCGTGGGCCAGGTCAAGCGGAAGACCGACGGGCTCAGTGTGTTCCTCATCGACATCCGGCCGCTCAAGGGCAAGGGGCTCGAGGTCCGCCCGCTCCGCATGATGATGAACCACTCGACCAACGCGCTCTTCTTCGACAACGCGGAGGTTCCCGCCGACAGCCTCGTCGGTCAGGAGGGCAAGGGATTCTCCTACATCCTCGACGGCATGAACGCGGAGCGGATCCTGGTGGCCTCGGACTCCCTCGGCGACGGCCGCTGGTTCATCGAGAAGGCGGTCGCCTACTCGAGCCAGCGTGTCATCTTCGGCAAGCCCATCGGCGCCAATCAGGGCGTGCAGTTCCCCATCGCCAAGGCGCACATGGCGCTGGAGGCCGCCGACCTCATGCGCACCAAGGCGGCCAAGCTCTTCGACGCGGGCCTGCCCTGCGGCCCCGAGGCGAACATGGCCAAGTACCTGGCCTCGGAGGCGGCGCTCGAGGCGGGCAGCGCCTGCATCGACTGCCACGGCGGCTACGGCTTCGCCGAGGAGTACGACATCGAGCGCAAGTTCCGCGAGTCGCGGCTCTACCGGGCGGCGCCCGTCAACAACAACCTGGTCATGGCCTATGTCGGGGAGCACGTCCTCGGCATGCCGCGCTCCTACTAAGGCGGGGCCGGGCGCGGCGCGATGACTCTGCCGCCCGTCGACCGGATCAGCGTCACCACCGTCGTGGACAACTCCGTCGACAGCCTCCGCGCCGATGAAAAGGTCGCGCGGCGCTGGAGCCACGCGCGCGCGCGCAAGATGCCGACGTTGCGCGCCGAGCACGGGCTCGCCCACTGGGTGGAGGTGACGCGGGGGGCGGAGACGCGCCGGATCGCGTTCGACTGGGGACTCACGGGAGAGGCCTACGAGCATAACCTCCGGGAGCTCGGCCTCGACCCGGGCCGGCTCGACGCCATGGCGCTCAGTCACGGGCACCAGGATCACTGGGGCGGGCTGCCCGGATTTCTTCGATCCTGCCGACGGACGATGACGAAGGCGTTGCCGTTCTACGCGGGCCAGGACCACTTCCTCGCCCGCTACTACGAGCGGAACGGCGACCGCGTCTACATCGGCCGCCTCGACCGCGAAGAACTGGCGCGCCAGGATCTCGACGTGCGCGTGGTGACGGAGCCCCTCGTGCTCCCCGAGGGCGTGGCGCTGTCGGGCGAGATGCACGAGACGATGCCCTTCGAGACGATCCCCGCCGCGCTGCGCGTGGAGCGCGACGGGGAGATGGTCCAGGACACCTTCATCGGCGAGCAGACCCTCATCGCCAACGTGCGGGACCGGGGGCTGGTCGTCGTGACCTCGTGCTCGCACCGGGGCATCATCGGCATCTGCCGCCATGCCGTGCGGGTCACGGGCGTGCCGAAAGTCCACGCCGTGATCGGCGGCTTTCATCTCAGCGGACTCGGCGCCGAGCGCATCGGGCAGGTGGTGGAGGAGTTCTGCCGCCTCGGGGTGGACTGGCTGGTGCCGCAGCACTGCACGGGGATGGAGGCCTTCATCGCGCTGGGACACCACCTGCCGAGCGAGATGGTCGTGAGCTCGGTGGGCAGCACGTTCACGTTCGGAGCCTAGGCGATGTTGGGGCCGGTGCTCGGAGGGGAGCGGATTCGGCTCGAGCCGCCGCGGCCCGAGTACGTGCCGGCCTATCAACGCTGGTTCGCCGACATGGAGATCACGCGGTACCTGCGCTACCGCTTCCCCCTCACGGTCACCCAGCAGGGGGACTGGCTCGAGCGAGTCGCCAAGGATGAGAGCGTGGTGCTCTGGGCCATCGTGCTCGAGGACGGCGGCCGGCTCATCGGCAATACCGCGATCGAGAAGATCAACTGGCGGAACCGCCACGCCGAGACCGGCATCGTGATCGGCGAGAAGGAGGCCTGGGGCCAGGGCTACGCGACCGAGGCGATGCGGCTGCGGACGCGCTACGCGTTCCGTGAGCTGGGCCTCGAGGCGCTCTACACCCACGTGGTGCTGCCCAATGACGCGAGCCGGCGGGCCCTGGAGCAGGTGGGATACAAGCAATGCGGGCTCTGGCGGCGCCACGACTTCGTCGACGGCCATTGGCACGACGCCTGGCTGGGCGAGATACTGAGAGACGAGTGGGAAGCGAGACAGGAGACGAATGCATGAAGCTGCCCAAGCGCGTGACGATCTGCGAGGTAGGAACCCGCGACGGATTTCAGATCGAGCCCGACTTCATCCCGACGGAGCGCAAGGTCGAAGTCGTCGATCTGCTGTCGGCCACCGGGATGCCCCGGATCGAGGTGACTTCCTTCGTGTCGCCCAAGGCCGTCCCTCAGCTGCGCGATGCCGAGGCAGTCATGGCCAAGATCACGCGGCGGTCCGGCACCGTCTATTCGGCCCTCGTCCCGAACGACAAGGGCGCGGTGCGCGCCGTCGATGCCGGCGTGGATGAGATCCATACCGTGGTCTCGGCGAGTGAGAGCCACAACCTCGCCAACGTCAACATGACCATCGCGGAGTCGCTCCAGAAGCTGCGCGCCGTGGCCGAAGTCGCCCAGCGCGCCCGCGTGCCGGTCGGCGCGGGCATCTCCTGCTCCTTCGGCTGTCCCTTCGAGGGCGACGTCCCCGTGACGCAGCTCGAATCCGTCGTGGCGCGGCTCGTCGATCTCGGCGCCAAGGGCATCGGGCTCGCGGACACGACCGGCATGGCCAACCCGGCCCAGGTGAGCCGCGTGCTCGAGCGCCTGGTGCCCCGCTTCCCGGGCATCGAGTGGACGCTCCACACGCATGACACGCGCGCCATGGCCATCCCGAACATCCTGGCGGCGATGGAAGCCGGGGTGACGAACTTCGACGGCTCCATCGGCGGGCTGGGCGGCTGCCCCTTCGCGCCCGGGGCATCGGGCAATGTCTGCACCGAGGACCTGATCCATTGCCTTCATGCCATGGGCGTGGAGACGGGCGTGAACCTCGACGCCCTCATCGAGACCTCGCGGCGCGTCCAGGACATCGTCGGCCGCGCCCTGCCGGGCCAGATCGTCAAGGCCGGGAAGTGGGACCGCCGCTACCCGCTGCCCGACGGGGTGGCCGCCCGGCTTCCCGGGAGGTGAGAGGTCCCTCACGAGCCATGACCAAGAGTGCCGCCCGCATGCTGCGACTGATGGACCGCGCCGTGAGCCTCTGGCATATCCCGGTGATCGGCAAGGAGAAGGGGCGGCTCTTGCGCCGGCTGCTGGCCAAGCACCGATGCCGCCGCGGGATCGAGATCGGCAGCCTCTTCGGGTACTCGGCCATCCTCGTCGCCGGCAGCATGCCGCGCGGCGGCCGGCTCACGTGCATCGAGAACAACGACTACCTGGCGAAGTTCGTGGCGAGCAACGTCGAGAGAGCGGGGCTCAAGCGCAACGTCGGTGTGGTGGTGGGTGACGCCCTTCGGGTCCTGCCGCTCCTCACCGGGCGGGCGGACTTCGTGCTCATCGACGCGCGGAAAGAGGACTACCTGGATTACCTCCGCGCCATCGAGCCGCGGCTGGTCAAAGGCGCGCTGATCGTGGCCGACAATACCGGCATCTACCGGCGCGACGTCAATTCCTACCTGGCTCACGTGCGCGTCGGCGGGCGATACGACAGCCGCGAGTACGATTTCGGGGCCGATTGCATGGAAGTCTCGATCTTCCGCGGCTAGGAAGCCATGTTCGGCGAGCGCCACGACCCCGAGTTCCTCAAGCACCTCTTCGAGGCCACGGAGATCCTGCGCAAGCCGATCGCCGGCATCATCGCCGGCTACCACGTGCTGCCGTACATCCTCGTGGGACCGCAGGAAGAGCAGCCACACCGGTCGGTGGAGATCCGCGGCAAGATCAAGGTCTCCCCACGGCTCGTGCTGGCGCCCGGGCGCGCGGGGCAGACCTACGGTGACCTGTTCAAGGAGAACGAGCTGATGGACCAGGCCCTGGTCGCACGGGTCTTCTCCTTCATGTACAGCGCACGCCATCAGGTCACGCTCGAGAGCGAGGATCTCAAGATCCAGCGCTGGGACCGGAACCCGCAGTCGCAGATCGAGCGCGCGCTGGACGAGCTGGCTCAGCGCGAGACGATCAACACGGGCGTCATCCTCGCGCCCAACGTCCGCTTCTACCCGGTGTCCCTCGATCGCTTCATCACCGAGATCCTGGACCAGGAGTTCCGCTCCTAGTCCCGGCCGATGCCCACCCGCGACGAGTACCTGCGTCGACCGGTTGGGCAGCGCCTGGCGCGGCTGGGGCGCACGCCGAACCAGCTCGCCGCGGAGATCCGCGGCCGGCCCGCCGCCGGCCTCGCCCGGCGGCCGGATCCCAAGAACTGGTCCGTGACGGAGATCATCTGCCACCTGCGTGACATCGAGGAGCTCTGCATCCTCCGCTTCCACACCATGCTGGCCTCGGATGACCCGGCCGTCTTCGTGGCCGGCGCCCCGCCCAAGGATCTCGCGCGCTGGGGCATCGCCGGCGAGGTGCCCTTCCCGCTCGACCCCGACCGGTGGGCCGAGGAGCGCCAGTACGCGCGCCAGGACCCGCGCGCGGCGCTGGCCGCCTTCGCCCGGAGGCGGCGCGAGGTCCTCACGCTGTTGAAAGCCCTCACCCCCGAACAGTGGAAGCGGGGCAGCATCCACCCGGTCCATGGCCGCGTCACCTTTGAGGACTGGACGGCCGGCATGGCGGCCCACGACGACAATCACCTGGATCAGCTCCGCCGCGCCCTCGATGGCCGCCCCTGAGCCCGTGGTGCGGCTCGAGCCGGAGGTCATGCGCGCCGCGGAAGATGAGGCGCGGCGGCTCGGCAGGACGACCCTGTTCCTCGATACGCGGCGAGGCGATTCCTCGGAGCAGCTCTACCAGTCGCTAGGTTGGACCCTCGAGTACGCCCGGAGCGCCAACGGGGCGCTCGATGCCAATGCGATCTACTACCGCCTCCTCTCTCCCTCTCCCCATCAGGGGAGAGGGCTTCCAATCTCCTCTCCCCCACCTTGAGGGAGAGGATCAAGGTGAGGGGCACGAGGAGAAGGGCATGACCACTGAGCGCTACGACTGGGAAGCCATCGTCAACGGGCTCAACCAATACCTCCGGCTGCGGTCCATCCCCATCGGCATGAAGCTCTTCGAGACCGTGGCGGCGATGGAAGCCATCCCGAAGATCCGCCGGCCGAAGGCCAAGCACACCACCGACCAGATCGTCGCTCAGGCGCGCCAGCTCGGCTGGACGGTCGGCATCACCATGGCCGACCTGGTGGGCCCCCAGTGCGGCGCCGTGATCGGCCTGCATCCTCAAGATGAGGAGTGGCTGTCGGGCACGCGCATGGCCGGCGTCTGGTTCAAGACGCAGGAGGATGCCAGCCAACACCAGCACGCGATGGACTGCGTGCCCTATGGCCGCTACGCCGCCATGGCCGTCTCGCCGCTCACCTCGGGCCGGCTCGACCCGCCCGACATCTGCCTCATCTACGGCACGCCGGGACAGATGATCTTCTTCATCAACGGGCTGCAATGGACGGGCTACAAGAAGCTGAGCTTTACCTCCGTCGGCGAGTCAGCCTGCGCGGACTCCTGGGGCAAGGCACTCAAGACCGGCGAGCCCGCGCTGACCATCCCCTGCTACGCCGAGCGGCGCTACGGCGGCGTGGCCGACGACGAGCTGCTGATGGCGATCCCGCCGCGCTTCCTGCCCAAGGTGATCGACGGGCTCGCGGCGCTATCGAAGAACGGCCTGCGCTACCCCGTCCCGCCCTACGGCATCCAGAGCGACGCGGCGGCCGGCCTGGCGGTGAGCTACCCGGCCGCGAGCCGAGCGTGACGGAGGCATCGCTATTGCCGCGCTCGGGGAGCCCACCGCCCTACGCGACTCCCACCGACCGCCGCCAACGCGCCCAGCCCCGAGTAGACGCCGAGGAATCCTAACCCAATCACGATCAGCGGCCCGATCCGCAAGAACGCCAGCATGTAGAGAAGCTGGCCGAGAAACAAGCCGACGAAGGTAGTGACGAAGGCGCTGCTTCCACTTCCCCGAGTCGCGAAGCCGACCAGGAACCCCGAGACGAGCAGCGCAAGGAGGTAATAGGGGCCCGCGGCATCCCACGGCTCCTTCCGACCGGTCACCACCGGCGAGGCGGCCCAGATGGCGGCTCCCAGGCCAATCGCCAACACCGCAGCCCAGATTCGCTTGTCTCGCACGCGCCTCCGTAGATGCTTAACGGCCGAATCGTGCGGCCGTTCGTGAGCGGGCGCAGGTTCGCCTGCACCCGGTCCGCTCGATTCATGTTCTGGGCCCTGTCGACAGCACCACTGCCTAGGCGTTTGAACCTACTCTACCAGCTCAAGGACACCCCATACCGCCGCCGCGATACTTGCGAAACCGATGACGAGCGCTACGACGATCTGAGTCCAAAAAAGAGGCACGCAGTCTTCGTATCCGGCCGTGCCTCTCTTGAAAATGAGCTTCCGTGTCCTC
>DASSSH010000298.1:0-14433 GCA_035708525.1 Candidatus Methylomirabilota bacterium
CGCCGGCGACCGACTTGACAATGGCGATCTGGGAAAGCGCCTTGGAGCCGGTGTGGCGGTCGAGCGCGAGCGTGAGCGCGCGCCGCACGCGCTTGTCGTCGAACGGCTTCTTGTCGTGATTCAGCGCGACGAGGATCAGGCAGTTCCAGGGGCTTTCCTGCACCGTGATCTTGTTGCCGAGCGCGCCGACCAGGCTGTCGCGCTCCGCCGGCGAGAAGCCGCGGAACTGGATCATGGCCCGCTCGCCGCGGATGGCAGCCACCTGCGCCGCCGAGTCCCGGATGAAGATGCCCCGGTAGCCGTTCAGATAGGGCTTCCCCTGGTCCCAGTAATTGGGGTTCTTCTTGCCCACCCAGTGGGAGCCCTTCACGTGCTCCACGAAGGTGAACGGGCCCGTGCCCATCACGTTCTTCTCGTACCAATGCATGTCCTTGGCGAGGATGTCGGCCTTGTAGATCCAGTTCCAGGGCGAGGCGAGGTTGAGCAGCATGGACGACTCCGGCCACTTCAGGCGGAAGCGGACGGTATAGGGATCGGGCGCTTCGACGACCTCGATGGCCCTGTAGGCCTCTTTCCGGAGGGACTTCAGCCCGGCCGGCGGGAAGATGATCTTGTCGTAGGAGGCCTTGACGTCCTTGGACGTCATCTCGCTCCCGTCGTGGAACTTCACGCCATGTCGAAGCTTGAAGGTGTAGATCAGGCCGTCCTTGGAGATGGTCCACGACTCGGCGAGGTCGCCGACGGGCTTGGTCCCGGTCTTGTCGAAGGGGTCCACCCGAACCAGCGTGCTGTAGAGGGGCGCAATGGGGTGGATGACGCCGAAGGTCTCCTCCTGATGAGCATCGTAGGAAGGCGGCTCGGATGGCACGACGAAGACCAGCTCACCACCATGCCTCGGCTTGTCCTGCGCTGCGGTCGGACCGGCACCGGCCGAAGCCACCACGGCGAGGATCAGACTGAGAATCCAGAGTCGGCGGAGACTCATAGGCCACTTCTCCTTTGAGTGTGGCAAATCACTCGGTTGTGGCTCCAACCCTTCGGATGGGTGACAGGTTCCCGGAAGTGCCCCAACATTAGCGGTCCGACCAGTGCCCTGTCAAGGCCGCCCCGGCGCCCCGGCGCCATACCCAGCTACCCGGATACAGGCGGCGCGATGCTCAGGCTTGACCTCCCTCAGCTCAGGGACGGTGGTCCGGCATTCAGCGATGGCAATGGGGCAGCGGGGGTGGAATACGCACCCGGAGGGAGGATTCAGCGGGCTCGGCACCTCCCCGCCCAGCACCACATGCTCCCGGGCCGCCTCCACTGCCGGGTCGGGGATGGGAACGGCGGAGAGCAGGGCCTTGGTGTACGGATGCTGGGGATCCTCGTACAGCGACTTCCGGTCGGTGATCTCGGCGATCTTGCCCAGGTACATCACGGCCACACGGTCGGAGATGTGCCGGACCACCGAAAGGTCATGGGCTACGAACAGATAGGTCAAGCCGAACTGGGCCTGCAGATCCTCGAGCAGGTTGATGATTTGAGCCTGGATGGACACGTCCAGCGCCGAGACCGGCTCGTCGCAGATGATCAGGCTGGGCTCCATGGCCAACGCCCGCGCGATGCCCACGCGCTGCCGCTGCCCGCCCGAGAGCTCGTGAGGGTAGCGCCTAGCCATCTTCTCCAGGAGCCCCGCGTGGCCGAGCAATTCCTTGACCCGCGCCGCGCGGGCCGCACGGTCGGGAACGATGCCGTGCACCCCGAGCGGCTCGGCGATCATCTGGCCCACGGTCATCCGGGGATTCAGGGAGCTGTAGGGATCCTGGAAGATCACCTGCATTCGGCGCCGGACCGGGCGCAGTTCGACCTCGGAGAGCGTGGTGAGGTCGCGCCCCTCGAAGATCACCTGGCCGCTGGTGGGGCGCTCGAGTTGGAGGATGCAACGGCCGGTGGTGGTCTTGCCGCAACCAGACTCCCCGACGAGCCCCAGCGTTTCCCCTCGCCGGATCGCGAAGCTCACGCCGTCCACCGCCTTGACGAGCGCCGGCCTGCCGCCCAACAGTCCGCCGCCGCCGATGTGGAAATGCTTGACCAGGTTTCGGACTTGGAGGATGAAGTCGTTATTTACCATCTTTGTTAAACGTCAACCCATTCGGTTGTGCGGTTCGGCTCCTTCGCGCAAGCGCTCATCCGTCTCGCCTAAATGTGAAACCATCTAGTTGTGCGGTTTGGCTCCTTCGCGCAAGCGCTCATCCGTCTCGCCTAAATGTCAAACCATCTAGTTGTGCGGTTCGGCTCCTTCGCGCAAGCGCTCATCCGAACTGCCGCGCTCATGCGGGAACCGTCTGGGCCCGGGCGAGCTCGTTGGCGACCCAGCACGCCGAGACATGCTCGGGGCCCACCGGATCGAGCGGCGGCGTCTCGAGCCGGCAGCGCTCGATCGCAAAGGTGCAGCGCGGAGCGAAGGAGCAGCCGGCCGGCAGCCGGGAGAGATCGGGCGGCTGGCCCTCGATGGGCTGGAGCTTGGCGCGCCGGGGCTCGTCGAGCCGCGGGACGGAGCGCAGCAGCCCGAGAGTGTAGGGATGGCGCGGGTGCGCGTAAATCTCTCGCGCGGTGCCGCGCTCCACGATCTTGCCCGCATACATCACGTTGACGCGATTGGCGTAGCGCGCCACCACCCCGAGGTTGTGGGTGATGATCAGCATGGCGACGCCCAGCCGCCGCGACAGCCCCTTCATTAGCTCCAGGATCTGGGCCTGGATCGTGACATCCAGCGCCGTGGTGGGCTCGTCGGCCAGAATCAGTGCCGGATTGCACGACAGCGCCATGGCGATCATCATGCGCTGGCGCATGCCGCCGCTGAACTGGTGCGGGTACTGCGCGAGCCGGCGCTCGGGATCGGCGATCCCCACCAGGGAAAGCAGCTCGACGGCGCGGGCACGAGACTGCGAGGGCGTCATGCCGAGGTGGATCTCCACCGGCTCGGTGAGCTGCCGCCCGATCGACAGCACCGGGTTCAGGGATGTCATCGGCTCCTGGAAGATCATGCCGATCTCCCCTCCCCTGACCTTGCGCATCTCATCGTCGGAGAGCGTCAGCAGATCACGCCCCTTGAACAGGATCTCACCGCCCACGATCCGGCCCGCCGGCGCCGCCACGAGTCGCATGACGCTCAACGCGCTGACCGATTTACCGCAGCCGGATTCGCCGACAAGCGCCACGGTCTCGCCGGGACGGACATCCCAGGACACGCCGTCCACGGCCCGGACGATGCCACCTGCGGTGTGGAAGTGAGTCTGCAGATTCCTGACGTCGAGGAGGACGTCCACGGCCGGGCAGTCTATCACAGGCCCGGGGCTTCGTGCTGAGCTCGGCGGCGCCTGCGCTAGCCGGGCAGCGGCCGAACGGACAGAGCGAGCGAGAGGCTAGGGATGGTCGCCGCGCGCCAGCCGCTCCTCGATCGCGTCGAGACAGGGCATCAGGTCGGCGATGCTGTCCACGACGTAGTGGGCACCGCCCTGGTACATGCGGGTGTAGGCCCGCTGCCTGCGCCGCTCGCGCTCCTGCGGCTCCAGGGCCTGCACCTCGGCGAGCGGCAGCCCGATCTCATTGCCGCTCATGGCCAGACCGATGGTCCACATGCCCGCGTTGAGCCCTTCCTCCACGCCCGGCACCGTGTCGTCGACCTTGACGCAGGCCTCGACCGGGGATACCTGCAGGTTGATCACGTTCTGCAGGCACATGTACGGGTAGGGTCGGCCGGCGGGCACGTCGCTGGCGCAGACGGTGGAGTCGGGCTCGTAGCCCTGCTGCTTGGCGTCCCGCAGATTGATCTCCATCATGTCGCGCAGGTAGCCCGTCGTGGATCCGATCTTGATCCCGCGCGCGCGAAGGGCATCGACCACCTCGAGCGTGCCGGGAATCAGCCGGGAGTAGTCGGACAGGCAGGCCAGCTGCAGCGGCACGAAATCGGCGAACATCCGGTCCACGTCCGTCTCCGCCGGCGGGCGGCCGTGGGCGTCCTGCCAGCGCCGGCGGACGCTGTCGAGCTGGCTGATCTTCTGGATGTGGACGCGCTTGTGCGCGCCCATGGGGGCGCGCGCCTCGTCCATGGTGATCGGCACCCCCTGACGCTTGAAGACCTCGACGAAGACCACCGCCGGGGCCATGCAACCGTAGTCCATGGTAGTCCCGGCCCAGTCGAGCAGGACGGCCTGGACCTTGCCGCGGTATCGCCGAGCGTACGTGAAGGGCATGGCTGTCTCCTTTGGGCTACCGCCGGGCCGCCGCGCCCGAGGGGGCGGGCCCGCAGTGAGTGACGCCCATCTCGTCAGCGATATCGCGGATGGCGTCGAGCACGCCACGCATTTCTGTCTCGCCGAGCCGGCCGATGCAGCCGATGCGGAAGCTATCCGCGACGGTCAGCTTCCCCGGATAGATCACGAAGCCCCGCTGGCTCAGGCGATCGTAAAAGGTCTCGAAGTGGAACCGCGGGTCGGCCGGCATGCGGACCGTGACGATGATCGGCGCCTGCAGCGCGTCGGGCAGCAGGGTCTCGAAGCCCATGGCCCGTAGCCCCGCGAGCAGGACCTGACAGTTGCGGGCGTAGCGGGCGCCCCGTCCCGCCACGCCTCCCTCGGCGGCGTGCTCGCTCAGCGCTTGGTCCAGCGCCGCGATGACATGGGTGGGCGGCGTGAAGCGCCACTGCCCGTTCTTCTCCATGGACACCCACTGATCGTGGAGGTCAAGGCTCAGCGAGGGCGCGTTGCCACGCGCGGCCTCCAGCGCGTCGCGGCGGATGATGCCGAACCCCATCCCGGGGATGCCCTCCAGGCACTTGTTCGCCGAGGCGACGACCGCGTCGAACGGCATGCGGGCGGCGTCGAGCGGGATGGCCCCGAAGGCGCTCATGGCGTCGATCAGCAGTCGCCGCCCGCGACGGGCGGTGACGGCAGCGATCTCCTCGACAGGATTCAGCATCCCCGAGGTGGTCTCGCAGTGCACGACCGCGACGTGCGTCACGGCGGAGTCCCGGGCGAGCGCGCTGTCGAGCCCGGCGGGATCGACGGGCCGATCCTCGGGCGCCTCGATGACCGCGCACGCGCGGCGGTAGTACTCGCACATCCGCACCATGCGCTTGCCGTAGGCGCCGTTGACGAGCATGAGGAGCTTGCCCGACGGAGGGACGAGCGTTCCGATCATCGCCTCGACGATGAACGTCCCACTGCCCTGCAGCGGGACGCACACATGGCTGTCCCGGCCGCCGGCGAGCTCGACCAGGCGGTCGCGCACCCGCCGGTTGACCCGGATGAACTCGGCGTCCCGCGAGCCCCAGTCGTGGAGCATCGCCTCCTTGGTCGTGGCGGAAGTCGTGAGCGGCCCCGGCGTGAACAACAGGGGGTCCTTGCGTATCTCGGTCATGGCGGGCAGTCCTCCACAGGGCGCGGCATCAGGCCTTCACCCGCAGCGAATCCGGATCGTACGGCGCCCGCAGACTGCCCCGGGCGGTGAACCGGTCGCCGGCGATATCAATTTCGAACAACGCCCCGGCCACGAAGGCGGTGTCCACGCCCTCCGAGCGGTGGACGTAGCCCATGGCCACGGCGCGGCCGAGCGTATGACCGAAGGCGGCCGAGGTCACCCATCCGACCACCCGTCCCTCGTGCCAGATGGGCTCGTCGCCCAGCGGCAGCGCGGCGGGATCGTCCACCACGAAGCTCACGAGCCGCCTGGTCAGCGGCTTGCCCCGCTGAGCGAGCAGGGCGTCTCGGCCGATGAACGGCGCCGGTTTCTGCCAGCCGACGGCGAAGCCCAGCCCCGCCTCGAGCGGTGTGTCCTCGCTCGTGAGCTCGCGCCCCCAGGCTCGATACGCCTTCTCCACCCGCAACGACTCGATGGCGTAGTAGCCGGCGTCCACGAGGCCCAGGTCCCGCCCCGCGGCCCACAAGGCATCGTACACCGCCGGGGCGTGCTCCGCGGGGATGTACAGCTCCCAGCCCAGCTCGCCCACGTAGGTGACGCGCGAGGCGCGAACGAGGGCAGGGCCGACGGGGATCTCTCGGCTCGTCCCGAAGGGGAATGTCTCATTGCCGAGCTCGGCGTCGGTCAGCCGCCCGAGCAGCGCACGCGCCCGGGGGCCCATGACCCCCAACACGGCGTAGCCCTCGGTGACGTCGGTGAGCGCGGCACGCGCCCCCGCCGGGATATGACGCCGGATCCAGTGGGCGTCGCGCGTGGTCTGCGCCGAGCCGCTGACGATCAGGTAGGCGTCCTCGCGCAGTCGGGTGACGGTGAGATCGCTCTCGTAGCCGCCGCGCTCGTTCAGCACGCCGGTGTAGACGATCCGCCCCGCCGGCACCGCCACGTCGTTGGCGCAGAGATGCTGCAGGACGGCCTCGGCGTCGGCGCCCTCGAGCGTGAACTTGGAGAATGAGGTCTGGTCGAAGACCGCCACGGCCTCGCGCGCCGCCCGGTGCTCCGCGGCCACGTGGACAAACCAGTTTTGGCGGCCGAACGAGTAGATGGTGCTGGGTTCGACCGCGGCCGGGGCGAACCAGTTGGGGCGCTCCCAGCCCATCTTCGAGCCGAAGCAGGCGCCCTTCGCCTTCAGCCGTTCGTGAAGGGGCGAACAGCGCACCCCCCGGCCGCTCTCGAACTCCCGGTTGGGAAACGCCACGAAGTAGTGAACCCCGACCACTTCGCTGCAGCGCGCTTTGAGGAATCCAGGGTTGCCGTGGAACGCGGCGAAGCGCCGGATATCGGCCTGCCAGAGGTCCATCGGCGCCCGGTCGTCCGCGATCCACTGGGCGAGCGCGCGACCCGCGCCGCCGGCCGCGGCGATGCCGCCCGAGCAGAAGCCCGCGCCCACGTAGTAGCGCCGCACCTCGGGCGCTTCACCCAGGATGAAGTAGTTGTCGGGCGTGAAGCTCTCGGGGCCGTTCATCAGTAGCCGCACCGGCGCAGTCTCCAGCGCCGGGACGCGCTGGATGGCGTTGGTCATCAGGATCTCGAACTGGGCCCAGTCCTCCGGCAACGTCGCGAAGCTGAAGGCCTCGGGAATGCCCTCCATACCCCAGGGCTTGGCCCACGGATCGAAGCCGCCCATCAGCAGCCCACCCACCTCTTCCTTGAAGTAGATGTGCCCATCGGCGTCGCGTACGACCGGGTGATCGGGCGAGATGCCGGCGAGGGGGGTGGTCACCATATACATGTGTTCGCACGCGTGCAGCGGCACGGTGACGCCGCTCAGCCGCCCGAGCTCGCGCGCCCACATGCCGGCGCAGTTGACGAGGACGTCGGTGGCGATGGGCCCCTCGGAGGTGTCCACCCCCGCCACGGCGCCGCCATCGATCCGCACGCCCGTGACCTTGACCTTCTCGTAGAGGGCCGCGCCGCCGGCGCGGGCGCCGCGGGCCAAGGCCTGGGTGACATCAGCCGGGTTGACCTTGCCGTCGCCCGAGATCCACACGGCGCCGACGAGATCGTCGGTCCTCATCAGCGGAGACAGCGCTCCCGCCTCGGCGGGCGTGATCACCTCGGCGGTGATCCCGTAGGAGCGCGCCAGCGAGGCGTTGCGTTTGAGCTGGATCATCCGGTCGGGCGTGCGGGCCACGCTGACGCTCCCGCAGCGCTTCCAGCCCGTCGCCTGCCCCGTCTCGACCTCGAGCCGCTCGTAGAGCTCCGCGCTGTAGCGGATGAGCTGGGTCAGATTGCTCGACGAGCGGAGTTGGCCGACCAGCCCGGCCGCATGCCAGGTGGTACCGCCCGAGAAGCCGCCCTGCTCGAGCAGGACGACGTCACGCCAGCCGAGCTGCGTGAGATGGTAGGCGACGCTACAGCCGATGATGCCGCCGCCGACGATGACCGCCTGGGCGCGGTCCTTCACCGCTTCAGGCGCTCGAGCGCCGCGGCCGCTTCCGCAGCCAGCGCCGCCTGCCCGGGCTGGCCGGCGGCGAGGTCGCGGACCCTCGCCCACGCTTCTTTCGCTTTGTCCTTCTTGCCGAGCTTCTCCCGGACCAACGCCAGCTCGTGGTACGCCTGCAGGTTGTCGGGCGCCAGTTGCACGGCCGTCTCGAGGTTCAGCTCGGCGCGCTCGAGGCTCGCCTTCGGCACTCCAGTTCCCCCTTCCGGCAGCGGGCGGGGCATGATGGAGACCCGGCCCAGCAAGAGCATCGCCTCGAGGTTCTTCGAGTCCAGCTCGATCACATGATTCAGCTCGTCGATGGCGGCCTCGATCTGCCCCATTTCCACCAGAGCCTTGGCATTCTCGAGGTGGGGCCGGGTGACGTAGCGGTCGACCTTCTTCGCTGCCCGGTAGGCCTCGACGGCCTTGTCGTACTGCTTCAGCCCACGGTAGGCGTTTCCGAGCTCCGTGTAGCCCTCGATGGAGTCCTTGTTCAGCTCCACCGCCTTCTGCAGCTCGGTGACCGCGGCGTCGTACTTGCCCTCGGCGATCAGCGCGGTGCCCTTCTTCACGTGCTCCTGGGCGCGCTCGCCGCCACCAGGTCCGCACGATGCCAGAGCCATTCCGACAGCCAGAAGGCACACGGCGGTGAGCGACCGGCCGCGCGAGCTCAGAGGATGCGCTCCCGCAGCCGGGCACAGATCCAGTCGGAGACCAGGACCAGCAGGAAGATGACGAGGATGCACGTGGCGGTCTCATGGTACTTGAAGAGCTTCATCGTCTTGAACAGCGAGAACCCGAGGCCGCCCGCCCCCACCAGCCCCAGCACGGTGGCCGACCGGATGCTCACGTCGAAGCGGTAGATGGCGTAGCTCACGAACGCGGGAACCACCTGCGGGACCACGCCGAACAGGATCACCTGGAGCCGGTTGGCGCCCGTCGCCTGAAGGGCCTCCACCTGCCCCGTGTCGATCCCTTCAGCCTCCTCGGCGGTGAATTTGGCCAGCATCCCCGTGGCGTGCATGGCGATGGCGAGCACGCCGGCGAAGGGCCCGAGCCCGACCGCGCTCACGAAGATCAGGGCGAAGACCAGCTCGTTGATCGCCCGGAGGGCGTTGAGGAACACGCGCGTGACATGGAAAACGACAATGTGCGGCGAGGTGTTGCGCGCGCCCAGAAGCGCCAGCGGGATCGAGAACACGATGGCCAGCAGCGTTCCCCAGACCGCGATCTGGACGCTCTCGACCGTCGCGCCGGCCAGCAGCGGGAAGTAGCCGAGGTCGGGTGGGAAGAGACGCGTGAAGAAGTCCCACATGAACGGCACACCGCGGACAATGGACACGGGGTTCATCCCGATCTGGCTTCCCGAGAACGAGAGGATCGCCAGGGCCAGGATGCCCCAGCCGGCGGCCTTCGTCAGGCGCCGGCTCCTGAGCACCATGGCCTGGCTCAGCGTGCCCGTGACGACGGGATCGAGCATGGCCGCGCTCACGCCGGATCCTCCCCGTCCCCGGAGCCTGGATCGCGGTAGTAGATCCGGTGGAGCATCTCGTCCGTCAGCTCTGACGCGGGACCGTCGAAGACCACCGTGCCGCGGCTCATGCCGACGACCCGCTCGGCGAACTCCCGCGTGTACTCGACCTGGTGCAGGTTGCAGAGGACGGTGATGCCGAGCTCGCTCGCCACCTGCTTGAGATAGGTGAGCACCTGGCGCGCGATCTTGGGGTCGAGGCTCGCCACCGGCTCGTCGGCCAGGATCACGATGGGCTGCTGGGCGAGCGCCCGGGCAATGGCGACCCGCTGCTGCTCACCGCCGGAGAGCGTGTCCGCGCGCTGGAGCGCCTTGTGCTCCATGTTGACGCGCGCCAGACACTGGATCGCGATGAGCTTGTCCTGCTGCGAGAAGTTGTAGAGGAGGCTGCGCCAGACGCCGTGGTAGGCCAATCGGCCCGTCAGCACGTTGGTCAGCACCGACAGGCGCTTCACCAGATTGAACTGCTGGAACACCATCCCGATCTGGCGCCTGACCTCTTTGAGCTTCCGCCGGTGGCCGGTGATCTCCTCCTGGTTGTGAAACACCCGGCCCGCGGTGGGTTCCACGAGGCGGTTGATACAACGCATGAGGGTGGACTTGCCCGCGCCACTGGGGCCCAGGATGACGAGGAACTCGCCCTCCTTGACCTCGATGTTCACATCACGGAGGGCCGTGACGCCGCCCGGGTACGTCTTGGACAGTCCGCGGATCGAGATCATACGCCTAGTAGATGCGGCTCCGGATGTAGGTGGACGCCAGATCGATCACGGTGACCATGCCCAGGATCACCAGCAGGATGAGACCGGTCTCCCGCCACTCGAAGAGGCGGATGGTCGTGATCAGCTCGAACCCCAGACCCCCCGCTCCCACCATGCCGAGCACGGTCGCCGAGCGCACCGCGACCTCGAACCAGTACAGGTTATAGGTCACGAATTGCGGGAGCACCTGGGGGAAGATCGCGAAGAGGATCACCTGCAGTCGCCCCGCGCCCGTCGCCTGGAGCGCCTCGATGGGTCCGGACTCCACGTTCTCCATGGCTTCGGCGTAGAGCCGTCCGAGGATCCCTCCGTAGTTCATCCCGAGCGCGAGCGCGCCCGGGAACGGCCCGAGCCCGACCGCCGCCACGAAGAAGATCGCCCAGATCAGCTCCGAGATGCTGCGGAACAGGTTGAGCACCGCCTTGGCCAGGTTCCGCACCGCCGAGGAGCGCACGACGTTGCGCGCTGCGAGGACGCCCAAGGGGAGCCCGATCACGATGGCGAGGACATTGCCCCAGATCGCGACGTAGATGGTCTCGAGCGCGGGCTTCCAGACCGAGTCGGCGAACCCCCAGCGCGGTGGCCACATCCGCGCGAAGTAGGTGCCGATGATCGGGACCGCGTGCACGATCTCCTTCGGCCGCAGATCCACACCGTCGGCGCACCAGAGGAGAAAGGCGACGCCCGCGGCCACGAGGAGGATGTGATGGAGCCGCCACTTCTTCCCAGCCGGGAGCGAGACGGCGAGCCGATCGCTCCCGGCCAGGAGGTCCCTGGTCATCTCACTTCATCTTGGTCAGGTCGAGCTTGAGCGCCGTCGCGACCTTCCGCACCGGATCGTAGTCCTTGTCGGTGGCGGGATCGAAGCGCGCCACGGTCCCCATCTCGCCGAAGGGCAGGTTCTTCACGCTATAGAACGCCTCTCGGATCTTCTTCTTGAGGTCGTCCGGCAGGTTCTTCCGGTAGAGCAAGGGGTCGTTGGGGATCGGATCCGACTTCCAGACGACCTTGAGCTTGTTGCAATCGGCCAAGCCCTTGGCGCACCCGCGCTCGTAGATGCGGTCGGCGACCGCGCCCGCCTCGACTTTGCCCTCGGCGACGGCCACGATGGTCGCGTCGTGCCCGCCCGAGTACATGACCTTGGCGAAGTCCTTCTCCGGCGTGATCCCGGACGTGATGAAGGCGGCGGCGGGCACCATGTAGCCCGAGGTGGATCCGGGGTCCACGAACGCGAACGTCCGTCCCTTGATCTCCGCCAGCGAGCTGATGGGGCTTTCGTTGCGCGCGATGATGATGGAGCGATAGCTCGGCTGCATGGTCTTGGCGATCACGGTGACGGCGAAGGCCTCGACCGGCGCCTGGGTGGTGGCCAGCACATAGGAGAAGGGGCCCAGCAGCGCCACGTCCACGTGCCCCGTCCGGAGGGCCTCGATGGTGGCATTGTAGTCCGAGCCCACGAACGCCTCGACCTTGAGCCCGGTCTGCTTGGCGACGATGTCCATGATGGCCTGCGACTGCCGGACCATCGCCCGCGCGTCCTCGGCGGGAATGAAGCCGACGGTGAGGATCCCCGCCTTGGCGGTGCCTGTCGGCTGCTGCGCGAACGCAGCCGCCATCCCCACCAGCGAAACGAGCATCAACGCGACCGCGTGTCTCAGTATGCGCATCGTTCGAACCTCCCTGTGGTTAGGAGCCGCCGACGGGGCCGCCGGAGGGGCGTGACGCCAGCCACGGTAGCACCGATGTCGACCGGAGCACAAGACTACCAGCGCATGTTGACATTCTTGATCTGGGTATAGCTCAGGAGCTCGTCCAGGCACTCCTCCTGACCGATCCCGCTCTGCTTCCAGCCGCCGTAGGGCGCACCCAGGTAGCGGCCGGTCGAGTTGATCCAGACATACCCCGCCTCGACGCGCTCTGCGGTCTCCATGGCTTTCCGGAGGTCGTTGGTCACGATGGCCGCGGTCAGGCCGTACTCCACGCCGTTGGCGCAGGCGAGCATCTCCTCGTCGTCGTCCCACGGCATGACGGACATGACCGGACCGAAGATCTCCTCGCGCCCGATGCGCATGGCTGGCGTCACCCCGTCGAAGACGGTCGGCAGAATGAAGAGCCCGCGACGGAGCGCGGGATCCTCGGGTCGCGCCCCGCCCGTGAGGAGCTTCGCCCCCTCGGCCTTGCCCGACTCGATGAAGCCCATGACCCGATCGAACTGCCGCTGGGAGACGATGGGGCCCACCTCACTCGACTCGATCCACGGGAGCCCCACGGGCAGCGCGTCGGCCTGGCGGACCAGCTCGTCCACCACAGGACCGTGGAGCGAGCGATGCACCAGCACCCGGGACGTCGAGCTGCACGACTGCCCCTGTCGGTTCATGTTCATGCCCTTGATCGCGGCCGTGGCGGCCTTCTTCGGGTCAGCATCGGGGAAGATGATGATGGGGTTCTTGCCGCCGAGCTCGAGCGTCACGGGCTTGAGCCCCTCCGCCGCCGCGCGCGCGATGGCGCGCCCCGTGGGCACCGAGCCCACGAAGCCGATCCGGCGCACATCGGGATCGCGGACGAGCGCCGATCCCGTGGCGCCGGCGCCGGTGATGATATTGACCACCCCCGGCGGAAAGATGCCGTCGCAGAGCTCCCCCAGCTTCAGGCTCGACAGCGGCGCTTGCTCCGACCCCTTGATCACCACGCAGTTGCCGGCGGCCAGCGGAGCTGCCGCCTTCTCGGCGCAGAAGCGGAAGGGGTGGTTGAAGGGGTTGATCTTGGCCACCACGCCGTAGGGCTGGCGGCGGGTGAAGTTCAGATGCCCCGGGCCGTGGGACGCGGTCTCCCCCTTAATCTCGGTGACCAGCCCGGCGAAGTAGGTCAAGGTCTCGGCGGTCCACGCCATGTCGCCGCGCATGCCCACGATGGCATTGCCCGAGTCCACGGCATCCATCAGAGCCAAGGCGTCGGTGTGCTCGACGATGCGCTGGGCCAGCAGCTCGAGGCACCGGGCCCGCTCCTTGACCGTCACGCGCGACCACTGGAGGAACGCCTTCTTGGCCGCGACGACGGCCCGGTGCACATCCGCCTCCCCGGCCAGCGGAACCTCGCCGAGCTTCTCTCCGGTCGACGGGTTGATGGTCTCGAAGGTGCAGTCGCCGACGCCCGGAACCCACTCTCCGCCGATGTAGAGCCCCTTCGGGGCGAAGTCGAGCGACGGCGTGTTCATGCGGCCGCGCTCACGGCACGATGGCCGCCCTGAGGACGCTCCGCTCCGAGGCCTTCTTGAACGCCGTGTCGAGCTCCGACAGCCGGAACTTCGAATCCACGATGTCCCTGAACGGGAATCGCCCGCGGTTGGCCATGACGAAGTCGAGGGCCTGGATCAGGTGACGCGGGTGGTAGTTGTGGATGCCGCGCAGCGTGACCCACTGCTTGACGAGGACGTTGGCGTCGATCGTCACGTTGGCGTCGGGGTTCACGAGCCCACCCAGGGTGTAGCGCCCGCCCGTCCTCAGCATGCGCAGCCCCTGCGGGATCACGTCGGGCACCCCACAGACCTCGATGACGACGTCGGCCCCGTCGGGCCGGCACGCCCCGCGAACCGCCTTGACCAGCTCGGCGTCTGCCATGGTCCCGACGTCCAGCGTCAGGTCGGCGCCGAACCGCTTGGCCACCTCGAGGCGGCTCGGCACGGCATCGAGCCCGATGATGAGCCGGGCGCCGCGCGAGCGCGCGATGGCGACACCGTACAGACCCAGGAGGCCCAGGCCCTGGATCACCACGGTATCGCCCATGCCGATGGCCGCGGCCTCCGTGACCGAGATCATGGTCGCGACCCCGCAGTTCAGCGGCGTCGCCTCCTCGTCCGAGAGCGCGGCGGGGAGCTTCAGGATCCCGGTCCCGGGCAGGATGTAGCAGTACTCGGCGAAGCCGCCCACGAAGTGCGGATCCTCGTCCGCGCGATCGTGGCCGTACTTCCGCAGGCCGTGACACTTCTGCGGCATGTCGAGGACGTCGCGGTAGTAGCACTCGCCGTCGAAGAAGTATTCGGTCCAGGTGACCCGATCGCCGACCCGGAGGGAATCGCCCCGCATATCCCGCTCGATGCCCGCCCCGATCTCCTCGATCACGCCGATGATCTCGTGGCCGAGGATGCCCGGGACCGGGTTCGGCCGGCGCCCCTCGTAGGAGTGGATGTCAGAGCGGCAGATCGTGGACATGGTCACCCGGACGAGGACCTCGCGCGGTCCCGCCGGGCGGAGCGGGTA
>DASSSH010000299.1:0-26596 GCA_035708525.1 Candidatus Methylomirabilota bacterium
CTGAATATCAGGGAATTAGGCGCGTCTGTCACTCGAACCCGCCCGGCATCGGGCTTGCAGCAGTGCCCCTGCAACCGGGTGGACGGGCGAAAGACCCGTGGCCCAGGAGGTCAAGAGATCATGGAAGACATCAAGCAGCGCCTGGAATCGGAGCTGAGCCACACCATGGATCGCATCCGCCACATGGGTGGCGCCGTCGTGTTCGAGGATTTCCCCGGCGCCGCTGGCGATAACACCCCGCTGGCCGATGAGGTCGACGTGATCCGTCTGAACGAGGACCGTGAGATGAGCTTCGCGACCCGCAGCCTGCTCGTCGAGCGCGCAAACAAGCTGGCCGAGGCCCTCGACCGGCTGCGCGGCGGCGAGTACGGCATCTGCGAGGAATGCGGCGAGCCCATCGCGCCCGCGCGCCTGCGCGCCATGCCCGAGGTGACGACCTGTGTGCGGTGCCAAGATCAGCTGGAGCGGATGTCGCGCCGGATGCAGACCGTCGGCGTCGGCGCCGAGGCTGAAGAGACCGAGGACGACTAGGGACTACCCCGACCGGCCGAGCCGGGCCCTCAACAGGCCCGGCCGGTCGGTTATGATTCCGTTCACCCCCCATGCCACGAGCCGGTCCATCTGGGCCGGCTCGTTGACCGTCCAGACATAGCACTCTCGTCCCGCCCCCCGTAGAGCCTCGACCGCGTCCAGGGTCACGAGGTCCACGCCCGGGCACAAGGCGTCCGCCCCCGCCGGGAGGGATGTCGGCGGCGGCAGCGGGGCCTGGCCAACGAGCGCGCCCACCCTGACCTCGCGGCTGAGAGCCCGGATGCGCTCCAGCGCTCCATGGTCGAAGGACTGCACGAGCGCCCGGTCCTGCACCTCGTAGATCTCGAGCATCGACACGACGCGCTCCTCGATGCCGGGATAGAGGTCCGAGCCGCCCTTGAGCTCGAGCCAGAAGCGCGTCCGGTCGCGAAAGCGCTCGAGCACCTCCTGGAGCGTCTGAATGCGCTGGCCCTGGAACGGCCGGCTGTGCCAGCCGCCGCCATCGAGCCGCTTGAGCTCCCGCACCGTGCGCCCGCCGACCGGCCCCACGCCGTTGGTGGTCCGCTCGAGGGTGAAGTCGTGAATGATGACGGGGTGGGCATCCTTGGAGAGGTGGATATCCATCTCGAGCCCGTCGGCGCCCTGCTCGAGCGCCAGCTCGAACGCGGCGATCGTGTTTTCCGGCGCGTCGGCGGAAGCGCCCCGGTGCGCGATCACGAGCGGCCGCGACAGGGCTCCCACGGTTGTCTCCTCCCGGCGCGCCGTGGCACTATCGAAGCGTGCGCACGCCCATCCTCGACGTGCTTCGGCCCGCCCTGTGGCTCGGCGCGCGCCTCTACTTCGGGGTGCGCTTCGAGGGCGTCCAGCACATCCCCACCTCGGGACCACTGATGATCGTTCCCAATCACGTCACCTACGCGGATCCGCCCCTCGTGAGCATTCCCGTGCGGCGCCCCGTCTACTACATGGCCTGGAACGCGCTGTTCGAGGTGCGCGGCCTCTCGTGGCTGATCCGTCGGCTGCGCGCCTTCCCGGTCGATATCGACTCCGCCGATCCCCGGGCCACGCGCGAAGCCGTGCGGCTGCTTCAGGCGGGGGAGGCGGTGATGATCTTCCCCGAGGGAGGCCGCAGCACGACCGGGCGGCTCGGGCGCTTCAAGCTGGGCGCCTTCCGCTTGGCGTGCCTGGTGGGCGTGCCGGTGCTTCCGGTGACCATCGCCGGTGGGCACGAGTCGTGGCCACCGGGTCGAATCCTTCCGCGGCCCGGACGCGTGACGATCACCTACCACCCGGTCATCCCACCGCCTCCCGGCTCCAACCTGAGAGCCGCGGCGCGCGCTCTCGCGCAGGACGTCCTGCGGACGGTGGCCTCGGCGCTGCCGGCAGACCAGCGGGAAGGTCACGAGGCCGCGGAGACTCCCCCCGAGCGCTGACGCGGCTCATTATACGGCCTCGGGCGCCACCCGTATCTGTTGCCGATGCGCGTCTGCGCGGTGTAATCTGTCCGATCAATGGCACGCCGCGGGGGGCGCTCTATCCTGGTGCTGCACGGTCCCAACCTGAATCTGCTCGGCACGCGGGAGACGTCCGTGTACGGGCGCGTGCCCCTCTCGGACATCAACCGGGCGATCCAGCGCCACGCGACCGCGCGCGGGGCCCGAGCGGTGTGCCGGCAGTCGAATCACGAGGGCGAGCTGGTCGACTGGATCCAGTCCGCCGCGCGCGAAGGCTTCCAGGCCATCGTGATCAATCCCGGCGCCTTCACGCACTATTCCGTCGCGCTTCGCGACGCAGTCGCGTCGATCACGCTGCCGGTGGTCGAGGTGCACCTCTCCAATGTCCACGCCCGGGAGGAGTTCCGGCGCCGCTCGGTGATCGCGCCCGCGGCATCGGGGCAGATCTCGGGCTTCGGGCCGGCCAGCTACCTGCTCGGTCTGGACGCTGTCCTCCAGGCTCCGATGGCGCGGGCGCAGGCCCGGCGGCACGCCCGCCAGCCGGGCAAGCGCCGCGCTCGGTGAATGGAGGTTTCCGCCCCGCCGTCTAACCCGCGATTGCATGCAGATCGCGGAGGCGGGCAGGTCGCGCCGTGACGCCTCCGGAGACGCCGCCCCTTCCGCCATCCGGAGAGCGCTCGTCGGAGCGGTCGCCGCAGGACGAGCAGGCGCTGATCCAGCGCTGCCTGGCCGGCGACGTGGAGGCCTTCGAGCCGCTGGTGGAGAAGTACCGGCAGCGCGTGTGGCGGCTCGCCTACCAGATCCTGCACGATCGAGAGGAGGCATGGGATTGCGCACAGGAGGCCTTCGTTCGGGCATTTCACTCGCTGTCCTCGTTCCGAGGCCAATCGGCGTTCTACACGTGGCTGTTCCGCATCACGGTCAACCTTGCGACCGACCGGCATCGGGCGCGCGGCGCCCAGGCGCGCGCCTTCGGCGGCGAGCGAGTGTCCGAGGAGGAGTGGACGCGCACCATGCCCGACCCAGGCGCGCGGCCGGACCAGGCTGCCGCGCGCACCGAGCAGCGAGAGCGGATTCGGCAGGCGCTCGATGCCTTGCCGCCCAAGGCGCGAGCGATTATCATGCTGAGTGACGTCGAGGGATTGTCGTACCGCGAGATCGCGGATGTGCTCAACTGCCCCATCGGTACCGTGATGTCCAGATTGCACAACGCGCGAAAGCGTCTCAAGGCGCTGCTCGGGCCGATGCTGGTGCTGTTGTTCTGGGCGTGCGCCTCGCTGGGCCTGATCGCTGCTCCCGCCGAGGCGCAGCCCGTCATCCGATTCGGCGTGCGCGTGCTGCAGGCGTCGAACCCGAGCGGAGCCGAGGTGGCGGGGCCCGGCGGGCGCGGCCTCAGCGGGGGCTCGGGTCCGTCGCCCTCCGAAGAGACCGACCAGTACATGAAGCGCCTCCTGCCCCAGCTCCGCGCGATGTTCCGCTATACCGAGTACACGACGCTGGCCCGACAGCGCGTCGATGTCTCGCTCGGCACGCAGCAGCGCTTCCAGATTCCGGGCGAGCGATGGCTCGAGGTCACGCCGGACGAGTTGCGCGACAGCGCGGTCCACATGAAGGTGCGGCTCCTCAAGGGCGAGCATTCCGAGATGAACGCCAACATCCTGGCCGCGCCCGGCGCCCCTGCCGTCATCGGCGGTCCTCCATACGGCAAGGGTGTCCTGATCATCATCCTCTGGGCCAATCCCAACCCGAAGCCCCGGCCCTAAGGTGAGCGAGGAACGGTACTTCCAGGAGCGGGCCCGGATCGAGCAGGGCCACGTCAAGTACCGCGAGAAGCTCAAGGAAGAGGGCAAGCTTTTCGTCCGGGACCGCCTCAAGCTGCTCTTCGACCCCGGCAGCGAATTCCAGGAAGATTTCCTCTTTGCCCGCAGCCAGGAGCCGGACACGCCCGCAGACGGGGTGGTCACGGGCGTCGGGACCGTCGGTGGGCGGACCGTCTGCGTCATGGCCAACGACTACACGGTCAAGGCCGGCTCGTGGGGCGAGAAGACCGTGCAGAAGATCGTGCGAATCCAGGAGCGGGCGCAGCGGCTGCAGGTGCCGCTGCTCTACCTCGTGGACGCCGCGGGCGGACGCATCTCGGAGCAGATCAAGATCTTCCCCGGCCGCTACCAGGGAGGCCGGATCTTCTACAACGAGGTCCAGCTCTCGGGCGTCGTTCCCCAGGCGTGCATCCTCTTCGGTCCGTCGCCGGCGGGCTCAGCCTACCTGCCAGCGCTGACCGACTGCGTGATCATGGTGGACGGCAAGGCCAGCCTCTACGTGGGCTCGCCGCGCATGGTCGAGATGGCCATCGGCGAGAAAACGACGCTGGAAGACCTTGGGGGCGCGCGCATGCACTGCTCGGTCTCGGGCTGCGGCGACGTGCTCGCGGGTTCCGATGAAGAGGCGATCGAGCTTGCCAAGCGATATCTGTCGTTCATGCCCGGCTCCTACCGTGAGCGTCCGGCCGTGACGGACGCCGTCCCGGCCAAGCCGGGCCGGCCCATCGAGGAGATCGTTCCGTACGATCAGCGAAAGTGGTTCGATATGTACGAGGTGATCGACCGCGTGATCGACGCGGGCTCGTTCTTCGAGATCAAGCGGCTCTTCGCACAGGAGATCATCACGGGTCTCGCGCGCATCGGCGGGCGAGCGGTGGGGATCGTCGCCAATCAGCCCAAGGTCAAGGGCGGCGTGCTCATGGTCGACTCCTCGGACAAGGCCGCGCGGTTCATCTGGCTGTGCAACGCCTTCAACATCCCGCTCCTGTACCTGGCCGACGTCTCGGGATTCATGGTGGGCAGCAAGGTCGAGCGCGCCGGTATCATCCGTCACGGGGCGAAGATGGTGTTCGCGACCTCCCAGGCCACCGTGCCCAAGATCTGCGTCGTGGTGCGCAAGTGTTACGGCGCCGGCCTCTACGCCATGTGCGGCCCCGCCTTCGAGCCGGACGCCGCCCTGGCGCTGCCGCAGGGCCAGGTCGCCATCATGGGCCCGGAGCCGGCCGTCAACGCCGTCTACTACAACAAGATCATGGAGCTCCCCGAGTCGGAGCGGGCCGCCTACGTCCAGCAGAAGCGGGAGGAGTACATCCAGGACGTGGACATCTACAAGCTCGCCTCCGAGATGCTCGTCGACGGCATCGTCGGCGGCTCCGAGCTGCGCGACGAGTTGATCAAGCGCCTGGCCTATGCCGAATCCAAGCTGCTGGAGTTTCCGCCTCGCCGCAATCCCGTCCCACCCGTCTGAGCCGGCTTCTATGGCGCGCCGCGCGGCCCCGGCGATCGCGCTGTCACTGTTGAGCCTGCCGTTCCTGCTGCCCCACGTGCTGGAAGACTTCCGCCTCGGGATCGCCGAGCGCGTCGGACTGACTCCGGCGATCGGAGCCGCGCTGCTGGGCGCCTTCCTGGCCTTCCAGATGTTTGGGCTCGTCAGCGCCGCGCTGGGCCGGTCCGCCGGGCTGGTGATCACGGCGCTGGCCGGGACGATCTGGACCGTGGGTTCATTCGTGGAGCACGGTCCGGAGTTCCTCGTCCGCGGCCTGTCGTTTCATGGGAGTCCGCTCTCGGCCATCTGGGTGGTTGGTCTCACGCTCTGCCAGGCCGCGTCGGCCATTGCGGCTCTCATCGCCCTGCGCTCCCTCTCCCCCTCGGGGAGGGGGTCAGGGTGAGGGGACCCGTGGCTTCGCTCATCCTCGCGATCCGATTTCTCACGATCGTTCCCATCCCGGGGCGTGAGGGCAAGGGCCCCGGGGCGCTTGGGCGGGCCGCGTGGTGGTTTCCGGCGGTGGGCCTGGGACTCGGCGCGCTCCTGGCGCTCGCCGATGCGGGGATCAGCCGGCTGTTCCCGCCGCTGGTCGCTGCGGCGCTCGTCCTCGCGCTCTGGAAGGCGCTCACGGGCGGCATCCATCTCGACGGGCTGGCCGACTGCCTCGACGGGCTCGCGGGGCGCGACCCGGAGCACCGCCGAGCGATCATGAAGGACAGCCGCATCGGGGTCTTCGGCACGCTGGGGCTCATTCTGATCCTGATCGCGGCCTGGTCGACGCTCAGTGATTTGCCGAGTGGCATCCGATGGCGCGCACTCCTCGTGGCCCCTGCGCTGGGCCGCACCATGCCACTGTTGCTGGGAGACGGCCTTCGGAAGATGGTGGTGCGGGGCGGGCTGGGAGCGGACTTTGTATCCGGGCTTTCTCGCTCCGCAAGCCTTCTGTGGGGGTGCGTGACCCTGCTCCTGACGACCTACCTCCTGTGGCCGGGCGGCTGGCTCGCGTGGATCGGAAGCCACCTGGGATGCACCCTGTGGTGCGGGCTCCTCGTCGGGCGGCTCCGGGGTATCTCCGGCGACGTCCTGGGCTCCGCCGTCGAGGTCGGCGAGCTGGCCTTCCTGCTCGCCGTCGTGGCGCTCGCCCGCTCGGCTCTCGTCTGATGCCGACGACCGTCTATCTCGTTCGTCACGGCAGTGTCGAGGGGGCGGAGACCGGTCGGTTCATCGGCCATCTGGACGTGCCCTTGTCGTCGCTCGGTGTGCGCCAGGCCCAGGCGCTGGCAAGCCAGCTTGCCCGGGTTCAACTCGCGGCTATCTACTCGAGCGATCTCGCACGGACCCGCCAGACCGCGGAGATCGTGGCTGCCCCCCACGGGGTCAAGCCGATCGAGCTGCGGGAGCTGCGCGAGTTCGCGATGGGCCGCTGGGAGGGGTTGACGGCCACGGAGATCCGCGCCCTCGACCCTGAGGCCTTCTCGCGCTGGATGGCCGACGTCGCCGCGTATCGGTTCCCGGAGGGCGAGAGTCTCCAGGATCTCGAGGCGCGTGCCTGGCCTGCCTTCGAGCGCATCGTGGCCGCCCACGCGGACGCCTCCGTGGCCGTCGTGGCGCACGGAGGGACCAACCGGATGATCCTCTGTCGTGCCCTCGGGCTCGGGCCCGAGCGGCTGCTCGCCCTGGGACAGCAGTACGCGGCCCTGTCGGTGCTCGACTGGCACGGGGCGCGCTGGACCCTTCGGCTGCTCAACGACTGCCCACCCCTGCTATAATCGCGCCGCACTCGTCCCAGGAGGACTCGGCGATGGGCACGGCGGGGCGCATCGGGCGGCGCGAGGTGCTCAAGCTGGGCGTGGCCGCGACCGTCCTGGTCGCCGCGCCGCGCGGGGCCCTGGCCCAGCAGCCCAAGCGCGGCGGCGTCCTCAAGCACATCGGGATCGAGCCACCAACCTTCGACATCCACGCGAAGGATTCCTACCCGACCCAGCTCGTTTCCTCGTTCGTTCGTCGTCAGCTCTTCAAGTTCGTCCGCGGCGCCAGGTCCGCCCCGTCCGACTTCACCCTCGTGCCGGATCTCGCGCTCAGGGCCGAGGCGTCGAAAGACGGCAAGCTGTACACGATCTCCCTGCGCCCCGGCGTGCGGTGGGAGCGGCGGGCGCCGGTCCGTGGGCGTGAGCTCGTCGCGGCAGACGTCAAGTACTCGCTGGAGCGTGCGCTCAGACGATCGCCCGACGCGAGCCTGCTGGGACCCGTGGAGGGGATCGAGACGCCCGACACGCACACGGTCCAGGTTCACCTGACTGAGGCCTTCGCCCCCTTCGTGCACAACCTCGCCGAGCCCTGGAGCGCGATCCTGCCGCCCGAGGTCGAGGACAAGCTTGGCGATTTCAAGGCGGCCGAATCGCTGGTCGGCTGCGGGCCCTTCGTGCTCGAACGCTACGAGCCCGGCGTGAAGCTCGTGTTCGGTCGTAACCCGCACTACTACGACAAGCCCTTTCCGTACCTCGACCGGGTGGAGTGGCTCTTCATCAAGGACCGCTCGACCCAGCTCTCGCTGTTCCGCGCGGGGCAGGTGGACATCCCGTTCCACGACGCGAGGATTCCCCGGCCCGACGTGGCCGCGTTCCGGAGATCCAATCCCGGCTACCCCATGGTGTCCTGGGAGGGGCTCGGCAACCGTTCGCTCGCCATGCGCACCGACCGGGCTCCATTCAGCGATGCGCGGGTGCGACGCGCCCTGAGCATCGCCATCGACCGCAGGAAGTGGGTGGCCCAGGCCCTCGACGGCCAGGGCTCCGAAGACGAGGGGTGCGTGCCCGCGGCCATGCGCGAATGGAAGCTGCCCGTCAAGGAGCTGGGCGAGGGCGCCCGGTATCTCGAGCACAATCCCGCGCTGGCGAGGAAGTTACTGGCCGAGGCGGGCTTCCCCGGGGGCATGAAGGTCAAATGCACCGCCTGGCCAGGCTACGGCGCCGAATACGCGGAGGATCTCGAGCTACTGGCGGCGCACCTCAAGCGGGTGAGCGTCGAGCTGCAGATCGTTGGCGAAGAGTACGGCCACTACCTCCGCGGCTCCTTCGCCGGCAAGTTCGACGAGACCAGCTGGGGTCCGTCTCCCCTCTTCACCGAGGTGGACGGATACCTCTACACCTTCTACAAGACCGGCCAGCCCGGCAACCGCAGCCATGTGGCCGACACCGAGCTCGATGTCTTGCTGGAGGCCCAGCGGCGCTACGCCTCCCGCGCCTCGCGCAAGAAGGTCATCGACGACATCCAGCGTCTCACCGCGGAGCGCGTCTACTACATCTACACGCCCTCCCCGCGCAACGTCTCGTCGTGGACGCCCTGGGTGAAGAACTACGGACCGAAGAACTCCTCCGACCGCGGCGCCCAGCTCGAGGTCGTCTGGCTGGATCGAGCGTAGCGCGCGCCCTCCGTGGCTGCGCGGACGGCGGCGGAGTGCTAAGATCGGCACTCCGAGACCCACGATCATGAGCTCCCCGCCCGGACCCGACGAGCTGCTGCAGATCTACGCCGGCATGCTCCGGATCCGTCGCTTCGAGGAGCGGGCGCGTGAGCTGTACCAGGCCGGCCGCATTCCCGGCTTCATCCATCTCTCGATCGGTCAGGAGGCGGTTGCCGTCGGCGTCTGCGCCACGCTTCGCCGCGACGACTACCTGCTCTCCACCCATCGCGGCCACGGGCACTTCCTCGCCAAGGGCGGCTCGCCGCGCGCGCTCATGGCGGAGCTCTACGGGCGGACCACCGGCTGCTGCAAGGGCAAGGGCGGCTCCATGCACATCGCGGATGCCTCCGTGGGGTACCTGGGCGCCAATGGGGTGCTGACCTCGGGCTGCGTGCTGGCGCCGGGCGTGGGGCTGTCCATCCAGATGCGGAAGACCGATCAGGTCGTCGTCGCGCTCTTCGGTGACGGCGCGGCCAACCGCGGCCCGTTCCACGAGGGAGTCAATCTCGCGGCGCTCTGGCGCGCCCCGGCGGTGTTCGTCTGTGAGAACAACTTCTGGGCTTCGACCACGGCCCACGAGGTCTCGACGGCCGGCGGCAGCATCGCGGCCCGCGCGGCGGGGTACGGCATCCCCGGTCTCACCGTGGACGGCAACGACGTGCTGGCTACCCGCGCCGCGGTGGCGGAGGCCGTGGAGCGCGCGAGGCAAGGGCGAGGGCCGACCCTCATCGAAGCGCGGACCGCGAGACTGCTGGGGCACTACGAGGGCGATCCCCAAGCCTACCGATCCAAGGGCGAGACCGAGGCCGCGCGCCGCGGTGAGCCGATCGCACGGTTCAGCGCCTACCTGCACGAGGCTGGGGTGCTGGACGACGCGCACCAGCGGCGAGTGGCCGAGGCAATCGAGGCCGAGATCCAGGAGGCCGTCGACTTCGCCGAGTCGAGCCCGTGGCCCAAGCCGCACATGGCGCTCGAGGACCTCTTCGTCCATTACCCCTGGAGCGACTAGCGGTGACCGGACGAAGTCTTGCGCCCGGACAACTCGGCATGCCTCTCCCCCGTTGGGGGAGAGGGGGCGAGAGATCGCTCACTCGGCCCGGCACTGAGAGGGCTGAGTGATGACGGCGCTGGATTTCGGCGAGGCGCTGAACCTCGCGCTCCGGGAGGAGATGCGCCGGGACCCGCGCGTCTACTGCATCGGGGAGGATATCGTCCTCGGTGTGCCCTTCGGCGTGACCAAGGGTCTGGCGGAGGAGTTCGGGCCGGAGCGGGTTCGCAACGCCCCAATCTCGGAGGCCGCGATCGTGGGCTCGGCGCTGGGCGCGGCGATGACGGGGCTGGTGCCGGTGGTGGACATGCATTTCGCCGACTTCGTCACCTGCGCCATGGACGAGGTCGCCAATCAGATCGCCAAGAGCCGGTACATGTTCGGCGGCCAGATCGCCTGCCCGCTCACCCTGCGGATGCCCTACGGGATCGGCAAGTCGGCCGGCGGACATCACTCCAACTCGGTGGAAGCGTGGTTCGTCAATATCCCCGGGCTCAAGGTGTGCATTCCCTCGACCCCGGCCGATGCCCGCGGCCTGCTCAAGAGCGCGATCCGCGACCCGGATCCCGTGCTCGTCTTCGAGCACCGCGGCCTCTACCGGGCGACGGGCGAGGTTCCTGAGGCCGAGACCTTGGTGCCGCTGGGCCTGGCCGACGTCAAGCGCGAAGGCGCCGACGTCACGGTCATCGCGACGGCCCGGATGATCGCGGAAAGCCTGCGCGCCGCCGAGCAGCTCGCCGAGGACGGCATCGCCGTCGAGGTCGTGGACCCGCGGAGCCTGGTGCCGCTCGACCGCGCGACGCTCGCCGAGTCCGTGAGGAAGACGCATCGCGTGGTCATTGCCGAAGAGGGCCCCATGAGGGGCAGCACGGGCGCGTGGCTCGCCTGGATCGTGATGGAGGACAGCTTCGACGAGCTCGACGCGCCCATCGCGCGGGTCGCGGGACCCAATATCCCGATCCCGTTCAGCCCGCCGCTTGAGGCCTTCGCCACTCCTGACGCCGCGGCCGTGGTCAGTGCCGTGCGTCAGGTCCTCAAGTAGCCCTTTCTATTCAGCCCTCGCCTCGTCGGTCTCCTCGCCTTCGGGATCAACTCAGCCCTCGCCTCGTGGCTCCGCCTCTCGGCTCGAACCGCGGGCACCGCCTCGGCTCGAAAAGCTACTTCTTCAGCGTGAAGTTTCCCGGGCCGGTCAGGGCCAGGGCGATCGTCGCGGCCAGGACCAGGAGCGGGTACTCGTAGCCGCCCTGGGGGCCCATGAAGAAGCCCTCGCGCAGGTGAAAGAAGTAGAGGCTGCCGGCGGCGACAGGGACGTTGGCCAGCGCCGCCCAGCGCGCCAGGAGGCCCAGGACCAAACAGAGCCCGCCGATTCCGTGAGCCAGGATCGTGTACCAGGTGACCAGCTGCGGGAACGGGATGCCTTTGGTCTGTTGAAACGCGATGATGCTCGCGGGCGAGATGATCGCCACGGCCAGGTAGGCATGCATGATGAAGATCGCTCCCAGCGTGACCCGCAGCAGCAGCGTGCCATAGCCGCCCATTTGGTCCTCGGTCTCGGTGACGGGGGTGCCCGCTCAGGCGGTGAACAGCTTGCCCTCTTCGGCTTCCCGGTTGACCTGCGCGCGGTGGAGCCGGTAGGCGGCGGCGACGCGCGCGTTCATCTCACGGCAGGCCGCACGGGCGCGCCGCTGGGCCGCGGGACTATCGGCTAGCAGCAGCAGCGCCCGTCGCCCGATGGCCGCGTGGACGCGCTCGTCCGGAAGGATCTGCGTCCGATAGAGCTCGGCCGTTTCGGGATCGATGTCCAGGGCCAGGCGGATCAGGGTCTCGAAGCCCTCGCAGGACTGCGTCTCGCCGGCGAACTGGAACATGGCGAGCTTCTCGAGCGTGGGCCGGCTGCGGGCGGCCACCAGCCAGTCGAAGAGTTCGCGCCATTCGGGAAGCGGCTCGAAGGCGTCGGGATCCTCGCCCAGCTCCTTCAGGCGCCGGCGGAGTAGCTGGTAATGGCGCTGCTCGTCGTCGAGTTGGCGCGGCAGGAGCTCGCGCAGCTCGCGCTCGCGCACCCAGGGGATCCAGGCCGCCACGAGCTCGGCGGCGCGGAGCTCGTTGTAGACGCCCTGGCGCATGCGGGCACGGAGCTGGACGCGTCGGATCTCGGCCGGCGCCTCCGAGTCCTGGCGCACGTCGCGCCCCTGCCAGAAGCGCGCGTTTTCCTGCGCCAGGTCCTCGACGAAGCGCGGGTCGCCCGGCACGGTCAGCCCTGCTTCTTGAACGCGATCTCGCCCACGAAGCACTCGGCCCGATCGTGGGTGTCATTCGAGTCGATGGAGATGGAGACCGCCTCGGCCAGCTCGCCGGGCTCCTGGCCGTGGATCTTCTTGAAGTCCTCGGCAACGTTGCGGGTCTCAGTGATCCATTTTCCCGCCTCGCCGCCACCGGAGCGCAGGACGATGTACGTCACGAGGCTGGTCTTCTCGCTCTGGACGATGGTGCCGACCGGGGCGGTCGTATCCCACACGTAGGAGATGATGCGCGAGCGCACCAGCTTGGGAAACCGCGGGAAGGTGACGTAGATCTGGCAGGCCTGATCGTCGGTCTCCTTGTGGCGGGAATCGCCGCCCTTGGGCAGTACCACGGCCTTCCACTGCCACTGGAGATAGGGATACTGCTTGACGTCGACCTTGATCTCCTTGGAGATGGTCGAGCCATCGTCGTGGCTCTTGAGATGGATGACCCGGTGCGAGCTTTCGGCGACGATGCGGAAGTCGTACTTCGGGCTACCCCAGGTCTGCCCCTGCCAGCCGTCGGGAATCCCGGTCTTGCCCTGGGGTTGCTTGGACCAGTCCTCGACCACGATCGCGGTGCCCTGGGCGAAGAGCATGGGCGCGGCGATCAGCACCGCGAGGGCTGCCGCGACGAGCCCCGCCGGGCGCCTCACGGCCTCATGCCTCGGCTCTTCGGTCCCAGCCGGGTCGCTTCGTTGCGCCACGCCAGCTCCACCCAGTCGCAGAGCAGGGGACGGGTGTCGCGTGGATCGATGATCTCCTCGACGCCGAACGCCTCGGCCGTCTTGAACGGCGAGCGGAGCGCGTTGAGCCGCTCCTCGATCTCCTTCATGAGTTTTCCCCGGTCGGGGGCCGCCTCGAGCTCGCGCCGATAGGCCGCCTCGATGCCACCCTCGAGCGGCAGCGACCCCCAGTCCCCCGAAGGCCAGGCGTAGCGCAGGTTGAGGGCCTGGACATTGCCGTGGGCCGCGCCCGCCACACCGAAGACGCGCCGCACGATGATCGTCACCCATGGCACCGTCGCGTCATAGACGGCGGCGATGGCGCGCACCCCCTTGCGGATCGTCCCCGCCTCCTCCGCCTGCACGCCGATCATGAATCCCGGCTGATCCACGAAATTGACGACGGGCAGGTGGAAGGTGTCGCAGAGGTCGATGAAGCGCGTCATCTTCTCCGAGCCGTCGGCGGTGAGGGCGCCGCCGTGGAAGGCGGGATCGCAGGCCATGACACCGACCGGATGACCGTGGAGCCGCGCCAGCGCCGTGACGAGCGAGCGCCCGTAGAACGGCGCGATCTCGAAGAGCGAGTCGCGGTCGACTACCAGGCCGAGCATCCGCCGCGGGTCATAGCCCCGCCGCCGGCTGCGCGGGATGATCGAGAGTAGCGCCTCTTCGCGCCGCGCCGGGTCGTCGGCCTGCGGGCCCAGCGGGGGCATCTCCCAGACGTTCTGGGGCAGGTAGGAGAGGAAGCGCCGGATCTGCTCGAAGGCCTCTTCTTCTGACTCGGCCTCGTTGTCGACGGCGCCGGAGCCGTGCGCGTGGATGTGGGAGCCGCCGAGAGCTTCCTTGTCCAGGTCCTCGCCGATGCCCCGCTTGACCACGGGCGGCCCGGCCACGAACAGCTGCGAAGTGCCGCGCACCATCACCGAGAAATGGGACGCCGCGACGCGCGCCGCGCCGAGGCCCGCCACCGAGCCCATGCACGCGCCGATCACGGGAATCTCGGACATGGCGCGCACGATGAGGTCGTAGCCCGGATTGCCCGGCACGTAGGTCCGGCCCGTCTCCTCGTAGGTCTTGACGCTGCCGCCGCCGCCCGTGCCGTCCACCAGCCGGATCAGCGGCAAGCGCAGCTCCAGCGCCATGCGCTCGCCGTAGATCTGCTTGCCGCGGATGGAGCCGTCGGCGGCGCCGCCGCGCACCGTGAAGTCGTCGCCGCCGACGACCACGCGGCGGCCGTCCACGCGCCCCGTCCCCAGCACGAAATTGGCCGGCCGGATATCCACGAGCTGGCCGTTCTCGTAGACGGGCACGCCGGCCAGAGCGCCGGTCTCGTGGAAGGAGCCCTTGTCGAGCAGGCGGTCGATCCGCTCACGGACCGTGAGCTTGCCGCCCTTGTGCTGGCGCTCCACGTTGGCCTCGCCGCCCATCCGGCGCGCCAGCTCCATGCGGCGCTGCAGCTCCCTGATCTCCGGCTCCCAGGACATGATCGCCTCTCCCCGTCCGCGCTTCGGCGCGTCGTGAGTATAGCCCAGCCGCTGTGCTACGGTAAAAGCGTCATGGCGGAGCTGCGGATCGACAAGTGGCTGTGGGCGGCGCGCTTCTTCAAGAGCCGCACGCTCGCGGCGGCGGCCTGCGCCGGCGGCAAGGTCGACATCAACGAGCAGGCGGCCAAGCCCTCCCGGCCCGTGCGCCCCGGCGATCTCCTGCGCATCACCCTGCCGCGCGGGAAGAAGATCCTCCGCGTCCGGGCGCTCGCCGAGCGCCGCGGCTCGGGCGCCCAGGCCGCGCTGCTCTACGATGACCTCACGCCGCCTCCACCGCCCAAGGAGGCGCGGACGCCGCCACCCGTGTACCGGGCGCGCGGCCTCGGGCGGCCGACCAAGCGGGAGCGACGGCTCCTCGACCGCCTGTCGCGCTGGTGAGGCGCGCCGCCGCGGGCCGCTGGAAGTCATTTGACAAGGCCGCGGCGCGGCCGCTACAAGGGACTCAGTGATCTTCCTCCGCTGGCTGCTTCCCGTCGCCGTCGCCGTCCTGAGCTTCCTGGCCTTCCTCCCCGCGCTCCACGGCGAGTTCCTCAACTGGGACGATTTCTCCAACTTCGCCAACAACGACGGCTTCCGCGGCCTGGGCTGGACTCAGCTCAAATGGATGTGGACGGCGACCCTGCTCGGCCACTACATCCCGCTGACGTGGATGAGCCTGGGACTCAACTACACGCTCGGCGGCATGAACCCGTGGGGCTACCACCTGGGCAACCTGCTGCTGCACGCGGCGAACGCCCTGGTCTTCTATTTCCTCGCGCTGCGGCTCCTCCGCCACTCCCTCTCCCCCTCGGCGGGAGAAGGCCAGCGGCTGCTCCACAACTCCCTTCCTCCTTCAGCGGGCGAGGGTCAGCGGCTGCTCCACAACTCCCTCTCCCCCTCGGGGGGAGAGGGTCAGGGTGAGGGGGAGCATGACATCTCGCGCCCGTACTGGGGCGCGGCGTTCGCCGCCCTGGTGTTCAGCCTCCATCCGCTCCGCGTCGAGTCGGTCGCCTGGGTGACGGAGCGCCGCGATGTCCTTTACACGCTCTTCTTCCTCCTCTCGGCCCTGGCCTACCTGCGATCGGTCGAGCCGGGAGAGCCGCACGGCGGCCGCTGGCGGCTGGCATCGCTGGCGGCGTTCGTCGCGGCCCTGCTCTCCAAGGCCGCGGCCATGACACTGCCGGCGGCCCTGCTCGTGATGGACGTCTATCCGCTCAGGCGGCTGACCCGCGACAATTGGAAACGGGTCGTCATCCTCGAGAAGATTCCCTACGGGGTCCTCGCGGTAGCCGGGGCCGTGGTGGCGATGATCGCCGTGCGGCAGGGCGCGGTGGTCACGCCCTACAGCGAGTACGGCATCCCCGCCCGCATTGCCATGACCCTCTACAGCTTCTGGATCTACCCCTGGACCTGGGTCTGGCCGGTTGGGCTCTCACCGCTCTACGAGCTGCCGGCCCGCGTCGACCCGCTGGCCCCGCGCTTCCTCCTGCCGGCGGTAGGCCTGGTCGCCGTCACCGCCGCGCTGATCGCCCTGCGGCGCCGCTGGCCGGGGGCCCTCGCAGCCTGGCTGTTCTCGGCGCTCATGATCCTGCCCGTCAGCGGCGCGGTCCACGCTGGCTACCAGCTGGCCCATGATCGCTACAGTTATGTCTCGGGGCTCGGCTTCGCGGTCCTGGCCGGCGGCGTGCTCGCCTGGGTGCTGGGCCTGGCCGAGCGGCGGCGGCTCGCGCGCTGGGTGAAGCCGGTGATGCTCGCCGGCGCGGCCGCGGCGGTGCTGCTCCTCGGTGCCGGCACCTGGGACCAGACGGGGGCGTGGAAGGATTCCGAGACGCTCTGGCGCGGCGCCCTTGCGCTCGACCCCGAGTGCATGATCTGCCACAACAATCTGGGGAGCGCGCTGTTCGTGCGGAAACAGTATCGTGAGGCCGAGGCGGAGTACCGCGCCGCGCTCGCGCTGAGGCCGGGTCGCGCTCCGACCCACAACAACCTGGGCACGGCGCTCATCTTCCAGGAGCGCTATGCGGAGGCCGAGCAGGAGCTGAAGGAAGCGCTGCGGCTCCAGCCCACCCTGACGGGCGCGCGGGCAAATCTCGGTGCGGTCTACGGGCGCCAGGGCCGGTACGAGGAGGCGGTGCGGGTGCTCCGCGAGGCGTATCAGGAGAAGCCGGATTTTCCCGACCTGCCGCGCAACCTGGCCCAGGCTCTCCGAGGGCGGGGCGCCGAGCTGGCTCTCGCCGGGCGGACGGCCGAGGCGCTGCCGCTCTTCAGCGAAGCCGTCCAGGTCTGGCCCGACGATCCCGACACGTGGAGCTTTCTCGGCCAGGCCCTGCTACGAGAGGGCAAGCCGGCCGAGGCCGCCCAGGCCCTGCTTCGCTCCGTGGTGCTCAGCCCCAAGGTGGCGGCGACGCGCTTCTGGCTGGCGCGGGCCTTCATCGAGATGGGCGATCGCGAGCGGGCCGACGCCGAGCTGATCGCCCTGCGCGCCCTCAGCCCCGCCATGGCCGACGAGTTCCGGAAGGCTCACCCCGCCGGCCCCGGGCGCTGACCTCATCACGACCCGGATTCTCCGCCGGGCCGGCGCCCCAGCGTCACTCGCCAGTATCCCGAGAGCTTCCCGACTGACCAGAGCCAGCCGAGCTGTTGATCGAAGGCCCCTGGCCGCCGGAGCAGCGCCAGGCCCAGCCACTTCCAGAAGCCCGTGAACGCGACCCGGTAGAGCCAGAGCGGCGCGCCGAGGAGACAGCGTCTGCCGACGACGGGCGCGACACGCGCCTCACCCTCGGCATCATCGAAGGTCAATTTTCGAAAATACCCTTTGCGCATTCGGTCCGGCCCGATCCGGTGGAACACGGTCAGCCCTGCGTCGTACGCGATCGTCAGCCCGAGCTCGAGCGCTCGCTTGATGAGCTCGGTTTCTTCGCCTCGGAACAGCTTGGTGCCGACGATCCCTCTCCGCGGGTCGAACCCTCCGACCTTGTCGAAGAGCTCACGACGGAACGCCATGTTGGCGCCCCACACCTTCGGCTGCTCGCCCAATGGGAGTGTCAGCAGGCGGCTCTCCTCCGAGTCCATGATGGCCAGACGGCTCCACAGATGCCGGTTCTCCGCCAGCCAGCGGGGCGGCGCTGCCTCCCACTGCGGGAGAATGCGGCCACCGATACCGTGCGCCTTCCACCGCTCCAGTGCCGCGGCGATCTGGGCGATCCAGTCGGGTGCCGGGAGGATGTCATCGTCGGTGAACGCGATGATCGAGCCGCGTGCCTCCCGGATTCCGCGATTCCGGGCGTGGGTCAGGCCCTGCCGGGACTCGAAGACGTGGCGCATCGGGACCGCCGTCGATCTCGAGAAGTCGGCGACCAGCTGTGCGGTCGTGTCGCGCGAGTTGTTGTCGACGACGACGATCTCCCATTTCAGGGAATCGGGAACGTCCTGCGCGGCGAGCGCCCGGAGGGCGCCGGCGAGCAATCGGGCCCGGTTGTAGGTGCCGATAACGACGCTGATCCGTATGGTCATCTGTCCGTCGAGATGGCCTCCCGAGGTGTTCCGCCACGCACCATGGTAGTCGAACTCGGGCTGCAAGAGACGGCCTTCGCGGCGGCCGTTCGTGACGTGGCCGTGGAGACGCCTTCGGTGGGGTAAACTCTGAGGATCGATGGTGCCGCGTCAACGCGTGCTCGTCCTCGGTCTCGACGGCCTCGAGATCACCCTCGCTGAACGGCTCATGGCCGCGGGCGAAATGCCGGCGCTCGAAGCGTTGCGTCGGCGCGCGGCGCGCTTCCGGCTCGACCACGGTGCCGCCCAGCGCACGGGACTGGCCTGGGAGCACGTGGCCTCCGGGCTCTCGCCTGAAGCGGGACGCCGCTGGGCCGCGGTCGAATTCGATCCGGCCACCTATGTCGCATGGCAAGAGGGTGCCCGCTTCACTCCGTGGTGGACGTCTCTCGATCGGCGGGTCACCGTGTTCGACACGCCCTATGTGGATCTCGGCCGGGCGAAGAGCACGCGAGGTGTCGTGGGGTGGGGGGCGCACGATCCCGGGACCGTGACCGCGGCGCGGCCGCACGGGCTGCTGGCGGAGTTCAAGGATCGTTTCGGCCGCTATCCCGCTGCCAACTGGACGTACGGCCTGCCGTGGCCCTCCCCGGCACGAACGCGGGCGATGGGAGAGGAGCTCTCCCGGGCGCTGGAAGTTCGCTCGCATGCGGCGCGGTGGCTCGCGACGGAGCGACTTCCGGACTGGGATCTCTTCATCGCGGTCGCCGGTGAGACCCACGGCGCGATCGAAGGGTTGTGGCACGGCGTGGACCCGAGCCATCCGCTTCACGGGCATCCCTCGGCGGCGCCCGCGGCACGGGCGATGCGGGACGTTCACCGAGCGCTCGATGCCATGCTCGGTCACCTGGTTGCAGTCGCAGGGGACGCGCCCCTGGTCGTCTTCAGCATGGGCGGCATGGGGCCGAACCACTCCGATGTCCCGACCATGGTTCTCCTGCCCGAGCTGCTCTACCGCCACGCCTTCGGTCACCCATGGCTCGCCCTCCCATCGAAGTGGACCGCGGCGCCCGGCAGTGTGCCCGTCCTGGACGAGGACGAGAGCTGGTCCGAGGTCAGTGAGGCATGGGTACCCATGCCTGCGACGAAGCCGGACCCTGCCTCCTCCGCAGCGCTGCTTGCCCTCGCGCGACGGCTGCCGGTGCCCGTCAGGAGCGTGCTCAAGGGTGTCCGCGCGGCCGTGGGGGACTGGCGCTCGAATCCGACGCAAAAGACGCGCCGGGATCTCCTCTGGCAGCCCGCGCAGCGCTACCGAGATCATTGGGCCCGGATGCCGGCATTCGCGCTGCCCTCCTTCTACGACGGCCGCATCCGCATCAATCTCAAGGGACGCGAGCGACACGGCATGGTCGAGCCGTCGCGATACGAGGAGAACTGCCGGGACCTCGAGGCCCTGCTCCGCCAGTGCCGCAACCCGCGCACCGGCGAGCCGGTCGTGGATTCGGTCGAGCGCCCCTCGACCCGTGATCCGCTGGCCCTGACGGGCTCCGAAGCCGATCTGCTTGTCGTCTGGCGCGGTGTCATCGCCGCATTCGAGCACCCGCGCCTCGGCCTCATTGGGCCGGTACCGCTCCGGCGGACCGGCGGGCACACCGGCCGACACGGGATGGCCTACATCGCGGCGCCCGGCCTCCAGCCGGGGGACCGCGGTGAGCGGTCGGCATTCGACGTGATTCCCACCATCGTGAAGCTCTTGGGCAGTGAGCCGCCCGCTCACCTCAGCGGGACGAGCCTCCTGTGAGCGCGCGTGCGGACGAGGGCCCGCGGGAACGGATCGGGGCAGAGGCGTGATCGTGACTGAAATGCGCGTTCAAATCCGGCCGAGGCTCCGCCTTGACCTCGCCGGGAGGCGGTGCTAGGGTCGACGGCGTTCACGGTGTCCGGGTGGCCCGCCGATGCGGGCCCCAGGGAAGGCGGTGCGAATCCGCCGCGACCCCGTCACTGTAATCGGGGACGAAACCCACGTACAGCCACTGGTCCGGATGCGATCGGGCCGGGAAGGCGTGGGGAGTAGGACGATCCGAGAGTCAGGAGACCTGCCCGGGCGCCCGCAGCTCCCATTCCGGTCTTCGCGGGAGGACCCGGGTGACGGTCGCCTGCCGGTCACACCTCATCTTGGGCGGAGCGCGGAGCGGCAAGAGCCGCTATGCGCTCGCCGAGGCTACCTCGGAGCGGCGCCGCACCGCCTTCCTGGCCACCGCCCGGGCCCAGGATGGCGACATGGCGGCGCGCATCGCCCGCCACCGGGGTGAGCGGCCCGATTCCTGGACCACGCTCGAGGAGCCGCATGACCTGGTCGCTGCCTGCCGGCGGCTCGCCATCCGCCACGACCTGATCCTGATCGACTGCCTCACGCTCTGGGTCTCGAATCTCCTCGAGCGCGGGGACAGTGACGAAGCCGTGCTCGCCGCAGCCGACGATCTCGCCAAGCTGATCGGCGAGCGCACGGTGTCGCTGATCCTCGTCTCGAACGAAGTCGGCGCGGGGGTGCATCCCCCGACGGAGATCGGGCTGCGCTTCCGCGACCTGCTGGGCATGGTCAATCAGCGCGTGGCCGCGGCCGCGGAGCGCGTCACCTTGATGGTGGCCGGCCTTCCCGTCGTCGTCAAAACCCTCTCGCCTCCGCCGGATCATGAGCGAGCTCCCGAAGCTCCTTGAGCGCATCGCTGCGCCAGGGCCCGCGGCTGGCCTCGAGGCCCAGCGCTGGCTGGACCAGCTCACCAAGCCGCCGGGCAGCCTGGGGCGCCTCGAAGAGCTCGCCCGGCGGCTCGCCGAGATCTCCGGCAAGTGTCCCCCGAGCGTCCGGCACCCGGTCGTCTTCACCCTCGCCGGCGATCACGGCGTGGTCGCCGCCGGGGTGAGCGCCTATCCTCAGATCGTCACCGCCCAGATGGTGGAGAACTTTCTCCGCGGCGGCGCCGCGGTCAATGTGCTGGCGCGCCACGTCGGGGCGCGTGTCGTGGTCGCGGATTTCGGCGTCGCGTCGCCGCTGGCCGATCACCCCCTGCTGAAAATGCGGCGGATCGCCCCGGGCACGGCGGACATGACGCGCGGGCCGGCCATGTCGCGTGAGCAGGCCCTGGCGGCGATCGAGGCGGGGATCGCCCTGGTGGAGGCTGAGCGCGCGCTCGGTCTCGACGTGGTCGCGACCGGGGAGATGGGCATCGGCAACACCACGGCCGCGAGCGCCATGACGGCGGCCCTGACCGGCGCGCCGGCCGAGGACGTGGTCGGACCGGGTACCGGCGTGGACGCGGAGGGCCGGAAGCGGAAGATCGCCGCCGTCGCCCGCGGGCTCGAGCTGAACCAGCCCGATCCCGCCGACGGGCTCGACGTCCTCGCGAAGCTTGGCGGCTTCGAGATCGCCGGTCTGGTCGGCGTGATCCTGGCAGGAGCGGCCGCGCGGATCCCTGTGATCCTCGACGGCTTTCCCGCCGGCGCCGCTGCCGTGGCGGCAGCGCGGATCAAGCCCGAGGCGCGGGATTATCTGATCGCCTCTCATCGCTCCTCGGAGCCCGGCCACGCTCATGTGCTGGCGGCGCTCGGTCTCGAGCCCTACCTGGATCTGGCGATGCGTCTGGGCGAGGGGACGGGCGCGGCGCTCTGCATCGGGCTGGCCCAGGCGGCCGTGCGGCTGCTGACCGAGATGGCGACGTTCAAGTCCGCCGGCGTTTCGGAGCGGACGCCGTGACCGCGCTGGCGGCGGCCCTGCTGCTTCTCCTGGCGCTGTCGTCCCCGGCAGCGGCCCTCACCCTCCACGACCAGACGGGCCGGGCATTGAGCCTGGCTTCGCCACCACGGCGCGTGATCTCCCTGGTGCCGGGTGTGACCGAGACCATCTTCGCCATCGGCGCGGAAGATCTGCTCGTCGGGGTCACCGACTTCTGCGACTACCCCACGGAGGCGCGGCTCAAACCGCGCGTGGGGGGCATGCTGGCGCCGAGCCTCGAGACGATCGTGGCCCTCAAGCCCGACCTCGTCATCGCGACCACGGCGGGCAATCGCGAGGAGACCTTCACTCAGCTCGAGCGGCTCAAGATCCCCGTCTATCTCGTCAACCCGGCGAGCGTCACCGATGTCCTCGACCTCATCGCGCGGCTGGGCGCCGTCACCGGCCACGACAGTCAGGCCGCGCGGCTGGTGGCCTCCCTGGAGCGCCGGATCAAGGCCGTGAGCGAGCGGGTGGCGCTGCGCCCGCGCCCCCGCGTCCTCTACGTCCTCTGGCCGGAGCCACTGATCGTGCCGGGGCGCGGTGCCCTCGTCTCCGAGCTGATCGAGCGGGCGGGCGGCGACTCGGTGACCGCCGACGCGAGCGAGGCCTATCCCCGCTACAGCCTCGAGGCCGCCGTGGCGCGCGGGCCCCAGGTCATCGTCCTGGCGAGCCACGGCGCGGGGCAGGGGGTGATGTCGCGGGAGAAGTGGGAGCGCTTCACCAATCTGCCCGCGGTCCGGGCGGGGCGACTGTACACGGCGGATGGCAATCTGCTCCACCGATACGGCCCGCGCGTGGTGGACGGGCTCGAGCGGTTGGCGCGCCTCTTCCATCCCGAGGCCTTCGCCAAGGAGGCCCGGCGGTGAGCAGCCGGGCGCGGCTCGCTGCGGCGCTGGCCGGCCTGGCGGCCGTGGTGGTGCTGGCTGGACTGGCCGCCCTCTTCATCGGGAGCGCGCCGGTCTCGCCGCAAGCCGTGCTCGCCGTGCTCACCGGACGGGCGGCCGCCCAGGGGGTGGACGAGGTCGTGGTGCTGAGCCTCAGGCTGCCCCGGATCCTCGCCGCGCTGCTTGCCGGCGGAGCGCTCGCCGTGGCGGGAGTCGGCTTTCAGGCGCTCACGCGCAACCCGCTGGCGGAGCCGTCGGTGCTCGGCGTGTCGAGCGGCGCCGCGTTCGGCGTTGTCCTGGCTCAGGTCTTCGGCCTTCGCGCCGGGCTGCTCGAGGCTCTGGGGCTCACGGCCTTCGCGTTCGCCGGCGCCCTGCTCGCCGGCATCGCCGTCTATCTCATCGCCTCGCGCGCCGGCGGGCTGCCCGTGCACACTTTGCTCCTGGCCGGCGTCATCGTCGGGATCTTCTTTTCGGCGGCCATCACGGTGCTGATCTCGGTCGTGGACTTCGACCGCCTCGGCGGCGTGATCCATTGGCTGCTCGGCAACCTGGCCCCGATCCCGGCGCGCGCGCTCGCTGTCTTCGCCGCCGTGGCGGCCGTCGGCTTCTGGCTGGTCCTCGGCCAATCGCGCCAGCTGAACCTGCTCGCCCTCGGTGAGGAGGGCGCCCGCCAGCTCGGGGTGGACGCCGAGCAGGTCAAGCGCCGCATCTTCGTGGGCGCGGCGTTGCTCGTCTCCGCCGTCGTCGCCTTCGTGGGCCCCATCGGGTTCGTGGGGCTCATCGTCCCTCACGCGCTCCGGATGACCCTGGGGCCCGACAACCGCGTGCTCGTGCCGACGGCGCTGCTGGCCGGTGGCGTCTTCCTGCTGGCCGCCGACACCCTGGCGCGCAACCTGATGGCGCCGGCCGAGCTGTCGGTGGGCGTGATCACGTCCTTCTGCGGCGCGCCGTTCTTCATCTACCTCATGCGCTCCCGTGCCGTCCGGATCGGCCCATGAGCGCCCTCGTCGAGTTCCGGCGCGTCGCCTTCGCCTACCCGCCGCATCCGGATTCGCCCAGCGCGCGCGCCTTCTCGATCCGTGAGCTGTCCTTCGCCGTGGGGCAGGGGGAGATCTTCGGTGTGATCGGCCCGAATGCCTCGGGCAAGACGACGCTGATCCGGCTCCTCTCGCGCGTGCTGGCGCCCTCCGAGGGCGAGATCCTGCTCGGCGGCGAGCGGCTGGCGCGGCTGCCGCGGGCCGTGGTCGCGCGGCGGATCGCCGTCGTGCCCCAGGACGTGCCCCAGGGCTTCCCGCATACCGTGGAGGAGCTCGTCTTGATGGGACGCTTCCCGCATGCCCCGGGGCGCTTCTTCGAAAGCGACGCCGACCGTGCGGTGGCGCGCGAGGCGATGGCGATGACGGAGGTCCTGGGACTGCGCGGCGAGCAGCTCGACCGACTGAGCGGGGGCGAGCGCCAGCGCGTGATCCTGGCCCGGGCGCTGGCCCAGCAGCCGCGGCTGCTCGTGCTGGACGAGCCCACGGCACACCTCGATCTGCGCTACCAGGCCGAGTGCGCGGGGCTGCTGCGGCGGCTGAACCGCGAGGTGGGGCTCAGCATCGTCCTGGTCTCTCACGACCTCGGCCTCGCGGCCGAGCTCGGCGACCGGCTGCTGCTGCTGGCCGATGGCGCGGCCGTCAGCGTCGGACCGGCCGAGGCCGTGCTCGAGGAGGCCACGCTCGAGGCGGTGTTCGGCTGCCGCGTGGTGGTGGACAAGCATCCCGTCAGCCGCCGGCCCACGGTGCAGGTGATCTGGCCGAACGCGTAAGGAGGTGATGGATCAGCAGAGCGCAGTGAACCGTCGCGGATCAAGGGAAGCCGGTAATGCCGCCGCGAGGCGGTAGAGTCCGGCACGGTCCCGCCACTGTGAGTGGGGAGCCGAGCCCGATCCCGCAAGGGAGGCCACTGGGAGTGATCCCGGGAAGGCCGGGCGACGGCGCCGATCCACGAGTCAGGAGACCTGACCGCGACCCGGAGTGATCTCCTTTCGAGGCAAAGGGAGCGATCATGCAGCGGCTGACAGGGATTCTGGCGGTCCTCCTCCTCGCCGCGGGAGCCGCGGCCGAGGCGCAGGAGCAGGAGACCAAGAAGGTCGAGCCCGTGGTGGTGACGGCGACCGGCGTGGAGACGCCCAAGGAGCAGCTGGGCGTGGCGATCACCGTGGTGGACGGGCAGGATTTTCAGACCTACCACTACGAAATGGTGGACGACGCCCTCCGCAATGTGCCTGGTGTGGACATCCGCCGCTCGGGTAGTCTCGGCAAGACCACGAGCATCTCGATCCGCGGCGCCAACTCCAACCAGGTTCAGGTGCTCGTGGACGGCGTGCGCGTGAAGAGCCCGACCACGGGCCAGGCCGAGCTCTCGGATCTCTCGCCGGACCTGATCGAGCGCATCGAGATCATCCGCGGGCCCCAGTCCACCCGCTACGGCGCCGACGCCATCGGCGGCGTGGTCAACATCATCACGCGGAAGGGGACGGGGCCGTTCTCGGCGTCGGTGCACCAGGAGGCGGGCAACTACGACACGCTCCGCTCGCGCGCGTCGTTCGGCGGCACGTACAAGCTCTTCGACTACTCGTTCTCGGCCTCCCACCTCGAGAGCAATGGCCAGTTCAAGAACGACGGCTCGGACATCGATGCGCTGAACGGGCGGCTCGGGGTCTCGCTGCCGGGGAACACCTCGGCTGCCTTCATCGTCCGCTACAACAAGACCGACACGGGCCTGCCCGTGAAGTTCGTCTTCCCACCGCCGCTGCCGATCACCCCGATCATCGACCCGAACCAGAAGCAGCAGAGCGAGACCCTGGTGATGACGCTCGAAGCCCGGACCCAGCCGGTGCCGTGGTGGGAGAGCCGGGCGCGCATCTCGCGCTATCAGAACAGCCAGGGCTTCCAGGACGCGCCCGACCCGGGCTTCCCCTTCGACGTCGTCACGATCTCGCAGATCAACGTGGAGCGGCGGGAGGCCGAGTGGGACAACTCCTTCCATCTCGGCAAGTGGAGCACCACGACGGTGGGGCTCGAGTACCGGCACGAGGAAGGGGATAACAAGGGCATCTTCCGCACCGCGACCCATACCCAGGCCGGGTTCTTCGAGCAGCAGCTCCGCTTCTTCGACCGCCTCTTCCTCACCGGCGGCTTCCGCGTCGAGCACCACAGCGTCTTCGGCACCGTCACCACCGAGCGCGGCTCGCTGGCCTATCTCATCAAGGAGTGGGGCACGCGCATCCGGGGCGGCGCGGGCTCGGGCTTCCGCGCCCCCAGCATCAACGATCTCTTCTTCCCCGGCTTCTCGAACCCGGCGCTCCAGCCCGAGCGGAGCTTCTCCTACGACTTCGGGGTGGATCAAAAGCTCTGGCGGGACCGCATCCGCCTCGGCGTGACGCTCTTCCACAACGACTTCACGGACCTCATCAAGTTCATCCCGATCCCGGTGTTCCCCTTCGCAGCCGTGACCAACATCGGCCGGGCGAAGTCCCAGGGGATGGAGTTCACCGCCGAGGCCGACCTACTGGCCAATCTCGTGGCCAATGTCAATTACACCTACACGGACACGGAAGACCTCGTGAGCCGGCATCCTCTGCCGCGCGAGCCCCAGCACCGGTGGAACATCGGACTCACCTGGGAGCCGATCAAGCGCCTCTCGCTGTTCGCCCAGGTCTACATCGTCTCGGAGCAGTTCGAGAACTTCGGCGACATCTTCAACCGCGGCTATACCCGCGTGGACATCGGCGGCGCCTACCGGCTGCTCACTGCCTGGGGCTGGCTCCAGGCCCTCGAGGCGACGGCGCGCGTGCAGAACCTGCTCAACGAGCATTACGCCGAGGTGCACGGCTTCCCCGCCCTCGGCACCAACGTTCTCGTCGGGCTGAGGGCCCGATTCTAGTGCGTCCCTTTAACGAGCGTGAAGACGCAGGCCAGGCGCGGACGCCGCAGTCGCGCCGGCGATGGCTCGCCTGTACGCCGGCGCTCGCTCGGGCGTGGCTCGCGCGACCCCCCATCCCCCAGCGGGGGCTCGGGCGTGGGCAGTCGGCCCGCGATCGCGCGCTCGCCCCGCCCTGCGCCTCGCACGGCGACA
>DASSSH010000300.1:0-2685 GCA_035708525.1 Candidatus Methylomirabilota bacterium
GTCATGACGGCAATCCGAAGCGCGCGCCGAACAGAAGGGTGCGGGCGCCCATGACAATGAACAGCGCGTAGAAGCCCGCGACGAGATCGTCGAGCATCACGCCGAGCCCTCCCGCGAGCGCCTGGCTCTCGTGGGCCGGGAACGGCTTCCAGATGTCGAAGAGGCGGAAGAGGAGGAACGCGGAGAAGAGAACGGGAATGGTCCGGGGCAACAGCAGCACCGAGACCAGCATGCCGGCCACCTCGTCGATCACGATCAGCCCGGGATCCTTCTTGCCCAGCGTGCGCTCGACGCGATGGGCGGCCCAGGTGCCGACCACCGTGACACCGACCAGGGTGTAGGCGAGCGCCAGCGTGTTGAACGGGATGAGCCAGACCGCCACCAGCGTCACGAGGCTGCCGACGGTGCCGGGCGCCACGGGCGTGTAACCGGCACCGGCGAGGCTGGCGATGACGAACGCCAGCCGGTCGAGGAGGCCGAGGCCTCTACTCGCCGACAAGCTCGTAGCCGTCCACCTCGACGATGGAAACGTCAGCGAATCGCCCCGGCATGAGTGTCGGATCCCGCAGCAGAACGATCCCGTCGATCTCCGGCGCCTGCCCCGCGAGGCGGCCTTCGTAGGGGAAGGCTGGGTCCACACCCGGACCGTCCACGAGGACGGTCTGGCGAGTCCCGTAGAGGGCCTTGAGCCGTGGCCAGGCCAGACGATCCTGGAGGTCTTCGACCAAACGGGCGCGCTCGGCCATCACGTCGGCGGGCACCTGGTCGGCCATGCCGGCCGCCGGGGTGCCCTCCTCCACTGAATAGGTGAAGACGCCCAGGCGGTCGAAGGCCGCCTCTTCGAGGAAAGCGAGGAGGTTCTCGAAGGCCCCGTCGGTCTCTCCGGGAAAGCCCACCAGCACGGTGGTGCGGATCGTGAGGCCGGGTATGGCCGCGCGGAACTGGGCGAGGATCTCGAGCATGCGACGGGCGGTGACGGCGCGGCGCATGGCCCGCAGCACGCCGTCGTCGCCGTGCTGAACCGGCATGTCGAGATAGGACACCACCCGCGCCCGCTGCCACTTGGCGATCAGCCGGTCGTTGACGTGGGCCGGATGAAGGTACATCGGCCGGATCCAGGGCATCGCCGTGTCCGAGAGTGCCAGGAGCAGATCGCCGATGTCGCCGTTGCCGGGCAGATCACGCCCGTACGCGAGCGTGTCCTGGGAGACCAGGATCGCCTCCTGGATGCCGCGGCGGTGGAGGCCCTCCACTTCGGCGACGATGTCCCGGAGCGGCCGGCTGCGGTGCCGGCCCCGGAACTGCGGGATCGCACAGAAGGCGCAGCCCATGTCGCAGCCCTCGGCGATCTTGACGTAGGCATAGGGCACGCGCGCGGTCAGCAGCCGCGGCGTCGTGGCGTCGTAGAGATAGCCCGGCGGCGCGCTCGTCACCCAGTCGTGCCGGCCGTCGGCCTGGCTCACCAGCTCGACGATGCGCTCGAGCTCCGAGGTCCCCAGGATCGAGTCGACCTCCGGGATCTCGGTGAGGATGTCGCGGCCGTAGCGCTGGGTCAGGCAGCCGGTGACGATCAGCGCCCGCGCCCGACCGCGCTCTTTGAGCTCCGCCAGCTCGAGGATGGTGTTGACCGACTCCTCGCGGGCGCGGTCGATGAAGGCGCAGGTGTTCACCACCAGGCAGTCGGCGGACTCGGCGCGCTCGGTGATCTCGTGGCCGGCGCGGGCCAGCATGCCCAGCATGAGCTCGGAGTCCACCTGGTTCTTGGGACACCCGAGGGTGGTGAAATGGACTTTCATGGCGAGCAGTTATGATCCCACAGCGGTTCCCGGCGAGTCAAACGGCGGACCGGTGCCCTCTTGCCCCGACCGAGCGCTCCCGGTAGGGTCTTCCCCATGTCTTCGCGCGCGGCCGGGTACTGGCTCGCCGTCGTGCTTTCCCTCCAGATCGAACCCACGCCGGCCGGCGCTCACGCGGTCCTCATCAGATCGAGCCCGGCGTCGCGCGCGGTGCTGACCCAGCCGCCGACGCGGGTCGTCCTCTGGTTCAACGAGCGGATCGAGCCCGCCTTCACCGCGCTGACGGTGTGGAGCGAGGAGGGTGTGCAAGTAGACCTGCGGGATGTCGTAGTCGGTCCCGATGAGCCTCGGCAACTCTCGGTGAGCCTGCCCCCCTTGGCGCCGGGGAGCTACACGGTCAGATTCCGCGTGATCTCGGTGGACAGCCACGTGGTCGAATCGAAATTCTCGTTCAGGATCAAGCCGGCACCCGGAGTGGGCGTCAGGCCGTAAGGAACGAATCTTGACCCCCACGGGTTGAGTTGTTACTTTGGGCTCCATGCTTCGCCCCCGGTTTCCCGGCGCAGCGCTGATCCTGGCCGTCGTCGTCTTTGCGGCGCCTGCCTGGGCCCATCCCGGCTTTCCAGTTTCGGACCTCGCGGCCACCCAGATGCTGCCAGCCCCGGAATTCCCGCCGGCGATGCTGTCCGCCGCGCCCGAAACGCCGGGCCTCCCCTGGCCGGTGGTCATGATCGCGCTGCTGACGCTGGCCGCATGCTGGCGCCGGCCGCGCCGGGCCCTTGTCCTTGCTCTCGCGCTGGTGCTTGCCGTCTTCGCCTTCCAGAACGGCCTGCACTCGGCCCACCACGCCGCCGATCACCACCACGCGGTGACCTGCCCCGTGGCCTCG
>DASSSH010000301.1:0-16939 GCA_035708525.1 Candidatus Methylomirabilota bacterium
TCTTTCCCGGCGCGCGGGTGCTCGAGGCGGGGATGGGGTCGGGCGCGCTGACGCTGGCGCTCCTGCGCGCCGTCGGGCCCGACGGCAGGGTGGTCACCTACGAGCAGCGCGAAGACTTCGCGCGGCGCGCGCTGGCGAATATCCATCTGCGCATGGGTGAAGTCAGCAATCTGGCCGTCAGGCTCCGGCCCGTGGAGGAAGGTCTGGCCGAGGAGGAGCCGGTGGACCGGGCGGTCTTCGATCTCCCGGAACCCTGGTCGCTCGTGGAGCCGGTGGCGCGGGTGCTGCGCTCGGGCGGGATCTTCCTCTCCTACGTACCGACCATCATCCAGTCCCATCAGCTCAGCGAGGCGCTGCGGCGACATCCCGGCTACGCGCTGGTGGAGACGTTCGAGACGCTCTTCCGCCCATGGAACATCGAGGGGAGCTCGGTCCGTCCGTTCCACCGGATGGTCGCGCACACGGGCTTCCTCACCGTCGCTCGCCGTGTGGTGCCGGAGGAAGGAGTGACGCTGCCCCGGATCGAAGAGCCCGAGGCCGACTGATCGGTGCTCGAGCGCTACTTCGGCCTCAGGCGGAAGGGGGCCACCGTCGGCGGCGAGCTGCGGGGCGGCCTCACCACCTTCATGGTGATGGCCTATATCATCTTCGTGAACCCGGCCATCCTGTCCTTCTCCGGGATCGCGGCATTGCAGGGTCAGGGTCCGCCGTTCGCCGCCACCCAGGCCGCGACCTGCCTCGTCGCGGGCGCGCTCACCATCGCCATGGGCCTGGTGACCAATTACCCGCTGGCGCTGGCCTCAGGGATGGGGCTCAACGCCGTCGTCGCCTTCCAGCTGGTCGCCGGAATGGCGCTGCCGTGGCAGGCGGCGATGGGCGTGGTCTTCCTCGAGGGCGTGGCGATCACGGTGCTCGTCCTCACGGGCTTCCGCGAGGCGATCATGGATGCCATCCCGGCGGCCCTCAAGCGCGCCATCAGCGTGGGCATCGGCCTATTCATCCTGTTCATCGGTCTCGTCGCGGCCGGGATCGTCAAGCCCGGGCCGCCGGGCGTGCCGGTGACCCTGGGGGATCTGACCTCGGCGCCCGTCGCGGTCGCGCTCTTCGGTCTGCTGCTGACGCTCTGGCTTCAGGCCCGCGGGACGACCGGCGGCCTGCTGATCGGCATCCTGGTGACGACGGCGCTCGCGGTCGTGGTGAACTCCACCACCGGGGGCCGCGCCTTTCCCACGCCGGGTCAGGCCGTGATCCCGGCATCGTGGGTCGCGCTGCCGGACTTCTCGACGCTCGGCGCAGGTCTCGATCTGTCGGTGTTCGCCCGCGTCGGAGTCCTCGCGGCGTGCGTGACCGTCTTCTCGATCATGCTCTCGGATTTCTTCGACACCATGGGGACCGTGATCGGCATCGGCGGCGAGGCCGGCTGGCTCACGCGCGACGGCAAGCTGCCGCGGCTCAACCGCGTGCTGCTCGTGGATTCGCTGGCGGCGGTGGCGGGCGGAGCGGCCGGGGCGTCGTCGGCGACGACGTACATCGAGTCGGCGGCCGGCGTGTCCGCCGGCGCCAAGACGGGCCTGGCATCGGTGGTCACGGGCGCCTGCTTCCTGCTGGCGCTCTTCCTGGCCCCGATCGCCGGCGTCGTGCCCGCCCAGGCCACGGCGCCCGCCCTGATCGTGGTGGGGTACCTGATGGCGGCGATCGTCCGCGACATCCCCTTCGGCGAGCTCGACGAGGGGTTCCCCGCGCTGCTGACGCTGGCCGCGATGCCCTTTACCTACTCGATCACCAACGGCATCGGCGCCGGCTTCATCGCCTACTGCTTCATCAAGCTCGTGCGGGGCCGCGGCGGCGACGTGCGCCCGATGATGTACGTCGCGGCCGGCGCCTTCGTGGTCTATTTCGCCCTGCCGGCCATCCAGTCGCTGATCGGCCTCTAGCCCGGCGCCCCGTGCCCGCCGCGGGGGCTGTGGTAGGCTAGGGCTTCGAGTGATGTTCACCCTGCGCAGCTCCGGGAGGTCGTGGCCGTGATCAGCATCATGCGGGACTACGCCAGGAGCCTGAAGGTCCTGCTCCTGGCCGTGATCGTGATCTTCATCCTGACCTCGGGCGTCCTCTTCTTCTTCGGGACCGGCGGGTTCACCCCCGGAGGCAAGACCAACATCATCGCCAGCGTCAATGGCGAGGAGATCTCGCTGGACCGATTCCGTCGGGCCCAGGCCAATTACGCGGCGGCATACGAGCGGCTCACCCGGCAGCGCATGACGCCGGAGCTGGCCGAGCGGCTGGGGCTCAGCCAGCAGGTGCTCAACGAGCTGATCACGGAGGCGGTGGTCGTGCAGGGGGCGGCGCGCGAGGGCATCCGAGTGGGCGACGACGAGCTGCGCTCGCGCATCCAGGAGATCCGGGAGTTCCAGGAGGACGGGCGCTTCTCGCGCGATCAGTATCTCAAGATGCTGCGCCAGATCCGGATCGAGCCGGGCAGCTTCGAGACCGAGGTGCGCCGCCAGCTGGTCCGCCGCAAAGTCGAGGGGCTCATCAAGGAGGGCGTCAAGGTCTCCGACGGTGAGCTGCGCCAGGCCTACGACCTGCGCCACGAGAAGGTCCGGGCCGCGTGGGCCTTCCTCGACGTCCGGCCCCTGATCGCCCAGGTCAGCGCCAGCGACGGTGACCTGGACGCGTATCTCAAGAGCCACACGGCGCAGTTCACGCGACCCGAGCGGCGCCGGCTGCAGTACGTGCTCGTGAGCCCGAAGGCCTTCGCCCAGCCGGTCTCGGACGCCGACGCGGAGGCCTATTACAAGGAGCACGGCGCCCAGTTCGAGCAGCCGCGCCGGGTGCGCGTGGCGCACGTGCTGGTCCGCGTGCCGCCCGTGGGCGGCAGCGAGGCCGAGAATCAGTCCAAGGCCAAGGTCGAGGAGGTGATTCGCCGCGCCAAGGCCGGCGAGGATTTCGCCAAGCTGGCGCGGGAGGTCTCCGACGACAAGGCCAACGCCGCGCAGGGCGGCGAGCTGGGGTTCGTCGGCCCCGGCGAGCTGGTCCCGGCCTTCGAGCAGGCCGCCTTCGCGCTCAAGAAGGGCGAGATCACTGCCAGTCCCGTTCGCACGCCGTTCGGCTACCACGCGATCAAGGTGCTCGACGTCAAGGAGGGTGGCCGCACGCCGCTCAAGGACGTGGCTGCGAAGATCAAGGAGGCGCTGCTGAACGAGCGCAGCGACCGCGCGGCGCGCGCCCGGGCCGACGAGATCAAGCCCAAGCTCCAGGCGGCCGCGGATTTCGCCGCCGAGGCGCGCGCGCTGGGCCTCGAGGTGCGCGAGGCCACGATCGGCCGCGGCGACCCGCTCGAGGGCGTGGGGCGCGACGCCCAGCTCGAGGAGGCCGTTTTCTCCATGTCGATGGGTGGCGTCTCGGCACCGGCGCGGACGGCGGGCGGGTATGCCATGGTCAAGGTGCTGGGGCAAAACCCGGCGGGCGTGCCGCCACTGGCGGAGATCAAGGACCGCGTCGTCGAGGCGTACAGGCGCGAGCGGGCCGCGGCGATGGCCACGGACAAGGCGCGGGCGCTGACGACGGCGCTCGGCAAGGGCGGAGATTTCCGCGCCGCGGCGCGGCTCGAGGGGTTCACGACGGGCGACCTGCCGCTCTTCTCCCGAGCTGAGCCGCCCAAGGAGCGGGCGAACGTGCCGAACGCCGTCTTTCTCGCGGCGGCTCAGACGTCGGCGGGCGTCGTCTCGGAGCCGCTCCAAACGGATAGCGGCATCTACGTGGTCAAGACCCTGGACCGCCAGCCGGGAGACGCGGCGGGGTTCGAGAAGGAGCGTGCCGAGCTCGAGCGCCAGGTCCTCGAGCAGAAGCGCAACTTGGCGTGGGAAGGCTGGGTCCGTACCCGGCTGGCGTCGGCAAAGATCGAAGTCGGCGGCGAGCGACTGCCGCCCCGCTAGCGCGTTCCGGGACGCCGACCGAACGACGGCCATGGACAAGACGGCGCTCCTGATCATCGACGCGCAGCAGGAGTACTTCGCCCCCCTGGGGAAGCTGGTGCTGCCCGACGGGCCGAAGGCCGTGGAGCGCATCGCGCGGACCCTGGACTGGGCGCGCCGCCGCGGCGTCGCCGTCTTCCACATCGTCCACGAGAGCCAGCGGCCCGGGGGCATCTTCGCCCCGGGCAGCCCGGCCCTGGCCATCCATCCGGCCGTGGCGCCGGCCGCCAGCGAGCCGGTCATCACGAAGCACCTGCCCGGCGCCTTCACCAACACGGCGCTCGAAGCGGAGCTCCGCGCGCGCGGCATCGAGCGCGTCATCGTGTCGGGATTCATGACGCAGATGTGCTGCGACACCACCACACGCGAAGCGGCGCACCGCGGCTTCAAGGTCACGCTGCTCTCGGACGCGACGGCCGCGATGGACGTCACGGCGCCCGACGGGACCGTGATCCCGCACGATCAGGTCCACCGGACCCATCTGGCGAGCCTCAACGGCTTTCTCGCCGAGGTCAGGCGCAGCGACGACGTGGTGGGCTAGCGCGGATTCTGTCCATGGCCATCCAGCGCACTCCGATGACGCGAGCGGGATACGAGCGCCTCAAGGCCGAGCTCGAACGGCTCAAGAAAGAGCGGCCGGTGCTCAGCAGGGCGATCGGCGAGGCGCGCTCCCACGGTGACCTCTCCGAGAATGCCGAGTATCACGCGGCGCGCGAGAAGCAGGGCTTCCTCGAGGCGCGCATCAAGGAGCTGGAGAGCAAGGTGAGCACCGCCGAGGTCCTCGACCCGCCGACCTCCGGCGAGCGGGTGACGTTCGGCTCGACGGTCCGGCTCGAGGACAACGACGGCAAGGAGACCCGCTATCAGATCGTCGGGTCGGACGAGGCCGAGCCCGCCCGGGGCCGCATCTCGGTCATGGCGCCGCTGGCGCGGACTTTGATCGGCAAGAAGGTCGGTGACCGCGTCGTCGCGCAGCTACCGGGAGGCAAGAAGACCTTCGAGATCCTCGAGGCGAACTTCCCCTGGCCGGCCGACGAGCAGCCGGCCTGATTACCCGCGGAGCGCCTCGCGGAGCTCGCGGGTGAGCGCTTCTACGGTCCCGCGGGTGCCGCCCGCGAGCTTGGCCTTCCACTCCCGCTCGGTCTCGAAGCGCCGGTCCTTGAGCCGGTCGCCCCACGGCCTCACCGCGTCACGGATCGCGTGGAAGTCGAAGGCGTCGCGCTTGAGCTCGCGGGCGCGGGCCATCACGTCGGGGGCCACCCGGATGAAGGCGCGCAGCGCCGCGCCGGTCTTGATGGAGTACTTCCGGCCCGCCCACGCCGTGGGGAAGACGGCCGCGACCGCCTTCATGTAGTTCAGGAAGAAGCGTTTGGCGTTCTGGCGCAGCTCGTTCATGCGTCCGCCGCCGCCGATCTTCTCGACCGCTTCGAGGAAGTCCACAATTTCCTCGGCCAGGGGCGCCTGCGAGACGCGGCCGCGTCCGGTGCCCAGCATCTTGATGTCGCCGTGCAGCGGGGAGGTCTCGTCCTCGTTGAGCGAGCGAATCACGTCGTGGGCCAGGGCCTGGTTGGGGTCCGGATAGAGCTTGCGGCCTGCCAGGCTCACGATGTGGGACGGATTCAGGCGGGTGTGCTTGGCGTTGATCGTGACGAACAGCTCCACGATCTGCCGCGCGTCCAGCCGGTCGAAGAGGACGGCGGGGACTTCGATCCCCAGGTTCTCACCCGCCTGCGTCAGCGCGTGCAGCGCCAGGAGGCGATGCTGGCCGTCCAGCACGCGGAGCACGCCGTGCTCTTCCGGGATCTGCAGGAGCCCGAGATCGTGCTGGCTCGCCATCGGCGTGAAGGTGAAGCGCTTCTCGGAGGTGATGATGACCGCTCCGGGGATGGCCGGCAGCGTTCCGGCGTCCTTGCAGTCGCGGTAGTAGCTGACCAGCTCGTCGATCTTGCGACGGATCACGGGACGCTGGTACGCGGTCTCGCTCTCGCCGATCCGCTTCTCGAGGGCTTCCCAGTTCACCCGGGCCCGGTTCGCGCGCCGCGCCTTGGTGGGCGCCGCGGTGCCGCCGCCATAGCCCAGCACCTCGAACTTCACCAGGCGATCGATGTCCTTCGCGGAGAAGGAAGCCTGGAAGAACTCAACCCCGAACTGCTTCACGCGGTGAGCGGGAACCGTGATCATGACTGCCTCCAGATCGTGGGGGCGACTTCAGCGGTTTCTTCCAAGCTGGGACACTCTAATCGAAGCCTAAACGCACGTCAACATTTGCCTTTTCGACGATGTTCGCAGTCTGGCCGACCCCTATATCTAGGGCTAGACTAGAGTGTTATCCACAAGATGTGGGCAGACTGGGGACAACTCGAATCCGACCTCCCAGTGTGGATTTGAAGTCCCCCGAACTGCGCGGATCCGGTGTCTTCCCGGTCAGCACCCCCGAATCATCGCCCCAGGTACGCCTTGCGCGTGACCTCGCTGGCGAGGAGCTCCGCCCCAGTTCCCTCGAGCACGACGCGGCCGTTCTCGAGCACGTACCCCCGCCGGCTCGCCGCCAGGGCCTGTCGCACATTCTGCTCGACCAGGAGCACGGTCACTCCAGCCGAGTGAATCTCTTCGATGATCCGGAAGACATCTCGCACGATCTTGGGCGCCAATCCCAGCGACGGCTCGTCCAGCATGAGCAGGGCGGGGCGGGCCATCAGGGCGCGGGCGATGGCGCACACCTGCTGCTCCCCGCCCGACAGCGTGCCCGCGCGCTGGCTGGCTCGCTCGCGGAGAATGGGGAACCGGTCCATCACCTCGTCGAGGCTCCGGGCGCGCCACGGCTTGGCCCGCCGGGTGTAGGCGCCCAGCTCCAGGTTCTCGCGCACCGTGAGGCTGGGGAAGAGCTTCCGCCCCTCGGCCACCTGGAGCACGCCGTGCTCGACGATCTGATCGGGCGGCAGCCGATCGAGCCGGCGCCCGTCGAAGCGGATCGTGCCGCTCCGCGGGCGAAGGAGCCCCGAGATGGCGCGGAGCGTGGTGGTCTTCCCGGCGCCGTTGGCGCCGACCAGGGTGACGATCTCCCCCGCCTGCACCGCGAGTGAGACGCCGTGGACCGCCTGGAGGTCGTCGTAGAAGACGTCGATGCCCTCGACCTCGAGCACGCGGGCTATCCCTCCAGCGCGTGGAGGTAAGCCGCCGAGTCCATGACCGTGAGATAGAGGCCGAGACCGCGCAGCGATGCCAAGTGCAGCTCCTCGTCGAACGCGGCCACGCAGTCCTCGAGGATCACCACGGAGAAGTCGCGGATCATCGCGTCGCGCGCCGTGGCCTCGACGCCTCCGTGGGTGACGATGCCGCTGAGCACCACCGTGTCGATGCCCAGCGAGCGGAGCAGCACCTCCAGCGGGGTGCCGTGGAAGGCCGAGAAGCGCGGCTTGTCGAGCTCGTAATCGGGCCGCGGGAGCTCGGGGATCAGCTCGCGGCCCGGATCGTGGAGCCGGAAGCCCTCCTGCAGCAGAAAGGGGCGCGCCTTGACGATGTGCTCGAGGCCGAGGGGAGCGCCGCCGGGGGCCGTGAAGACCGTGAACTTGGAGGCGAAGATGGGCACGTGGGCCGTGCGGCTCGCGAGGGCCACCCGCTGGACGGCCGGGATGATCGCGCGCAGCCGCTCGATGGGCAGCCCGTGCCGCGCATAGATGCCGCCGGGGTCCATGAAGTCACGCTGCAGGTCGAGCAGCAGCAGCGCCGTCGAGCCGCGGCGGATGGTCATGGCGGGGGCGAGGGGCGCCGGAGGTAGCGCCCCAGCGGCGGACCGACGATCCGGCCCCCGTCGAAGACGAGACGGCCACGGAGGAAGGTCGCGGTGACCCGACCCGTGAGCTCCTGCCCCTCGAAGGGCGTGTAGCCCTGGCCCGAGGGCGAGTCCGCCGCGCGGACCGTGAAGCGCCGGTCCGGATCCAGCAGCGCCAGATCGGCGTCGTAGCCGGGGGCGATGTCGCCCTTGGCGAGCAGGCCAAACCGCCGCGAGGGATTCCAGCTCACGAGCTCCGCCATCCGATGATACGGCAGGCCCCGCTTGCTGCCCTCGCTGAACACGCCAGCCAGCAAGTACTCGGTGCCGCCGAATCCGGACTTGGCGAGCCAGATGTCATCGGGCCGCTCCACCGACATCTTCTGCTCGGCGGCGCAACAGGCGTGGTCGCTCACGATCCAGTCGACGTTGCCGTCGAGGACCGCGCGCCAGAGGAACTCGACGTCCTCCCGCGGGCGAATGGGCGGATTGACCTTGGCGTGCACGCCCGCGGGCGCGTCGTAGTCGAGCAACAGGTGACCGACCGTCACCTCGCGGCGGAAGTCGATGTGGGGGAACACGCGCTGCATGGTCAGGGCCGCCTCCAGGGCCTTGCGCGAGGACAAGTGGAGGAGATTGATGCTGGCGCACTCGGCCTCATGGGCGAGGTAGGCGGCGATCCAGACGGCGAGCCCCTCGGCATGCGGCGGACGGGCGGCGCTGTAGGCCCGCAGTCCGGTGAGCGAGCGGTCCTGCTGGACCAGACGCGTGTAGGCGTTGAGGATGTCGGCGATCTCGCAGTGCAGGCTTACGCTCACCGCGTCGGCCAGGCGCGGGTGACTCCGGCGGAGCCGCGCGGCCGACCGCATGACGAACTCGAAGTGCGCCAGGTCGTAGCTCTCCTCCTCGCCGAGCATCAAGAACTTCCGCTGGGCGTCCTGGTCGGTCTTCCCGTGCAGGCCATAGCCGCCGTAGAACATGAAGATCTTGAAGGAGGGCACGCCGTGCTCCGTGGCCAGCATCTCCATCTCGTCGAGGTGACGGCGTTCGATCGGAGCCAGATGATAGCCGTAGTCCGCCCAGTATCGCCCCTCGGAGGTCCTCAGCACCTCGGGGAAGAACTCGCGCCAGGAACCGCCCCGGTTCAGGTAGTACTGACCGGTGCGGAAGTAGGTGAGCATGGTGGTGACCCCGCCAGTCACGGCCGCCTGGCTTTCGGTGACGGCATCCTCCGCGAGCGGCGAGTAGATCCCCACGTGGGTGTGGGCGTCGATCACGCCGGGGAAACCCAGCCGCTCGCGCGCGTCGAAGACCTGCCGGGCGTCGGCCGCCGGAATCTGCGGCGCGATCCGCGTGAAGCGGCCGTCCGTGACGCCGAGATCGAGGCGGTCCACGGTCGGATGGTTGGGGCGCACCACTCGGACGTTCTTGATCAGGAGATCGAGGACCGGGCGATCGGACATGGCAGCCTCTCCGGGGCGTGAGCGGCCCGCTCAGCCGGATAGGGCGATGGGCTCGCCCAGGTACGCGTCGACGACCACCGGATCGCGCGCGATGGTGGCGGGGGAGCCCAGGGCGATCAGCTCGCCGTGATGGAGGACGGCGATCCGGTCGGACAGCCCCATCACCGCGGCCATGACGTGCTCGATCACGAGCACGGCGATGCCCGATTCGCGGATGCGCCGGATGACCGCCACGATCTCCTCCACCTCGGGCGGCGTCAAGCCCGACATCACCTCGTCGAGCAGCAGCGCGCGCGGCCCGGTGGCCAGCGCGCGGGCGAGCTCCAGGCGCTTGCGCAGGCCGATGGGCAGCGCGTGCGCCGGGCGGTCGGCCACGGGGGCGAGTCGCGTCTGCTCGAGCACGTCCCCGGCCCGCCGACGCGCTTCGGCCGTGGAGCTGGTGCGGGTGAAGGCGCCGACCATGACGTTCTCGATCACCGAGAGCGCGGGGAACGGCTGAACGATCTGGAAGGTGCGCGTCAGCCCCAGCCGGCAGACGGCATGGGGCGGCATTCCGACCAGCTCGCGGCCGGCCAGGCGGACGCTGCCCTCGTCGGGCGTCACGAAGCCGGAGACGGCGGCGAAGAAGGTGGTCTTCCCGGCGCCGTTGGGGCCGATGAGCCCGAGAATCTCGCTGCTCTCGAGGGACAGGCTCACGCGGGACAGGGCCTGGAGCCCGCCGAAGCGCTTCGAGAGGCCGCGCACCTCGAGGAGGGCCATGCCTAGCCGTTCCCCGACGCGGAGGCGCGTCGGCCGCCGCGCAGCCAGCCCATGACCCCGTGCGGGAGGAAAACGACGGCGATCATGAGGATCGCGCCGTAGAGCATCAAGTGCAGTCCGGCGTAGCTCCGGGCGAGCTCGCGGGTGCCCTCACCCAGCACGCCCAGCAGCGCCGAGCCCAGCAGGGGGCCCCAGAGCGTGCCCGCCCCGCCGATGATGGGGCGGAGCAGGATCTCGATGGAATTGGCTGGTCCAAAGCCGATGGCGGGGTCCACGTAGGAGAAGTACTGCACGTAGAAGGCGCCGCCGAGCGCCGTGACGGCGGCGGACAGCGCCATGGCCGTCAGCTTGACCCGATAGGGATCGACGCCCGCGGCGGCGGCGGCAGCCTCGTTCTCCCGCACGGCCGCCATCTGATAGCCGAGCCGCGAACGGCCGAGCCACGACACGCCCCAGGTCACGGCGAGCAGCATCGCCAGGCTCACATAGTAGAAGTAGCGCTTGTCGCCGAACTGGAAGAGCGCCGGCGCATGCCCGCGCAGCGGCACGAGGATGCCGAAGGAGCCGCCCACCCATTCCCAGTTGGTGGCGGTCACCCGGAAGATCTCGGCGAACGCGAGCATCACGAGGGCGAAGTAGGCGCCGCGCAGCCCGTAGCGGAACGAGAGATGCCCCGTGACCAGGCCGACCGCGACCGCGGCAGCCGCCCCCACCCACATCCCGATCCAGGGCGTGATCCCCGCCTTGAGGAAGCAGAGGCCCGACGTGTAGGCGCCGATCCCGAAGAAGAGGGCGTGCCCGAAGGAGAACTGGCCCGCGTAGCCGCCCAGGATGTTCCAGCCCTGGCCGACGAAGGCGAAGAAGAAGATCAGCGTGAGCGTGCCGACCACGTACTCCGAGCGGATCACCACGGGCGCGACCGCCGCGGCGGCGACAGCGGCGAGGCCGAGCCAGCGCTCACGCATGGCGGGCGCCGAGCAGGCCCGCGGGCCGCACCAGGAGGATCAGGATGAACACCGCGAAGATCCCGATCTGCGCGAGCGAGCCGTGGAAGTACAGGCCGCCGAGCGACTCCACGATTCCCACGAGGAGCCCGCCGAGCAGCGCGCCGGGGAAGGAGCCGAGCCCACCGAGCACGACGACGACGAAGGCCGTGATGACGAAGGTGTTGCCCACGTCGGGGGAGACGTAGAAGAACGGCACGGCCATGGTGCCGGCGGCGGCGACGCAGGCCGCCCCGATCCCGAAGGCGACCGCATAGACGCGCCGCACCGAGATCCCCACCAGCGCGGCCCCGTCGCGCTCCTCGGCCGCGGCGCGGAGCGCGCGGCCGAGATCGGTGCGTTTGAGGAAGAGGGCGAGCAGGCCGCTGATCACGAGGGCGCCGCCGAAGGCCAGGAGCCGGGATAGGTTGAGCCGGAGCGGACCGATCCCGAGGGTGGACTGCGAGTAGGCGACCAGCAGGGTGCGGGGATCCGCCTTGAAGACCACGAGCGCCAGGTTGTCGAGGAAGAGCGCCAGTCCCAGCGTCATCAGGAGCTGGTTGTGCTCGGGCGCGGCGAGCACGGGCGCGATGACGCCGCGCTGGACGGCATAGCCCAGGGCGAAGCCTGCCGGCACGGTCAGCAGGAGGGAGAGATAGGGGTCAAGGCCCGTGGTCTGGGCCAGCCAGAAGGTGGCGTACATCGAGAGCATCATGAGCGAGCCGTGGGCGAAGTTGATGATCTTCATGACGCCGAAGATCAAGGTCAGCCCCACGGCCACGAGGGCGTAGAGTCCGCCCAGCATGATCCCGTTGGCGAGGCTCGAGAGAACGACGTCAGCGCTCATCAGCCGCTGGTCGAGGCGCGGCCCCTATCCTCTCACAGCCGCTTGTCCCAGGCCGGCACCGGGATGAGCGGCCTGCCCTCGGCGAACTCCGGGGGATAGACCACCGCGATCTTGCCGTGCTGCACCTGCATCAGCAGGGTGCGGGCGTTCGGGTTCTGCCCCTTCTCATCGAAGGTGATCGAGTAGGGCACGATCTGGTCGCGCAGGTTGGTCCGCGTCAGCGCCTCGCGCAGCTTCTCGCGGTCGGGCGCTCCCGCGCGCTCCAGCGCGTCCCTGAGCACATAGACGGATTGGTAGGCTAGCATCCACTCGTACGCGAAGGGCTGGGCGTAGGCCTTGTCGAACGCGCCGATGATTCCGGCGATGCGTGGGTGCTTGGGGTTGTACCAGTGATTGCCGTCGAGCATGTAATCGGCCAGCTTGCCCACGTCCTTGATGAACCGGTACTGGCTGCCCGCGCCGCCGTAGACGGAGAGGATGGCCCCCACGTCCACGCGCTGCTCCGCCATGGTCCGGACGATCAGCGAGTGCGCCGGATAATACGTGGAGGGGATGACGATGTCGGCCTTGGCGCCCTTGATCTTGAGCACTTCGTTGTTGAGCGAGGGCGCGGCCGCACTGTGCGGGATGCGCTCGACGACCTCCATGCCGACGCCCGGCAGCAGCTTCTCGAGCGTGTCGGCCGTCGACTTGCCGAACAACCCATCCTCGTGGATCAACACCACGCGCCGGAGCCCGAGCTTCATCTCCTTCGTGAGACCGCCCAGATAGTCCGCGGTCCACCGCGCGCCCATGCTGGCATTGGGCCCGAAGCGGAAGGTGTACTTGAAGCCACGCTCGGTGACGCCGTCGGCGACGGCCACGTCGAGCACGTGCGGGATGCGGTACTTCTCGGCCTCCTGGGTCGTGACGAAGGCCAGACCGGAGGCGTAGGGGCCGAGCACGGCGACGGCGCCCGCGTCCTTGAAGCGCTCCATGGTCGAGATGGCCACCGGGGGCTTGGACTCGTTGTCGAGCACCATCAGCTTGAGCCGGGCGCCGCCCAGGGACTTGATCCCGCCGGCCGCGTTGATCTCGTTCACGGCCAGCTCGATCCCCTGCTTGCCCAGGGTGCCCTCGCGGGCCAGGGCGCCCGTCAGCGGGTGGGTCTCGCCGACCAGGATCTCCCGCGCCTGGGCGCGCAGGACGGCCGGGAAGCCGAGCGCGGCCGTAGCGCCCGCCGCCGTCTTCAGGAAGTGCCGCCGTGTGGTCATCGAGTGTCTCCTTATTCGAGCCATTTCACCGCTCGCCTCGCCGGGGGCTTGATTCAGCCCTCGGCTCGCGGCTTCGCCGCTCACCTCGAACTGCCACGCCTGCGGAATCGGTTCAGCTCTCGCCTCATGGCTGCGCCCTTCGGCTCGAACCGCGGGCCCCGTCTCGGCTCTCACTTCCATTCGACGCTGGGCCATAGTTAGGCCTCCTGCCGGCCTGGTGTCAAGGAGGGAGCCTCGGCCCTTGACGGCCGGGTCGGGAGCGATATCATCGTCGAGCCGAGCTGCGCTCGAGACGCCCTACGACAGGAGGTTTCCATGGCGGGCAAGCTGTTCGAGGACCTGACGGTCGGCCAGGTGTTCCAGCACCAGCCCGGCCGCACGATCACCGAGGCCGACAACGTGTTCTTTTCCTGCCTCACCATGAACCCGCAGCCGCTGCACGTGGACTTCCACGCGGCCGCGAAGGCCGAGTTCGGCAAGCCCCTGGTCAACAGCCTGCTCACCCTGGGCGTGGCCATCGGGCTGTCGGTGGGCGAGACCACGCTCGGCACCACGGTGGGCAATCTGGGCTTCGAGAAGACAGAGTTCCCCAAGCCCGTCTTCCACGGCGACACCATCTACGCCGAGACCGAGGTGGTCGACAAGCGCGAGTCCAAGTCACGTCCCCAGTGGGGCATCGTGATCTTCGAGCACCGCGCGCGCAACCAGCACGGGGAGATCGTCATGACGTGCCGCCGCGCCGCCATGATGCGCCGCCGGGGGACGTGATGCGCCGCTCGCTGCACTTCGTTCCCGGCGGCAACGAGAAGATGATCCAGAAGGCCCTCGCGCTGCCGGCCGACGGGCTCATCCTGGATCTCGAGGACGCCGTCACGCCCGACAAGAAGGCCGCCACGCGGCCGATCGTGAGACGGTGGCTGGAGACGCTGGACTTCGGCGGACGCGAGCGCTGGATTCGCATGAATCCCATCTTCACGGAGTATGCCGAGGCCGACCTCGAGGAAACCATCGCCGGGCGCCCCGACGGCTACGTCGTCCCCAAGCCCCGGCGCGCCGAGGACGTCCGGCGGATCGCCAGGATTCTGGAGCGCCTCGAGGAGCGGCACGGGGTGCCCTTCGGGTCGACCCGACTCGTGCTGATCGCCACCGAGACCCCCGAAGGGCTGCTCCGCATCGGTGAGGTGGCCGCCGCCAGCCCGCGGATCGCGGCCATCTCCTGGGGCATCGAAGACCTGTCGGCCGCCATGGGGCTGCCGAGGACGCGCGACGCTGAGGGGCGCTACCTCGACATCCCTCGTTACGCGCGCGTCATGTGCGCCGTCGCGGCCTCGGCGGCGGGCGTGGAGGCCCTCGATACGGTCTACACCGATATCGGGGACCTCGACGGGCTCCGGCGGGAATGCCGCGACGCCGTGGCGATGGGCTTCACCGGCAAGATCTCCATCCACCCCAACCAGATCGCGGTGATCAACGAGGAATTCACCCCGTCGCGCGCCGACGCCGAGGAGGCCGTGGCCCTCATCGCCGCCTTCGAGGAGCACGCCCGGCGGGGCGCCGGCGCGTTCGCCTGGAAGGGGCAGATGATGGACATGCCCCATCTCACCCGCGCCCGGAAGATCGCCGAGCGGGCGCGCGGGGCTGGGGTCCTCTAGCTCAGACGCGCCTCGGCGCCGACGGCTGCGGCGGGGGCGGCTCGAGCTCCCGCGTGCCGGCCAAGGGGCCGGTCGCGGTCCAGTAGCGGGTGCCCGCGACGATCAGCGTCTCGGCCGGGAAGCGGGTGAGGATCTCGTGGCCGGTCTCGGTGACGAGGATCTCCTCCTCGATGCGCGCGGCGGACCAGCCGTCGGAGGCCGGCCAGAAGTTCTCCAGCGCGAAGACCATGCCGGCCTCGAGCGGAACCGGATGGTCGAGCGAGACGAGCCGGCTCATGACCGGCTGCTCCCAGATCGACAGCCCCACGCCGTGACCGTACTGGAGGCCGAAGCAGGCCTCCTCGTCGGGAAAGCCGAACTCCTGGGCCCGCGGCCAGGTGGCCGCGATGTCGGCGGTGGTGACGCCCGGCTTCACCATGGAGATCGCGACGTCGAGCATGTCGCGACAGCGCTTGTAGGCGTCCACCATGGCGTGCGAGGCGCTGCCGACCGCGAAGGAGCGGTAGTAGCAGGTACGGTAGCCCATGTAGGAATGCAGGATATCGAAGTACGCCGGGTCGCCGGGACGCAGCACGCGGTCCGAGAAGACGTGCGGGTGCGGGTTGCAGCGCTCCCCCGCGATGGCGTTGACAGCCTCGACGTCTTCCGAGCCCAGGTCGTAGAGCCGCTTGGCGGCGATGGCGACCAGCTCGTTCTCCCGGATGCCGGGGCGCAGCGCGTGATAGAGGTCCTCGTAGGCGGCGTCCACCATCATGGCCGAGGTGTTGAGCAGGATGATCTCGTCCCGCGTCTTGATGCGGCGGGCCGCCTGCATGAGCTGCTGGCCGTCCACGACGGTGAGACCTTCCTTCTGCAGCGCGTCCAGGATCGGCATCTCGACGATGTCGACGCCCAGGGGCGCCGTGTGCAGCCCCCGCGCCTCCAGCTCCCGCTTGATCTTCCGCGCCAGATCCTCGGCGCGCCCCATCTCGGGCGTCATCGCGCCGCGCAGCAGCGAGATGCCAGCCCGCGAGCGCTCGCCGAGCCACGGGCAGTAGAGTCGGTGGTGCTTGGCCGCGGAGCCGAAGTCCCACATGATGGGCAGATCGCCCCGCGGCAGCAGGGCAAAGCGCGAGAGCTTGTCGCGCGCCCACTCGCCGATGGTGGTGTTGGTGATATAGCGGATGTTGTACATGTCGAAGCAGAGCAGGCCGCCCAGCTCGGAGCGATCGAGCTCGGCCCGCACGCGGGCGAGCCGCTCGGTGCGCAGGCGGTCGAAGTTGACCCGCTCCTCCCAATCCACTCCCATCGTGCCATAGGTGGGTAGGCCCATCGGAGCTCCTCCTTATCGCTGGGCGGTGCGCGGCGTGGACTTGGGGCTCGGCGGCAGGCCGCTGAGCCGCGCGAGCACATCGAAGACCACGGCGAAATCATACTCCCCGAGGCCCAGCCCGCGCGCGGCCGTCAGCATGGCCTGACAGAGCGCCGTCGTGGGCAGGGGCACGCCCGACTGGTGGCCGAGCTCGAGCGCCAGCTCGACGTCCTTCTGCATCATCGGCACGTTGAACCATGCCTCGGCGGGCATCCCGAGCACGAAGGGGCCACGGTATTTCACCATGGGCGAGGCGATCACGCTCTTGAGCAGGGTCTCGACGGCCCGCTCGCGCTGGATGCCGGACTTCTCGGCGAGCAGGACGGCTTCGCAGAAGGCGAGCATCTGCACCACCAGGCCAAGGTTGGTCGCGATCTTCATCGTGACCGCCAGCCCGTTGGGCCCGACGTGGGTGATCGTGGGGCCGATCGCCAGCAGGTACGGGCGCACCCGCTCGAGGGCGGCGGCCTCACCGCCCACCATGATCGAGAGCTGGCCCTGCTCGAGCGTGAGCACGCTGCCGGACACGGGGGCGTCGAGCAGGGTGGCGCCGCGCCCCCGCGCCTCCTCCGCGAGCCGGCGGCTCGCGGCGGGGCTCACCGTGCTCATCTCCACCCAGACCGCTCCCGGGCGGAGCCCGGCGAGGACGCCGTCGGGGCCGTGGGCAATGGCGTCGAGCGCCTCGGTGTTGGTCACCATGCTGAAGACGACCTCGCACGCCTCGGCGGTCTGTCGCGGCGAGGGGGCGAGCCGCATGCCTGCCGCCACGAGCGGCGCGGCCTTGGCCGCGGTGCGGTTGTAGCCCACCACGGCGTGGCCCGCGCCGAGCAGGCGCGTGACCATCCGCCCGCCCATCGCGCCCAGCCCGATGAAGCCGAGCGTTGC